>JBBRDO010000026.1:0-49112 GCA_038203825.1 Chloroflexia bacterium | reverse complement strand
AGGAGAGAAGAATGAGCGGATCATGGTAATCAGGAAGATCATGCCACCCAGTAGCAGCAGGATCTTGGGCACGTCGTACAGGAAGAAAGCTGCCGATGCTCCAAGTTGTGAGCCGTGTGCCAGTCCCAGTAGATCGTATGTGAGCCAGTTAGCGAGGGACTCGACCACGCTGTAGGCCGCGAGCCAAGCAACCGCCGCGATGCCCAGCGTGAGCGCAGGCCCGGGGCGCAATCTTCCGACAGGTGAGCTAGCGGATGGGGGTTGCACGGCCGATGGGTTTAGGGGCTCTGCATTCGTTGCTTGGGGCGACGCGGTTGTCTCTATGGACGGTGCGGCTGGCGCTGGTAGGGTAGACTGAGTAGACTGAGTAGACTGAGTAGACTGAGTAGAAGTGATCATAGTTGAACCTCTTTTCTTGTCAGCAGAGTGTTACTCTTTGAGCCAGCCGGCGATCTCTTTCTCCGAAGGTATACGCCCGGCTGCCACTACCTTGCCGTCTACCACGAGGCCCGGTGTGGCCAGGATGCCCCACTCTACGATTTCGTTGAAGTCTGTTACCTTCTCAATCTCAGCGCTCAAGCCGATCTCTTCCGACACCTTGCGAACCGAAGCCTCCAACCGCTTGCAATTGGCACAGCCTGAACCGAGTACTTTTACGTTATGCATCTTATGCCTCCAGATTGTGGGAACTATCCATCGGATAGTGAGCCCATGTACTTCAACCGCTATTGAACTATTAGCCGAAAAAGAAAGGCGTTCACGGACGCCCATACTTCCATCCCATACTTCCATCCCATACTTCCATAAGGAAGCGTAGCACACACGGGTTGAAAGAAGGGTAACTGTGGGTAGCAGATTGGTGAAAGAATATTGCAGATTATTACGCCTGGCACGCATAAAGGCCCACCAGGCCGCGTGCTATACTCTACCTCATGGACGAAATGCAACATGCGAAACTCGGGGCAGAGCGAGCACGATCTTGTTCGCCGGATGTGCCTAAGTGGACGGAACACCGATGGAACCGGCACGTATCATGGACCCAGCGACAGAATTGCTGAGAAACTCGTTGGGAAATCGGGTAACTTCATGTCGATTTGGCGAAGGCTCATTCGACGTATTAATAGAGCAAGGTTTCACACCGAGTGGGTTGCGCTCGGAGGACCAGCTAGAAACACAACCAGTAGGTAGTAGACAAAAGGAGATAAGACGATGAGAGTGATGGTATTTGTGAAAGAGAACGAGCAGAGTGAAGCAGGCGTACTACCGGACGAGAAGATTCTCACCGAGATGGGGAAGTACAACGACGAGTTGATAAAGGCCGGCGTGATGCTGGCAGGCGACGGGCTCTATCCAAGCTCCAAGGGGAAGCGGGTCCGCTTCTCGGGAGACCAGAAGATCGTGATCGACGGACCCTTCGCCGAAACGAAGGAGCTGATCGCGGGCTACTGGCTATGGCAGGTGCGGTCGATGGACGAGGCTGTCGAGTGGCTCAAGCGAGCGCCATTCGGGGGTGGCACCGAGATTGAGATCCGCCCGATATTCGAGTCCGAGGACCTGGTGGCCGAGTTCACGCCCGAACTAAGGGAGCAGGAAGCGCGGCAGCGCGCCCAGATAGAGAATAACACAAAGGGATAGTTTTACATGCTAACTACCCATGCGCAGCCGGTTTAGCGCGGCGCATGGGTAGGAGAGCAATATTGACTTTAAGGGGAACACGATGCAAAAGATCACCACATTTTTGACGTACAACGATCAAGCGGAAGAGGCCGTGAAGCTTTATGTTTCCACTTTCAAGAACTCAGAGATCCTGAATATCAGCCGTTACGGAGAAGGAGCGCCATTGCCTGCCGGAACAGTAATAAGCGCGTCATTCGTGCTCGAGGGGCAGGAGTTCATCGCGCTGAATGGGGGGCCGAGCTTCACCTTTGCCGAAGGTATTTCGCTCTTTGTGAACTGCGAAACACAGGAAGAAGTGGACGAACTGTGGGAGAAGCTTTCAGAAGGCGGCGAAAAGGGGCGATGCGGCTGGCTGAAAGATAAGTTTGGCGTATCATGGCAGATTATCCCGAGCGCGCTGGGCCAGCTACTGCAAGACGACGATCCGAAGAAGGCCGGAAACGTTATGCAAGCAATGCTGCAAATGTCGAAAATCGATGTTGCAGAGCTGAGGCGAGCGTACGAACAGGAATAGAGTAGCCCAAATGGGAAGAGTATGAACCAGCCGGATACTCACCGTGCAATCGAAGCAGTGTGGCGAATTGAGTCGGCCAAGCTCATCGCCGCACTGGCGCGTATCCTGCGTGACATCGGCCTGGCAGAGGACCTGGCGCAGGATGCACTCGTGATCGCGCTGGAGCGGTGGCCGGAGATAGGTATACCGGACAAGCCCGGTGCATGGCTGATGGCCACCGCAAAACATCGTGCAATCGACAGGCTGCGCCATATGAAGATGACCGAACGCAAGCATGAAGAACTGGGCAGCGAGCTACAGATCCGGCAGGAGCTAAGCGAAGCGGACTTCGACGCCGTGCTGGATGACGAGGAAGACCTCGATGATGACCTGCTGCGCCTGATATTCACAGCCTGTCACCCGGTGCTCTCAATCGAGGCGCGCATCGCTCTTTCGCTTCGGGTGCTCGGCGGCCTGACGACCCCGGAGATAGCGCGTGCCTTTCTCGTGCCGGAAGCGACTGTAGCCCAGAGGATCGTGCGGGCCAAGCGCACACTGGCTGAGGCCCACATCCCCTTCGCGGGGCCGAGCGGGGCCGAGCGTGCCGCTCGCCTGTGGTCGGTGCTGGAGGTGATATACCTCATATTCAACGAGGGTTACTCGGCAACAGCCGGGGAGGACTGGATGCGGCCGGCGCTGTGCGAAGAGGCGCTCCGCCTCGGCCGAATCCTTGCCGAGCTTGTTCCCGGCGAAGCCGAAGTCCACGGCCTTGTAGCGCTGATGGAGCTTCAGGCGTCGCGCATGAAAGCGCGAACTCGTCCGTCAGGAGCGCCGATCTTGCTCATGGATCAGAACCGGGCGCGCTGGGACCAACTTCTCATTCATCGCGGTCTTACGGCACTGGAGCGTGCGGAGAAGCTGGGGGGTGAGCTAGGGCCATATACTCTGCAAGCAGCAATTGCGGCCTGTCACGCGCGGGCGCATACCCCGGATGCGACGGACTGGGTGCGCATCGCGGCGCTATATGATGCGCTGTCTCAGGTTGCGCCGTCCCCCGTTGTCGAGCTAAACCGGGCGGTCGCGCTCTCGATGGCCTACGGCCCGGAGGCAGGACTTGAACTTGTCGATACGCTGACTTCGGAGCCGGCACTGATGAACTACCATCTCTTGCCGAGCGTGCGTGGCGATCTGCTTGCCAGGCTTGGCCGGTTCAAGGAGGCGCGCGCGGAGTTCGAGCGGGCGGCGGCGCTCACACAAAATGCTCGCGAGCGCGAATTGCTCCTTGAGCGCGCGCGGGATGCCGAACGGTGCTGAGGGGTGGGTAGAGAATCACCTCGGGTTCTTTGCCGCCATGTTTAGACTGATGGAGGGTGAGTAGATAGCTACTCGCCTACCTCAGTGGGCCGCACGAGCAGGATCGGGAGGGTCGAAGCCTGCACCGTCTTTGAGGCAACGCTACCCAGCCAGAGACGTTGCAGACCCCCGCGTCCGTGGGTGGCCATTACGATCAGATCGGCACCTTCTTGCTCGCCGACCCTGAGGATCTCTTCGGGTGGGTAACCATGCGCCAGTTGAGCGCGGACCGACAATCCGGCTGCCCTGAGATGTTCAGAAGTAGCAGCCAGGTAAGCAGCCAACCGCTTTGCCTCATCGCGCTCTGCGATCGCCCAGGTCTCAGTATCGACGGACGGACTCGTGTAGTAGTCCGTACCGAGCATTACGGTAACCAGCACCAGCTCTGCTCCGGTGCGCTCTGCCAGATCGCGAGCCTGATCCAGGGCTTGCTCAGCAAACGGAGAGCCATCAAGCGGGACCAGAATTGTGCGATACACAGGGGCAGGCGCCGGAGCGACCTGGAAGTGCATGGTATCTTCGTGCGCGGCGGGACGCACAATAAGCAAGGGCCTGGGAGACGAGCGCAGCACCTTGTCTGTTATGCTGCCGAGCACCCACCCTCTCAGCCCCGTCCGGCCATGCGTAGCCATGGCAACCGCCAGGATCTTTGGGTTTTCGTCAAGGTAAGTCGTGATAGCCTGTGCGGGCTCACCCTGCAGCACTTCCAGTCGTACAGGCAAATCCAGGGGAACCAGGCGATACGCAACATCCTGCAAGTAGCCGCGAACCTCGCCAAGCTCTGCTTGCCACATATCCTCGATGACATTTGCGTCGATTTCGGGTGCGCCGCCTAGCGCCATCATCGGTATGAAGGGCGTGTTAGCTACGCGCAATAGCAGCAGTCCGCTGGAATTGATACCGGCATAGGTAATGGCCTGCGGAAGCACAGCCTCTGCGAGGGCAGAGCCGTCAAGAGCGACAAGCACTTCACGTCCAATGCTACTTCCACTATCGGGCCGGGTCTCGCCGCTCGTTTCCTTCATTTCCGAAGGGTATTCCGAAGTTGACATCTGAGCCTCCCCTCGCCGCGGTCCGGTGCGAAGCTAACAGGCTATATCACCGTCGCGTGCGAATATTGCCTGGTGCCCGGCGGGAACAACGGTCGTGCCGGAATAGCAGAAGGAGCCCCCACCTATACCATTAAGGATAGCATACAGGAGTGAAATGGCGAGTCAACAAGGGTCGAAGTTTGGTAACAGAACGGGACCCGCCTGGCCGTGAAGCGTGAGTAATTGGCGCTGCAGGCGTCAATATCATAGAATGATCATGCTGGGCAGAGTCGACGCACTTGGCCAGGGAGGGGAAGATGCGCGAAGTTGATGTGGCGTCTGCTTACCGGCAGCCGGCGGAGCAGGTGATCTCCACGCTCGGGAGCGATAGTGAGCGGGGGCTGACCACGGAAGAAGCACGCGCGCGCCTGGCGCTGTACGGCCCCAACGAATTGCTGGCCGAGAGGCCAATCCCTGGCTGGCGTAAGTTCCTTGCGCAGTTCCAGGACGTACTGATCATCCTGCTGCTGGTCGCCGCCGGGATATCCCTGGTAGTGTGGCTATACCAGCGCGATGAGGCGCTGCCCTACGAGACGCTGGTGATTTTATCCATAGTATTGCTCAACGGTATCCTCGGGTATTTGCAGGAGGCCCGCGCTGAGAAGTCCGTGGCTATGCTTCGAGCCATGGCTGCGGCAGAGGCCTCGGTGCTGCGGGATGGCCAGCCCAGGCGCGTGACGGCCACCGAAGTTGTACCGGGAGATATCATCCTGGTTGAGGAGGGAGATACGATTCCCGCGGACGGGCGAGTGATCCGGTCGATTGCGCTGCAAACAGCCGAGGCCTCACTTACCGGTGAGAGCCTGCCGGTTTCCAAAGATGTTGACCCGCTTGCCGAGGAAGTAGGGATCGGCGATCGCTCCAATATGCTGTTCTCCGGCACGGCAGCCACCTATGGTCGAGGGCGAGCGGTGGTGACGGCCACGGGCATGGAGACGGAGATGGGCAAGATCGCGGGCCTACTCCACCGGACCCAGAGCGAGGATACTCCACTCCAGAGGGAGCTGGACCGCACCGGCAAAGTCATAGGGATACTGGTGGTGGTTATCGCGGTGGTCATGATCTTCGCCATTATCATCGTGGAAGATGTACACGAATTCAACAGTCTTGTGGATGTGCTGATCCTGGCGGTAGCACTGGCCGTGGCGGCGGTGCCGGAGGGCTTACCCGCCGTGGTTACATCAGTACTGGCGCTCGGAGTGCAGCGCATGGCTAGGCGCAACGCGATCGTTCGCAAACTGCCGGCGGTTGAGACTCTCGGGTCAGCCACGGTTATTGCCTCGGATAAGACCGGCACGTTGACGCGCAACGAAATGACCGTGCGCACCGTCGTCACGGCTAGCGGGCGGATAAACTTGACGGGCACAGGATACGGGCCTGAGGGGGAGTTACGGCAAGACGGCCACGCTCTCGGGGAGGGCGCACTAAACACGGAAGTGCTCCGCACACTGAGTGCAGCCAACCGGGCCAATAATGCCGTGCTGCAGGAGCGAGATGGACGCTGGATTATCCAGGGAGACCCCACAGAGGGGGCGTTGATCGTGGCCGCACATAAGGCGGGGCTCACAGACCAGGAATTGGAGCAGCGATTCGAGCGGGTGGGAGAGGTGCCATTCTCTTCAGAGCGCAAGCTTATGAGCACCGTGCATACCGATACGGAACGTCCGGAGGAGTTGCTTGTATTCAGCAAGGGCGCGCCTGACATTCTGCTGGATCGATGCCAGGAGGTAAGGGTTGGCGATGTGACAGAGCCGTTGACCGCAGAACATAGAGCGCGCATTCAGGCTGCCAACGAACAGCTCACAGGCGAGGCGCTGCGCACACTGGGCATCGCCTACCGCTCGCTGCCACGGGAGACGCTGCAGAATTCCGACGGGGTAAGTGACCAGATCGAACAGGAGCTGGTCTTCCTGGGCCTGGTGGGTATGATCGACCCACCGCGTGAGGAAGTGAAGAGGGCGGTGGCTGTGGCGCGGGGTGCGGGCATACGCTCTATTATGATCACGGGCGATCACCCCCGAACGGCGGTCGCAATAGCAGCGGAGCTAGGCATTGTCAGCAGTGGAAGTGCTACTGCAATGATGGGCGCAGGGCTGGCGCAGATGTCTGACGAGGAGTTGCGCACAACGGTGGTCGAATGCTCGGTGTACGCCCGTGTAAACCCCGAGCATAAGCTGCGCATCGTCAGGGCATTGCAGCAGAACGGAGAAGTGGTGGCCATGACGGGCGACGGCGTGAACGACGCGCCGGCTCTCAAGACGGCAGATATCGGCGTTGCAATGGGGATCACGGGCACAGACGTGTCGAAGGAAGCCGCCGACATGATCCTGACTGATGACAACTTCGCTAGCATAGTCAATGCGGTGGAAGAAGGGCGCACGGTCTTCAGAAACATCCAGAAGTTCCTGCGCTTCCTGCTTTCTTCCAATATCGGCGAAGTGCTTACCATGTTCGGCGGCGTGGTGCTGGCCAGGGTGCTCGGCTTGACGGCCGCGGGCAACGAACTGGTGATCGCTCCACTGCTGGCAACCCAGATCCTATGGACCAACCTGGTGACGGACGGCGCACCTGCGTTAGCGCTTGGCCTTGATCCTGCCGAGCCCGATGTCATGCTGCAACGACCGCGGGCACGGGGCAGCGGGGTTATTACACGCGAGATGTGGTTCGGTATAGGGTTCGTCGGCATCATCGTGGCTGCAGGAACGCTGCTGGTGCTCGATGCGTCCTTGCCCGGCGGCCTAATCGCGGGGACAGGAAGCATTGAGTATGGCAGAACAATGGCCTTCACCACGCTCATAATGTTCCAGATGTTCAATGTATTCAACGCTCGTTCAGACGAGCACAGCGTCTTCTTCCAGTTGTTCCACAATGTGTGGCTGTGGGGAGCAGTGGCATTATCCGTGGCATTGCAAATCGCCGTTATCTACGTACCGTTCTTGCAGCAAGCCTTTGATACGGTGTCGCTACAGTGGGGCGACTGGCTATTCTGCACGCTCGTGGCGAGCAGCGTGCTCTGGTTGCGCGAGTTGAGCAAACTTGCACAGCGCGTCGTGCGCAGAAGCAGAACCAGAAGTGCATAGAGGACCCAGGGAATGTCGAAAGTCGCGGTTGTCGGAAGCATCAATATGGACCTTGTGGTGCGCGCACCCCGCTTCGCGCTCGCCGGGGAGACGATCCTTGGCCACGCCTTCAACACGATCCCCGGCGGCAAAGGCGCTAACCAGGCGGTCGCGGCGAGGCGGCAGGGCGCGGAAGTATGCATGATCGGGCGGGTGGGCGGCGACGATTTTGGGGATACGATGTCGAGAAACCTGGAGCGTGAGGGAATCGATACCGAGCGTCTCGTGAGCGATAAGGACGAGTCGTCCGGTGTGGCCCTGATCACCGTTGATGATAGTGGGGAGAACACGATCATCGTCGTGCCGGGCGCGAACGGCCGGCTTTCTGTCGCCGATATCGAGGCGGCGCGTAAGCTGATCGCGGAAGCAGATATACTCCTGATGCAGTTGGAGATACCGCTCACCGTCGTTGAGCGCGCAGCGCAGGCAGCGCGGGAAGGCGGGGTGACGGTGATCTTGAACGCCGCGCCCGCTCGGCCGCTGACCCCGCAACTGCTGTCGCTCGTTGACTACCTGGTGGTGAACGAGAGCGAGGTACTCTTGCTGGCACGCGGCACGTCCGCTACCGGCAACGTAACCTCACCCGAGGAAGCGGCCCGAATATTACAGAGAGCAGGCGCACGCGGCGTGGTCATAACGCTCGGCGAGCAAGGAGCGCTACTCCTGCCGGTAAGTGGGTCGAGCGTGCCGGTGCCCGCTTTCAGGGTGCGGGTCGTTGATACGACGGCTGCGGGGGATGCCTTCGTGGGGGCGTTTGCCGTGCGGCTGGCGGCGGGTGCGGAGCCCAAAGAGGCACTACGATGGGCCAACGCGGCCGGGGCGCTTACGGTGACAAGGGAGGGTGCGCAGCCTTCGCTGCCCACGTTCGCCGAGGTCGAGGAGTTCATGAAGGCAAGATCAGAGAATATGGAGGAGACAAGCGTTGATCAAGTCACTTGAGCCGATCATTGACGACCAGGGCAGGGTGCTGATACTGGGCTCGATACCAGGTGCCGAGTCGCTACGGCAGCAGCAGTACTATGCCAACCCACGTAACCACTTTTGGCCAATCATTTACGCCCTATTTGGCCGCGAGGTACACGGAGATTATCCTGAGCGCGTAGCGTTCGTGCAGCAGCAAGGCATCGCCTTGTGGGATGTGCTTGGCGAAGCTAGTCGGAAGGGCAGCCTGGACTCCTCCATTAGAGATGGAAAGCCTAACGACATAAAGAGCCTGCTATCCCGCTATCCGAGCATCGTCTGTATCGGGTTGAATGGGTCAAGGGCGGCAAAAGATTTCGACAAGTACGCAAAGATGCTGCCGGGCGCTATAGACGTAATCACGTTGCCTTCTACCAGTCCGACGCCCGGTCTGCACGTGAAGACCTATGAGGAGAAACTCGAAGCCTGGTCGGAATTGAGGCGATATTTGAAGCCTAAGGCGTGAGCCTGAATATGCGGTTGTTGCCTGTCTCGATTATCACCAGGCGGCCCTCGGCGTCTATACCCAGGCCGTGGGGCAGCTTGAGGCCCGACAGCAACACTTGCATCCTGGAGGTCACCGGGTCTATGCGTGCGATGTCGCCGCCGAGCGAGTTGACGTAGATGCTACCATCTCGGCCGATCACTACGTCGTCGGGTTGGTATATGCTTGCAAGCTTCGTGCGGCTACCGTCGACGTGCAGTCTGTAGACGGCGTTCCCGAATTCGTCGACCAGCACGATATTCCCGTCGGCCTCGATTTCGGCATCTGTGGGCCTCACAAAGCCTGTGGCTATCGTCTTCAGAGAGGTGCCGTCGCGGCTCATGCGCAGCAGACGGCCATTCGGGCTGTCGGCTATCAGGATGTCGCCCGTCACCGGGTCCAGACCGAGGCCGTCCACGCCGTCCTGACCTGTATTGTTCACGAGCTGACGCAGCAACTTTACGCTGCCTGTCTGATAATCGATCTCCAGAATACGGTTGGTGGCTTGGTCGGCCACGATAACGGCGCCATCACCTGTCACCACCAGCCCTTCGGGTTCTCCTATGCCGCTAGCTAGCACATGGGGCGAGCCTGCCCCGGCGCTTATGACGTTGACCGCCTTGTTCCCGAAGTCGCCGAAGATTATGTCGCCTGAAGGAGCAACCACCAGGTCGTCCGGGTTGCCGAACCCGCTCGAAACCTCGTCGATCCGGCCCTTGCCGGTCGCCTGTGCGGCGGTTGAGGTAGGAGGCAGGTGTATTTGAGTTTGCGTAGGTAGCGGCTGGGATGTGGAAGCATGTGTAGCGGTTGGGAGGGGTGCCGCGGGCGTGTAGGTGGGCAGAGGTGGTGCGGGGGCGCGAGTGGGCGAAGGGAAGGGCGGCGGAGCCGGTGTCCAGGTTGGCGTTGCAGTGCTTCGCAAGGGCGTGGCCGTGGCGGTGCTAATGATGACGGGGGTCATTGTTGCGAGAGCCGGAGTATTTTCAGGTTGGAATACGGTAGCTTGAGACGCGACCGCTGCGGCGATGGGCGTTGCTGTGGGAGGCCCGGGAGCAGTCGACGTGGCAAGCACAGCAGGAGTAGCTGGAGTTCCCTGGTCGCAGGCTGATAGCGCCGGCAGTACGAGGAGGGCAGCCAGACCTGCAAGGAGAAGGCTGATATGTCGCCGGAAGAGGCGCTGAGGCGTAAGCCAATGGGTCATGAAAGGTACCGCCTTAGGAGGACGAGCAGGGTGCAGAACACTGCGAAGAGACTCCCAGTGTTCTTGAGGTAATATGCTTATGGTGGGGCCGACGGTACTGCCATAATACCACTGCTGATGCAGATAGAACCAGTCAGGCCAAAGTAGGAGTGTCAAAGGTGCGGGAAAGGAAAGGAAAGCCTGAGTATTGCCGATTGACCGTTGATAACGGCCATCGAATGCTGTATGCTGGGTCAAAACTGGCGGCACTGAAGGAGGGCCGGAGCATGTTCAAGCCCGTCAACAGGCAGAACAGAAGGAACAACGTACAGGAGGCAAGACAATGACCATAGAGGAAACCCGTGCGACGCTCGACAAATACTTCAACTCGGAACATGCAGACACTAGCACCCTGGCTGATGACGTAGTCTTCAAGATCATGGCAACGGGGGAGGAACAACGCGGCCCCGAGGCCGTGCTAGATATGCTTCACGGTTTATACCAGGGTGCGTTTGAGGCTGACGCCTTGCTCAAGAACATGGTAATCAGCGAGGGCAAAGCCATCACGGAATGGGATTTCGTCGGCAAGCACGTGGGGGAATTTGCAGGAGTGCCCGCCACGGGCAAAGAGGTGCATATACCCTTGTGCGTGGCTTATGATCTGGAGGGAAACAAGATCAAGCGTGCTCGTATCTATTTTGAGATACCGGCTTTTCTAGCGCAGGTGGGTGCCTTGTAGGGAATAGAGGCAGCCCCGGCATGACAGCACAACGCCGCCCACTAGGTGTGATGGCTACCCAGGTTGACGGGCAGAGACTCGAAGAACTCCTGATCCACATAGCACCAACCCCAGTCCTCGTCGGGCTCGTACGATTTTATGATGGGGTGATGCGTGGCGTGGTAGTGTTTGGTGGCGTGCTTGTTCTTCGAGTTATCGCAACAGCCGACGTGCCCGCAGGTCTCGCACAGACGCAGATGCACCCAGTTGTCCCCTATCTTCAGGCAGTCCTCGCAGCCGTTTGAGCTCGGTGTGACCTCGTGTAGCTCCTGAAAGTGTACACATCCTTCATCCATGTTGGGCATTGCTTCTCCTTTATCGTTTGGCTTCTATGGAAGACTGGGCCATACATCTTCTCCCGTCGCGCTGCCCCGTTTGCCGGTATCGACCATGATTTTCCCCTTTGGTGGAGCCTCCTTGTGCCATCCATTGTATTGTAGCCAGAACGAGCAGCCTTGACTAGCCTGTAAACCGTTGAAACAGGGGGACCGACCGGGACTGAGAGGCATTAGTTTGTGCGTCACCGTGGCACTAGACGCGATCGCGAGCATTATAGTGTGGGACTCGCCACGTTTCATATTCCCTTAATGTTGCCGGTGTATGATAACAGTGAGGCGACCATAGACGGGCAACCGCCCCGAGAAGCGGATTGTGGGAGCACGGGCGACCTGTTTTGCCTGCCGCAGTTACGTACCTCTTTAGCGGCATTGGCGATTTATCCGCAGGCAATTGGAGTTGATGTGGCACAACCGATTCGCATATGTTCGACCCTCGCCAGCCAGCAGCATCCGCCCTCCAGCCAGCGTCTATTGCCTGTGGGCGTGCTTGCACTGGTGGTTGTGAGCCTCCTGCTCATCGTCGCGTGTGACCAGGGGTCGGAAACGCCAACTGCCACAACTGCGTCGACAGTCTCTCCATTGGCCACTTCGACACCTTCCCCGCTCGGTACCGCAACATCCGCGCTAGAGGCCGCGGCTGCTACCGCCGTGCCCAGTGCCCCGGTGGCCCGTTCGACGGCCATGCCTCCTGTTACTTTTACTACAGGCGCTACCGATACGGCTACATCAACCAGGGTGCCGTCTGCAACAGCGACTTCGAGGCCGCCACAAGCACCTCCTGCGGCTAGTTCGCCCACGCCTGTAGCCGCCATGCCTGTACTTGTCCAGCCATCAGCCACGCAAGCGAGTGGGTCCAGCGCCAGCCATCGCTACGTATTCCCCGTAAGTCCTGCATCGGTCACAACCTACGGGCAGTACCACCATGACTATCCGGCAACCGATATCTTCTGCCCGATCGGCAGCCTGTTTGTTGCGCCCACGGACGGAGTGGTAGACTTTGTCAGTATCAAAGACGTCTGGGATCCTAAGGTGGACGACCCGGCAACTCGCGGAGGCTTATCTGTAGCCATCATCGGGGCGGACGGTGTGCGCTATTACGGCTCGCACCTCTCGGCTGTCGAATCGGGGATCATGCCCGGCGTGAAGGTTGCCGCGGGCCAGATGCTGGGCAAGACGGGGAAGAGCGGCGATGCCCGCTTCACAGACTCGCACCTGCATTTCGGCATCAGCCCGCCCACCACGCCGACTGACTGGGAGACACGGCGCGGCATTATCTCGCCCTACAAGTATCTGCGCGCCTGGGAGGCGGGAACACAGCTACAACCTGTTCTGCCGTGAGTTGTATTATCGGTCAAATGGTGGGCCTCTATCTTGCGGTAGTAGCGCGGCCGCCTAACGCTTTTGTCGCCCAATATCTAATAGGAGAATGTGGAAGCCTTGAACCAAAATCTCCCACCGAATACGGGTAGTGCCACGTCCAATAAACGCCTGATCGGAATTCTGGTGCTTGTGATATTGGCCGCGGTGATCGTATTTGCAGGATATCGTCTTCTCAACGGGTCACAAGGGTCGGGGCCATCGACCGTGGCGGGGTCCATGCCCGCAGTTTCGCCGAGTGCCGCGACGCCCACGGTTCCCGTCGCTACTGCTACGAGATCGAGGCCAACTGCGGCTGCCACGCGCACCGAGGTTAGTGGTGCAGCAACGAGTACGCCCCTTCCAAAGGACAAGAGCGGAACGGCAACCCCAGCGTTTACGTTTGCGACTATGGTGCCGCTTGGGGCTCCAACAGAAGCTCCAACAGAAGCTCCAACAGGGACGGCGCGGCAGGCGACGGGCGGCATTAAGACCGTATTCGTGATCATGATGGAGAACCATAATTGGTCAGATATCAAAGATAGCCCTTCCGCTCCCTACATTAACCAGGTGCTATTGCCGCAGGCGTCACACGCAGAGCAGTATTACAATCCGCCAGGGATACACCCAAGCGAGCCCAACTATCTGTGGCTGGAAGCGGGCAGCAACTTCGGCATTACGAACGACGCAAACCCGTCGGCTAACCACCAGAGCACGACCAACCACCTCGTGACTCTCCTCGATAAGAAGGGTGTCTCCTGGAAGTCGTACCAGGAAGGCATAAGCGGCAACGACTGCCCGCTGGCCGGCAAGGGCTTGTATGCACCCAAGCATAACCCGATGATCTACTTTGACGATGTAACCGGGGGCAACGACCCACAATCCACCTACTGCATTGCGCACGTCCGGCCCTACAGCGAACTCACCGGGGATCTGCAAGGGGATGGCCCGGCCCGCTACAACTTCATAACGCCCGACCTGTGCGACGATATGCATAATACCAGCGGTTGCGCGAGCAGGGACAGCGTCAAGAACGGCGATAACTGGCTGGCCGGTGAAGTTCCGGCGATACTCGGCTCTAGTGCGTACAAGGATGGCGGCGTGCTCTTCATAACCTGGGACGAAGGCGAAGGCAGAGATGGGCCGATCGGCATGATCGTGCTGTCACCTGTCGCCAGGGGAGGCGGCTACTCGAACAGCATCGCTTATACGCATAGCTCGACCTTGCTCACGGTAGAGGAGATATTCGGCCTCAGCCCGATGCTACGGGACGCGGCGAACGCCACCGACCTGAGCGATCTTTTCAAGACGTTCCCATAAGCAGCAGGCAACGAGTTGCGGCGGGCGATAGAAGAGACGCAGGCCGGATAGCGGCCGGCGGAGTTCAAACGCGAGCAGGAGGAATGGCCACCGTCGGGGCCCCTATGGGCATGCTGCGCAGGCGAAAGGCGAGGGCGATCATTGAGATGCCAAAGATGATTGCAAACACACCGCGCAGGGCCAGCACCTACCAGTTACGAGCAAGCATTGGTAACATCGCTTATCTCCTCCTGTTGTTTGTTCCTATTCCGATATTACAGAGTAATGGGATCACCGACAGGGGTGCAATCAATGCCAGGCACACCACAAATCCTGTATGGCCGGTTGCACGCATGGGAAACAATATAGCCCCTTAAAGTTATGCCCGTCAATAGGGGGAGTTGATCGCTTTATGGGGCAAGCGCACTTGCACGAGAGCTCGTTGCAGACGGGCCCTATGAGCCGCTCACCGGATCGCCTTCACATCGTTTTCTAATTTTTCTGTCCTCTTCCTTTAACTCTGACGCGCTAAGATGATATCATAGCGAGAACTGTAGACGCCCCTGAGCGTTCACAAGAGGTGTTTGAAGCACATAGCGACGAGGACGGGAAAATAAAGAGGCAGGCTTGGAGAGCAAAATGAGCAATACGGCAGGAACGCAGAGACAGACAACAATAGAAGGCGAAGGCGAACGCCCGGTCAGGGTGCTGGTGGTAGATGACGAGCCGTTGATAGTGCAGATGTTGACCATCGCGCTCACCTACGAGAAGTTCGAAGTGAGCGTGGCTCGCGACGGGGTGGAAGCCATATACAAGGCGAGCGTAACGAAGCCGGACCTGGTTGTCCTCGACTGGATGTTGCCGAACATGGACGGCATCGAGGTCTGTCGTAAACTGTGTGCGTCCGGTGACGTGGGCATCCTGATGCTCACAGCCAAAGGAGAGGACGAGGACCAGGTCACCGGCTTAGAGAGCGGGGCCGACGACTTCCTCATCAAGCCTTTCACCCTGCCGGTGCTGCTGGCTCGCATTAAGGCGGTCCTGCGGCGCAAAGGCATCAATTTGCAGAGCACGTTGCGGGCAGGAGGAGTGTCGCTGGATCGCGTCACGCGCAAAGTAACTCGCGGCGAGCGACAGATCGAGCTGACCCCAAGAGAGTTCGACCTGCTGGAAATGCTCATTTCACATCCGCGCCAGGTCTTCTCAAGGGAGGCCATCCTGAACCGCGTTTGGGGCTACGATTACTTCGGCGATACCAACGTAGTAGACGTATACATACGCTATCTGCGCGAGAAACTGGGTGACGAAGATCGCACGCTGATTCGGAGCCTGCGCGGAATCGGTTATACGCTGGAGCCTTCCAATGAAGGAGACTGAGCAAGCAGCAGGCAAGAGTGGCAACATAGGTCCCTTGCGCAGGATATTGTGGAGCATGCCACTGGGTTGGCAACTGAGCGCTCTTTATACCCTGTTATTGGTAATCACACTCTCTCTGGTTGGCGTGCTGGTATATACCCAGCAGCAGGATTTTCTTGTGCAGGATGCGGCGATGCGGTTGGAGAAATCCGCGGCTCGTGTCATGGCAACCCCCGTGCCCCAGTCGTTTCCCGATCGGGGCGGCCAGCCCGACACGCGGGATGGCGGAAGTGGGAAACCGGGACCCGGTTCGGGCGACGCACTTCACCTCGACGTCCTGATCAGGGGCCTCAGCGGCCCTGATGTCACGGTGGCGGTTCTGGACTCCGGCGGGCAAGTAATTACGAGCACCCAGGACCCGTCCGGCGGCACGGCACCCGTAGTTGATGCGGTAACTCCTGCGCAGGCAGCCGCTGTCATAGCCAGCGGGCAGACCATGCACTGGGTGGCTCAAAGGTCAGACGGCAGCAGGTATGTGGTAGTGCTCATGAGCATCACAACGGAGTTGAGCGGTGAGGCTGATGCCACAGCCAACGCACTACTGGTCAATTCCACTGACCGGCTGTTGGAACAGTCGGCTTCGCTGGCTGGGGCGGATGCCGCACTCAACCGGCTTGGACTGTATCTATTGCTGGGCGTGATAGGGGGCACGATCGCCGGCCTGCTGCTGGGCACGGCCTTCACACGCGCTGTGCTGCGCCCGCTGGACAGGGTAGCCGACACGGCCGAGGCAATAGCCGGGGGCGATTTGAAGCGCAGGCTGCAACTGCCGGCGGGCCGTAACGAGGTCGCACGACTTGGCAAGGCTTTTGACAACATGGTCGGTAGGTTAGTGGCAGCCCTGGAGGCTCAGCGCCGCTTTGTGGCTGATGCCTCCCATGAACTGCGCACCCCGCTGACTTCTCTGAAGGGACTGGCGGAGATATTGATGATTGGCGCGCACGGTAACGACAGTGTAGTAATTGAACAGTCAGCCAGCGCGATCAATGGAGAACTGGAGCGAATGATCCGTCTTGTGACCGACCTGCTGACGCTGTCACGCCTGGATAATGCAGGTGCGGAGGGCAACAGCGATACGCCGCCGATCCGGCGCACCAGAATGGACATTAGTGCTACCGCGAAGGCAGCAGTCACTCAGATGGGGCCAATGGCAGAAGCGCGGGGCCTGCAACTTTCCGGGCAATACGATAAGCCGGTGTGGGTGAGCGGTGATTCCGGGCAGTTGAAGCAGGTAATCCTGAATCTGCTCGACAATGCCCTGCGCCACACTCCGAAGGGCGGCAAGGTGGGCCTGAGCGTGGCAGTCGAGGCACTACCCCAGCATGATGCACGCACCCTTGCCAGGATTGAGGTATGGGACACCGGCACGGGCATTGACCCAAGAGACCTGCCGCATATCTTCGAGCGCTTCTACCGGAGTGACGTTTCGCGGACGCGGGCCACGGGCAACAGCGGGCTGGGCCTATCGATTGTGAAGACGATTGTTGAGAGGCACGATGGGACGATCGAGGTACAGTCAGCCGTGGGCGCGGGAACACGCTTCACTATCAAGATCCCTGTCTACCAGGGCCGCGCTGCTGCCGAGGATACAGTAGCCTCAGCTATGGTATAGGGCGAGCCAGGCTCCGGTTCCCACTGCCAAATACAGGAACTCCTCGATTAACCAAGCACGCTTGTCCCCGTTATTCACTCCGCGCCGGTATGAGACAGTAGGTGTGCATGTAACCTTTCGCCTGGCGGTGTCGATGGAGCGAGCCGTGGGCAAGCATCAGCGATAGGGCCGGATGCCGCCCACGAAGCGGCTGCTCCAGAAGGGATCTTCGAGGCTGACGTAGCGCACGCCCAGCCTCTCGCTTCGCGCCGCAATCATCACGTTGTTGCCTGCATATATCCCCACGTGCGTGATTCCCGTCTCCTCTGTAGTACGCTCAAAAAAGACGAGGTCGCCCGGTGCAAGAGCAGGCATGCTGCCGATGAATCGACCGTAGGCGCTACTGAACTGCTGAGCAGAGCCTGCAGGCAACACCACACCGAGCTTATGATAAACGTACCAGGCCAGGCCGGAACAGTCGAAGCCGCTCGGGTCAGAACCACCCCAGACATAGCGAGCGCCGATATACTCTTGCGCGATCTGCACCACGTCGTTGGATACGGTAGACAGTGATGCAGTGCCACCGTAGACCTGCGGTATCCAATCGAGGGGCGCATATTCAGCGCTCACCCATCCTACGTCACCCAGAGGCAAACGAACTTCATACCATGCGCCCTGGATCGTCAGCACATCCAGCACAGTACCATCATCGAGCTTACGAGCGATGGGATAGCCAGGGCCGGGGCCGGCGCGCATGTTCACCACGCCCACAGTAGACGCACTACCGATGCTGGGCGGCTGGTTGCTCGAGAGGTCCGGCACCGGCCTGAAGAAGCCGGCAAGTGCCCAGCCTTCCAGTCCCCAGGGGGTCGCAATGTGATACCAGCCGTCTTGCTCTTCGACTATCTGTACGCGTGTTTGGGTGGGAAGCTGAGCAATTATCCTGTAGGCTGTGCCGGGGCCGGTCCTCGTGTTGACGTAATCGTCGGTGGTAATCCCGGCACGCTGTGAGGCGACGACGGAGGTAAGTGCTTGAGCAGGTGTGGGCACGGACACAGGCCGCCCGGGAGCTAATAACTGCTTGCCCGGTTCAGTGTTGGTCTGCCCCACCACGGAGGCCGGGGCGAGCAGCATCGAGGGCGCAGCCGCGGCAGCCGTGACGGCTGTAGAATTGGATTGCGCACGTGGGGACGGCGTAGCGATGGTGGTGGGAACGACCGGCAGGCCCGGGTTGCGGACGGCGAGCAGAAGGAGCAGTAAGAGAGATCCTACACAAGCAACGATAAGCAGCTTGCCCCTCTTGCCTCTGTCGTGACCGGGGCGGCTGCTTTGATCTCCAGTGCCTGGCGGCACAGGAGGTACTATGGGCTCGACCGGTAGGACAGGTTTCACAGTTTCATGCCACCCTTGCTTTGCCGGACGCGTTGAACTGAGAAGGGGAGGCCATCCGGCCTACTCCCTTCTCCACATATCTACTTTTGTTTATATAGCGTTCAGTCTTACGGCTGGGCTGCAGCCGGTGCGTGTGGACGACCGCCCTGATCCGTTCCTGCAGCCTCTGTCGTTATGACCGCGCCGGTCTGTGCGTTCACTACTACGCCGCCACCATTATCGAAATCGACATCCCAGAATATGGTGCCGCTGGCATCCTGGCCCAGTCTGCTGTGATCGACGGTGTTACCCGGGCTTGTAGTCAGAGCTGTTTGCTCGGCTTGCTGCTGGGTTACTGTGGCCTTTGCGGCCAGAGCTGCCTGATCAGCGCCACCGCCGTGACCGCCGCGACCGCCGCCTGGGCCGCGGTTTCCACCCTTGTCGGCACCTGCAGCTTCTGTAGCGATAACTGCGCCTGTGTTCGCATCCACAACGACACCGCCGCCGTTAGTGAAGTCAACGTCGTACACTGCGGTGCCATTCTGGTCCTGCAAGCTGGTGTGATCCACCGTGTTGCCCCGGCTTGCGGTCAGAGCTGCCTGCTCGGCCTGCGCCTGGGTTATCGCAGCCTGGATGGGGGTGGACGATTTGGGGGCAGGCTGTGCGGGAGCGGACTGGCTGGGGACAGCGGTAGCGGCTGCCTGTGCTGCGGGTGCTGCGGCTATATCGGAATAGCTGACCCTAATCTGGGATACCTGTGCGTTGGCCACGGACGAGGAAAGAGCAGCACTTGTCTGCGCAGAGACCCCGCCGGCGCCGACCACACTGCCGGCCAGTATGCCTAACCCCAGCAGGCCTAAGGCCGCGCCGGAACCTGCTAATATCTTGATATTCATTATGTTTGTTCTCCTTGTTATTAATCTTTGCTTGTCGTTTGTACCGCCCGTAGACAGCTATTTCTTTTGCGGTACATGGTCAGTATATGGGGCGAGGATTAATGTAAAGCGTGATAATAATTAGAGGACGGTGAGATTTTGCTTAGGATGCCGTGTTACCGGCTGTACGAGCACTTGCCTCGGGTCATAATCCATCAGGCTGTAGCAGGGGCACCGGTTGTGATAGACGCGAGCCTCTTCGGGCCCGAGGCGCCAGCCTACAGCCGAGTGCTGATGGATATTCTGAACGGGGACAGCACCAGCGCGGCTACCGGCTTCCAATCTCTATTCTGATCCATCTTGATTCTTTCTCCTTCTACATATTTGTTCCTGACCGCGAGACTTTGCGTTTCCCCGGTCTGATACAAGTATAAAGGTGAATTGTGGATGGATTATGAAGATGTTACGGAGACAATTGGCGAAATGAAGTATGGTACGGCGCCGGTCGTCAATATCGAAAGCGAGGGCACTTCAGCGCCTGGAGAATACAGACTACGTTGGCGCGCAATATGTCCAGCGGCACCTCAAGAGGCTACCCGCCCGTGGTTGAGAGGGCGTACTTGATCGCCTGCTCCGTGGGCAGGGTTATGCCCTCGGTAAATGAGGCGTTCCAGACCGCTTCGGGCAGGGCCACCCGCACCATCTCCATGTGACGGTCGTATTCCACAGCGTCAGCAGGCGCAAGCGGCATAACCACGACCTTGAGCAGGGCTTCTGCCGCTCCGAACAAGCGGGCCGCTCGCGTCCACTCTTCTTGCCCACCGGCGGAGCTTGCGAGCCCGCCAAGCGCAATAGCTATCGTCTTCTTGCCGCCCAAATGCCGGCACAACGTCAAGCTCTCGGAAAACAGCGATTCGGCGTGTTCATACCGACCGTCATGCAGAGCGATATAACCCAGGTTTATGAGCCCGATCGCCGTCCCAAGCAAATCGTCGAGTTCCCGACAAGGGGTCAGACTTTCTTCGTACAATCGAGTCGCTTCAGCGTAGTCGCCGCGCAAGCGGGCCACTTCGCCCAGATTGTTAAGCACGTTCGAAATACCGATTTTGTCTCCTGCTTCCCGGTACAGCTCCAGGCTCGCCCTGTACAGAGCTATGCCTTCCAGCTCGCGGTCAAGGCCATACTCGGAATAGTAGGTCATCGTGCCAAGCATGTTCAGAGTGCTCGCGCTCAAAGCCTTGTCCCCGATCTTGCGGGAGATTTCCAGGCTCTCGCGCAGCGCTTCTTTGGCCCCTTCAGTATTGCCGACTGCCCTGTACGACTGGGCCATTCTGTCCAACACAAAGGCATATTCTTGCTGCTCACCCCGCCCCGCTGCCCTGAGACAGGAAAGGCTCTCCCTGTACAATTGGGCCGCCGCCACGCAGTCGAGGTCGGCGGCCGCCAGGTTGGCGGCTTCGATCAACATCTTAATGCGCAGATCAGGAGGCAGGGGTGCTCGTTTGTTCACGGTGAGCGCCACCCCCTCCTCGGCGTAGCTAGAATCTCGTTTCAGCACATTATCGAGCCAGTAACGACCTTCGCGGAGGTGGCCACGGGCCTGCCAGAACTTGCTCAACGCACCCGCCAAGCTCGCTTGCATGATGGGGTCGTTTTGCTCAGACGCCCATACGAGCGTGGCCTGTAGATTTCCGTGGTCTCTCTCGAGCTTGTCCATCCAGGATTTGCGGTCGTCACCCGCCAACTGCAACTCGGCCACCTGCGCCAGCGTCAGGTAGTATTCGGCATGAATACGCCTCATCGCCCCGAGCTCACCCAGCGCTTCCAGACGCTCTAATGCGTACTCCCGAATCGTTTCGAACATCGAAAAGCGGTACTGTGAGTCGCCCGCTTGGCCCGGCGCGACCTGACTGTCACGCCACAGTAAGCTCTTGCTAAGAAGCGAGTCGATACCGTCCAGAGTATCAAGGGTAAGGTCGCCGGTTGCATTGCAGATGGCCTCCACTGCCACATAGGTGCAGCCACCGGCGAACACGCCCATGCGGGCCAGCAAGAGTTGCTCACCTGCACTCAGCAGGTTATAGCTCCATTCGATAGCAGCACGAAGCGTCTGCTGCCTGGCGGGCAGGTCGCGGGGGCCACCCACCAACAGCGATAGACTGCGCCCAAGCCGGGTCACTATTTCCCCAAGTGGGAAGATGCGGCTTCTCGCGGCCACCAGCTCGATGGCAAGGGGCAAACCCTCCAGGCGTGCACAGATGGATGCGGCGGCCTCTACGTTTTCGTTTGTGAGTCTGAAACTCGGGTCAACACTGAGTGCTCTCTCCGCAAACAATGTGACGGCGGGAGACTGGCGCAAAACGTCGAGGCCGGGCAGGCCGACAGGGTCCGGCAAAGAGAGCGGAGGCACGATAAAAACACGCTCGCCACTCACGCGAAGCGCCTCGCGGCTGGTAACGAGGGCCTTCAGGTGCGGACAGGCTACCAGCAAATCCGCTAGAAGGAGCGCAGCCTTGATCAAGTGCTCGGCATTGTCCAACACCAACAGGACAGACTTGTCGCGAAAGTACGAGACCAGCACTGTTGCAAGGGGCCTGCCGGGAAGCTCTTCTATGCCCGCCGCGGCTGCTATAGCGGCTCCCACCTGCGCAGGATCCGTCAGAGGCGCGAGGCTCACCAGGAAGACCCCATCAAGGGGGTCTATTTTGCGTGCGGCGGCAGCCCTTTCCGTGCGTCGCGCCACCTCCATCGCCAGCCTCGTCTTGCCGACGCCTGGAGGCCCGGTCAGCGTCAGCAGCCTGACATCAGCATTCGCAAGCAATTCGCACAGCTCTCCAACCTCATGCCCGCGCCCGATCAGAGCAGTCAGCGGAGCCGCAGGCAAATTGGAGGCCGGAGCAACGGGGACTGACTCATGGGAGAAGTCAGCAGGGCCATGGCCGACCTTTGCGGCAGGGCGAGCTTTACGCTCAAGAGCGGGCAGATCAAGATGGCGACTGAGCAACTCGGCAAGTTGCTTTGAGGGCGTGCGCCGTCCCCCCTCTAACTTGCGGATGCTCGCCACAGAGTAGCCGACAAGCGCCGCCAACTCCTCCTGCGTGTATCCGAACTCAATGCGGCGCTGCTTGACCAATTGGCCGTACTCTTGCACCCTGCTCCTATCTACCGCGACCCTGGTGCACAACTGGCGCACCCGAGTCGCAGGTCTGCCCTGTAATGAGTTTAACATCTTTAACACCCGACCGCTACAAAACGTGCCCTCGTTCTATCTCAATTTTGTCCCACTTTTTGTCGCAGTCGATGTCTCACAAATCTATATCAATAAGCATGCCCTCACTGCGATAATCCGGGTGCAATGCGGCGCATACAGAACAAAACTGCGGACGCCGAGAGAAAGGCGGGGAATATGGCCGACGGCCTTGACGGGGTCAGATCTAAAGCAGAGTATCCGAAAGGAGGCAGGCCGGAGGAACACATCTTTATTTTGAGGCTGTGGGAAGAACGGGAAGGGTCGGGCGTGTGGGTCGGAAGAGTACAACATGTGTTGAGAGGTGACGCGCGATCGTTCTCTGGCCTGGAAACTCTTGCCGAGTGCCTTACAGCCATGCTACCCCACCATGCAGGCGAAAACACGGGCCAATCTGGCACTGCAGGTGCGCCACTGCCGGGCGCGCTGAATGCCCAGGATGGCATATCCACCGTTCAGCCTGAACCACCGTATGCAACGAAGAGTCGATTAGAAGAAAAAGGAGAAAATGAATGTTAGTCGCGGTACAGGATAGGAGCCGTGCCCTGGTTTGCACGGTATTCGTGTTCGGCGCAGCCCTTGCACTGGCGTTGTCTATGCTCTGGCTGGCTTCGGGCAAGCAAATTGCGCTATCCACGGACGGGCCGAATCTCACGCAGCTTGGAGCTACCGGCACGACACAGTTCGAGCCAAACCGGGGGCAGACCGACCCATCCGTGCTTTACGTGGCACATAGCGGCAGCGGCCTGATCTACTTCCAGCAGGGCCAGGTGGTACTGGCGGCAGACGGCACGGCAGGCAGCGCGCTAGACGTGAAGTTCGTGGATGCTAACGCCGCCGTCATCTCAGCGGATGGCGAGAGTACAAGCATAGTCAACTACATGATGGGCAATGATCCTGCGAAATGGCACACCAACATACCAACCTACGCGGGCATCACCTACTGGGGCCTATATAATGGCGTCACACTGCGCTATGAAGGCAAGCAGGGTGAGCTGAAGGGCACCTACACTGTGGCCCCAGGCGCCAATCCAACGAGCATCCGCTGGCAGTATAGCAGATTGGGAGCAGGCGTCACGACCCTCGATAGCACGGGCAACCTGCACACCTCGATTGCGGGCAAGGACGTGAGCGAAAGCGTGCCGGTTGCCTGGCAGGAGGCAAACGGGGTTCGGGTGCCCGTGCAGGTCTCCTATACACTCGCAGGAGGGGTGGCGAGCTTCGCGGTTGGTGCGTATGACCATAGCCTGCCCCTTGTTATAGACCCTGCCCTGGAGTTCTCAAGCTACATGGGCGGGACGGGCAACGACTCGGCTAATGGCGTAGCAACTGACGCAGCAGGCAACGGGTACATCACGGGCCTCACCAGTTCGACCGATTTCCCGACCTCCAATGCCTACCAGGGCAGCAACGCGGGAGCCAACGATGTGTTCATATCAAAGTTCAATGCGAACGGCACGCTAGCGTTTTCGACCTACCTGGGCGGCGTGGGCGGCGACTACGGGTACGGAATTGCAGTGGATACCACGGGCGCTATCTATGTGACCGGGCGCACAGCATCGGCCAACTTCCCCACGGTCAACGCTTACCAGCCAGCCTCGGGCGGCAATCTCGATGTTTTCCTGAGCAAGCTGGCCAATGACGGCCAGACGTTGCTTTACTCCACATACCTGGGCGGCAGCGGAGCTGATGTAGGCTGGGGCGTAGCGGTGGACAGCGCAGGCAGTGCGTACCTCACGGGGCAGATCGCGTCGACCAACTTCCCCACGATCAATGCCTATCAAGCCACCTATGGCGGAGGTGCCAACGACGCTTTCGTCGCCCGGATCAACACTATGGTCTCGGGCACATCTTCGCTCGTTTACTCCACATACCTGGGAGGTACCAACGCCGACTATGCGGGAGGCTCAGGGGTGACCAATATCGGCCACGGCATAGCCACGGACGGAGCGGGCCACGCCTACGTGTCGGGCGCAACCAACTCCGACAACTTCCCCACGCTCAACGCCTACCAGGCGGCCCGCGTGTCCGACTTCGACGCCTTTGCCACCAAGCTGGATACAGGCGCTTCGGGCACTGCGTCCCTGATGTACTCTACCCTCATTGGAGGCAACAACTACGACATTGGACATGATATAGCAGTTGACGCCGCTGGCAACGCCTATGTAACAGGCAGTGAAGGGTTCAGCAACTTCCCCGTACGCAACACCTATGGGGCATGCGGCGCGGGCCCATTCGTCGCGAAATTCGACATGTTGCTCTCGGGCAACTCATCGCTGGTCTACTCTTCCTGCTTCGGGTCGACGGCCCACGGCACCCTTACCGGCATCAGCGTGGTGGGCAGCAACGCGATAGTGGCGGGCTACAGCGCCTCCACCGGCTGGCCCCTGGTCAACCAGATCAT
This sequence comes from Chloroflexia bacterium, assembly GCA_038203825.1. GTDB lineage: Bacteria > Chloroflexota > Chloroflexia > QHBQ01 > JADMIH01 > JADMIH01. The sequence continues at coordinate 24,083 of JBBRDO010000026.1, read as the reverse complement.
GGGCTGGACTGCCGGCAACGACGTGATCGCCGCCCGCTTGACCGATAGCGGAAGCGGCCTGGTCTACTCCACCTATGTAGGAGGCTCGGGCAACGACTACGGCTACGGCGCGGCTTCGGTGCTCATTGGCGGCAACACCCACACCTATGTCGCGGGCACCACCGCCTCGACCGACTATCCCCTAGCCAACCCCTACCAGGCCACCAACCACGGCCAGTCGGACGGCTTTATCAGCGAGATTAACGAGCAGGCCATAGCTCCCAGCCCGACCGCTACGGCATCGCCATCACCGACCTCGACGCCGTGTGCGCTGCAGTTCGAGGACGTGCCGCCCGGCTCCACATTCTACCCCTACATCGAGTGTCTTGCCTGTCGAGGCATCATCAACGGCTATCCGTGCGGTGGCACCGGTGAACCCTGTAACCCCAACAACGACCCCTACTTCCGCCCAAGCAACAACGTATCAAGAGGCCAGTTCGCGAAGATCGCTGCCAACTCGGCGGGCTTCAACGAGCCTGCGGGCGCACAGCAATACCAGGATGTGCCCCCAGGCTCTACTTTCTACGACTATATCTGGCGCTTGAGTAATCGAGGGTTCGTCAACGGCTACCCATGTGGTGGGGCAGGGGAGCCCTGCGGCCCCGGCAACCTGCCTTACTTCCGCCCCAACGCCAATGTGACCAGGGGCCAGCTGTCCAAGATAGATGCTAACGCAGCAGGCTTCAATGAAACACCGGGTGCGCAGCAGTACGAGGACGTTGTACCGGGGTCCACCTTCTACGACTACATCTGGCGCTTGAGTAACCGTGGTATCATCAACGGCTACCCATGTGGTGGGGCAGGAGAGCCGTGCGGCCCCAACCGTTTACCATACTTCCGGCCGGCGGCTAACGCCACCAGAGGCCAAGCCTCGAAGATCGTGTCTAACACCTTCTTCCCCGCCTGCCAGGTAAGAGCGGCCGCTCCCTGAATCGTGAGTCTCTGATCGTAAGTCCCGGATCGTAAGTCGGGCCATAACGACACCGGCGCGTCCCTCTGTTATTGAGGAGGCGCGCCGCTTGTTGTTTGAGTTATCTTTAGAAGATTCGCTTGCTGCTTGTTCTGCGATTCGGCGGCAATTCACCCCTTGTTTCGCGGTGTAGGAAAGAGTAGAATTGGGGCGACCCCGGCAAAGAGCTGGCCGGGGAGAACAAGATGTAGGAGATGCGCCGTGTCTACGTCCCGCCCGATTCCTCGTTTTGCCCGGCGTATTATCACCCGGTTCGCCGGCGTGGTCTGCCCCCCGGAACTGCGCACCACCCGCCGCGTACGCTCCCTCCTAGCCGAGTTCAGTTTGTACCTGGCTGCCCTACCTCCACATCTGAGGCTAGGCATCCTTGCAGCCTTTGTCCTGTTTGATCAGCGCGCGCGCTTTTATCCACAGGCGCGTGGGCGGCGCTTCGTTGACCTCGACGCCGCGCTCGCCGATGCCTACTTTCGCTACATGGCACATGACTCAGGCGCTCGCAATCGCACCCTGGCCCAGCTATTGAAGGGGCTTATCACCCTCTGCTACTACGAGTTGCCTCAGGCTCAGGCCGAAATCGGGTACAACCCTGTCCGGTACACCGCCGCGATCGCGCAAAGGCGGCTGGCGACATATGGGAAAGACATCCGTCGTAGCGAGGCAGCCGTCTTTGCCAACGATGGAGACACGAGCAGAGATGTCGCCCCCAAACCCCTGCCTTTCGTGAGCCGTGAACCTCGACCCGGCCGGCCCGCCGGGCTTACCGAGCAGAGCGATGTTTCGGGTGATATGACCGTGACCTGTGACGTCGTGATCGTCGGCTCGGGCGCGGGAGGCGCAGTCATGGCGGCGGAACTGGCAGATGTCGGGATCGATGTGGTAGTGATAGAAGAAGGGGGATATCACCCCACCGAGTCCTTCGCCCCCCAGTCGGGTCATGCCCTGCGCACCCTGTACAGGGATGCAGGAGCGCAGAGCGCCATCGGCACGCCTCCCATCGTCTTCTCCGAGGGGCGCTGCGTCGGCGGCTCGACCGTGATCAACGGCGGCATGTGCTGGCGCACCCCCGACGCTATCCTCGAACGCTGGTCGCGGCAGGAGAACGTGGCCGAGGTAACGCCGGACGCCATGTCACGATATTTCGACAAGGTAGAGAGGCGAATAAACGTTGCCTACCAGGACCCGGAGTCGATCGGGCGCGACCAGCAGCTACTCAAGATGGGCGCCGACCGGCTGCGCTGGGAGATTATCCCAAACCGGCGCAATCAGGTCCACTGCGGCGGCTGCAATATCTGCACTTCGGGCTGCCCGACAGGGGCCAAGCGCTCAATGCTGGTGACCTATCTGCCGCGGGCGATGTCCAGAGGGGCGCGGCTCTTTGCCGATTGCCGGGTGGAGCGTATCACGCGGCAGGGTAAGCGGGCTACCGGCGTTGAGGGATATTTCGTCAGGCCCGGTGGGCATAGGGGGCCACGGCTCAGCGTGCGGGCGGGCGTGGTTATCTCGGCCTGCGGCTCGATCCAGACTCCCGCGCTACTCTGGCGGTCGGGCTTCCGCTCGCCGTCGGGCCAACTGGGCCGTAATCTGAGCCTGCACCCCAACGCCAAGCTGGTCGCGCTGTTCGATGACGAGGTGTACGGCTGGCAGGGCGTTCATCAAGCCTACCAGGTGCGCCAGTTCATGGACGCGGGAATCCTGATCACAGCCATCAACATCCAACCTTCCCTCCTCACCCTCGGGCTGCCGCAACACGGACGGGAGCTGGGCACGCTGATGAAGGACTACAACCGGATGGTCGTGGCCGGCTGCCTGATCGACGACTCGAGGACAGGCCGGGTGCAAATGCGACCTGTTATCGGCCCTGTGGTGTCCTACCAGATCTCCGAACAGGATGCCGCACGTATCGTGCGCGGTATCAGTCTGACCGCGGAATTGATGTTCGCGGCAGGCGCACGCCGAGTGCTGCTGCCCTTCTCGGGCGCGCCCGATCTGCACAGTGCAGCCGACCTGGCCGACCTCCAGGCGCGGACTATCCCACTCGACGCTATCGAGCTGCTCACCGTACACTTGATGGGGACGGCGCGGATGAGTGAGGATCGGCGTCGAGGAGTGGTGTCCAGTTTCGGGGCGTTCCACGACGCGGAAGGGCTATTCGTAGCCGACGCGAGCCTTTTCCCGGGGCCTATCGGCGTCAACCCGATGGAAACGATCATGGCCCTGGTCACGCGCAATGCCGAATGGCTGATAGCGCACCGGAGTCGCTATGGAATATGACCATGAGCCGGGCGCAGCGCCCGCGCACGTCACCACGCTCGCTTCCACCACCTACAAGCAATTGGTAAGCCAACCGCGGTCCGCCCTGGAAGGTCTGCTTGTCGGCGGTGAAACCCCCTCTCTATCCGGCATAGTGGGATATGAATACCGGGGCTACAACATCGCCCCAACAACAGCCCTGCTGGGAATACGCAAGTTCATCAAAGCCTTTTTCACAACGCCGGATGGAGAGGTCTACGGCTGCAACACGCCGGTAGCGCAGAATGGTCTGAACGGGCCGTGGATCGCTCGACCCAGTGAAGCCGCGCCGCGTAGATACGCTTTCTTTAGCGTGACCCCTGTGGACCCCGAGGCGCGAGACAACGCATATCTGCACGCTCTGCTCATAGACTACGGGCGGGGCGGCAACCCACTTTACGACCCCTCGCGCTATTTGCGCGACTACCTGATTCGGTGCGTGCCCGGCTCTGACAACCTGTTGCTGGGCAAAGCGTATATGGCCATCGGGCCCGCCCGCATTCCGGCGAGCTTCTTCATGCTTGAGCGCTATCGCCCGCTGTCCGGGCCTATTCTCTTGCCTGGCTCCGGAGTAACCGGCGCCTAGAAGTAGAAAGCCGGAAAGAGGAGGGCTAACGTGGAGATCTTACTCGCCTGGGTTGTCTACCTTGCCTTCGGCGTAGCATGTGCGGCGCTGGGCTGGGCCTGGCTTGCTCCGCGTCTGCCACACAGGCTACGTCTGGCGATTCTATGGCTCATGGCCGGATTGGCGGTGCTGGCATTGGCCGTGGCATCCCAGATCCCGCACGATTACCACACAAGCGATCTCGCCGAGTATGAGTTCGGTCTGGCGGCGCTGATAGTACAAATGCTGGTCGCACTGATTGGCCTGTGCGTTGGGCTGGCGGCCGTTGGCCGGACGTCGGTGCTGAACGCCGAGCTATGTGGCGTGGGCCTCTACCTGGCGGGCGTCGGGCTTCCCCTCTACGGGATGATGAACGGACAGGCAACGGTCCAGGCCCCAACCCTGGTCTTTATAGGGGCAACTTTGACCGTGGCTGCTGCGGGCGCGCTGGCGAACCTCCCGAGATGGGCGGCGCGTATCTTGGGGGTGGCGGTAGGATTGGCAATCGTGTTCGCGGCCGAGGCATTACGCGGGATGGGCAGCCGCGGCGATGGTCCGACCGCGATCTCGCACGATGTCTTGCCCGTGGTGGTGGTTGGAGCCATGTTGCTCATAGGGGCCGGCGCCTACTTCCTGCGGTCCCGGGGGAGTGGGTTAACGGGCCCCTTCCGCAGAGCGGGTATCGCCCTCGCAGGCACGGCACTGGTGCTGGTGCTGCGCGGCCCGGGGGAGTGGGCGCCCGGCCCTGACGCCCGTTCAACTACCCTTTATGGCCTGCCTCTGACTCTGCTGGTGATCGCCGTCAGTCTGGTCATGCTCACCGCGCAAGCCCCGGCACCGGCAGGCATGGGCATGCGGCGCACCTGGGCTACCATACGGGCTTTGCGGTTGGTCGTGCCGGTGCCGGGGCTGCTGCTCCTTCTCGTGCTTCTTTTTGTGTGGCACCCCGCCGCCGAGACCTGCGCCGCTGTACCCTACCTGTCGGCGTCTGCGTTGGCGCCCGATACGCCCGCCTGGGCAACGGTGCCCAGCCCTTCCGCGATGCGCAGTGCACCGGACGTCGCTGCCTTCAACGGCCTCTGCGCTTATCACGCACCTAACGCGGCGCAGGTCATCTATACCATCTATCCCAGCTGCAAGTGGGCGCAGATAGACCCCAATTACCCTCTCGTGCAAGCAACAGGCATTCTGAGTGAGACCGGAATATCAAACGCGGACTCGCCATGGATCCACACAACCCACGATCTCCTGCTCGAGATGATGGTCGATCAGGCCTCGGCCTGGCTAGTAGTGGGCGGGGGCAAGGCCGGGATGCTCTTGAGTGCAGAAGCCGAGTCCGGCAACTTTCCTCCGGCCTACAGGCCTGTGGCCGGTGACCGCGTGACCATCGCCGGACGGTGGATCTTCGACTGCGGGCACAATCCCAGGACAGAGATCCACCCGGCCGGTATCGTTGCGAGCGAGCATGGGGAGTGGCGGGCAGACGTTGCGGGCGGAGCGCAGCAGGTCAAGGTCCTACAGGTCTGGATGAACGGTGCGCCGGGCGTGGTGCATGTGCCACTGGCGCCGTTTGATATGCAGGCCGATTTTCCCGCACTGCCTGCAAGCCAGCCTCTGACGCCGACCGTCCAGGTTGTCGAAGGGACTGCTGACTCGGTTCGGTGGACGATCGATCGAGGGACCGGGACAGGGTCAACGGCGCAAGCGGCGGTGCATATCACCCCTGATCCGCAGGGGTCGGCCTACTTCGAGTTGCTGCTGGGCTACGATATGGCAGGGGCGCTCCCAACAACTCGCCGGCCGGTGTCATATACAGTCGCCTTCGACGAACTCGCCATCCACGATGACCTGCGCCATGCAGCACGCAATACTACGGGCGTACCCATGGGCCTGGCTTTCCCATCCCTCGGTTTCGCGGGCAGTGGGCGCTGGATCATGCAGGCGATCGTCAACCACCGGTGGCGCAGTCTCCTGGACGATGCGCCGGTGGCCGGTGGCCGGACTTATTCCCTTGCCGGCGTTCCGGCTGTCGCGATCCTGGCGCCGGAGGATGAGCACCTCAATCTGGCGATCACAGGCTATGCCGAAAACGATCCATCTGACGGGGTTGAGCTTGCTTCGGGCAGCATAACCGGTCCGCTCACGCTGAACTGGGACGCCGGTCGGCTGGCAGGCCTGTGCTGTGACACGGTCCACAGCTTCACGCCACCAGGCGGCGCCTGGACGCTCTCCTACCATCTCCTCGCACAGAAAGCAGGGTTTACGACACAGAATGGAAAGTAAGGCAAAGCCAGGTGCTGCCGGTCGAAGTGGCGGCGGCTTTACCTACCCTGAGATCGTGTTACGGCGGTGCACGCGAGCATCCATATACCGCCGGCCAGCCAGCCCCCAAGCACGTCCGATGGGTTGTGCACTCCCTGGTAGAATCGGCTCCAGCCTATCAAACCGCAAAAGAGCAGCACAGGCCCCCAGATGCGAGCGGCAATCCTGCGACGGGTGGCGACTTGCTTCGGCGCCTCTTTTCCCTCGGTGCCTTCCGGCACGGCAACACGCTTGCGGGATAGGAAGAAGGCCATCGTGCCATATGTGGCCAGACTCATTGTGGCATGGCTGCTTGGGAAACTGGACCCGGATACGTGGGAACGCGGCAATGGTAGCTTCCAGTACGGCCGTGGGCGATGGACAATGCGCTTTAGCACTTTTTGAAGGCCCGCGCTTCCAGCCACCCCGAGCATAACTAAGACCGCATCGTCCGCTTGTTGCTGGGTCACCAACCAGGCGGCTGTCAAAGCGGCCAGCGGATAGAGGGCCCTCGGTTCACCTGCTGCGCTCAGTGCCGTCATTGCCGGATCAGTGAGCTTCCTGTGAGTGTGACGGGTCACACGCGCTTTGTCCAACACTTTATGGTCGAAAGCTCGCGTTTGGGGGCTCAGCACGTTATCCGCTACCCTGGTGGCGAGGATCGTGGTACCAATGCTCGTACCGAATCCGCCAATGAGTCCGACAAGAACAGGCATCGACATAATTTGTCTTAAGCCTTTGGAACGAGGTGAGGTCCCGCTCGCGGCAGGGGCCGCAAGACCGTCGGGCATATTGCTGCCCGGTTGGGCTTCAGTTCCGCGTTCTAAGTCTGCGGTGGTGCTTACTCCGGCGTTCTCATCAATCACGGGGTCATCCACCCCTCCAACCTTATCGCTTTTTAGCTCATTTACCATGAACGTATCCCTCCCGGCGGCGCAGCCACAACCGAATGGGCGCGGGTCGGGCTACCCCGTGTCGCTATGTCTGCACGCTCCGGTACTCTTCGCAGGTCGACGGTCGTACTTCCGAAAATTGCACATTTCGTGCCAACCGACAGAACCGTTAGCTTGCTTATGCTGATGGGAGAGAGCGGTAGGGGACTATATGGGATATGTAGGCTCTGAGAGCATAATAGCGCGTCTCTTTGCCGATTTCCGCCGCGCTGCCGCAAGAAGGTCAAATACCCGGTGTTTCCTTCTGTATGCCAGCCAGGCTGTGGGCGACCGAGCGCGTGGCAGGATAAAGCGCCCGGTACAGGGCATATAGTTCTTCGTAGACATCATGAGTATGTGGATCAGGCTCTATGACGACAGCGGTGCTATTCCAGGTAGCGCCTGGCTCTGCGAGTTCGCCCGCAATGCCGGCCAACATTGCATCCCCGTAGCTGGCCCCGACCGTTTCGGCGGGCAGCACCTGCGGACGGCCAATCACGTTTGAGACCACCTGTGTCCACAGACCGCCTTTGGTTCCACCACCCACGGCCACCAGGCGCGTGCCGCCCCCGCCTGCACCACGCATGGTTTCGAGGATATGCCGCACCCCGTAGGCGGTGGCTTCCAGCGCAGCCCGGTAAAGATGGCCTCGCCCGTGGCTGAGTGTAAGCCCACAGATAACGCCGCGTGCATCGGGGTCAAATATAGGGGTGCGCTCGCCCGCGAAATAAGGGAGCATCACCAAACCATCCGATCCGGGCCTCACCTGCCCGGCCTCCTGCAACAGGGTCTCATAAGGCGGATTCCCGGCGATATTCCTGAGCCAGGCCGTAAGTGCGCCCGAGGTGGCCATGCCCGCGGCCAAGCTATACGTACCACGAAAAACACCCGCCGTACTCCAGAGGCCCGGGTGGGGTCTTGGTTCGGCCACCACTTCAACCATGAACATCGTCGTGCCGTACATGAGCATCAGGTCTCCAGGCTGTAGCACACCCACGCTTGCGGCTTCGGCCCAGGCGTCTATCGTACCCGCAGCCACGGGCGTGCCGGCCGGTATACCCGTCAGTTGGGCGGCGGCCGCTGAAACAGTACCGGCAACCTCGGAGGGCCACAGCAGACGCGGAAGGTCGAGGCCGGGAGCTACCTCGCCCGCCCATCCCTCTATCCAGCGGTTCTCCCTCAGGTCGTAGAGCGGATCGCATTGGCTCGCCGAGTGGTGATCGAGCACGTACTCTCCTGTAAGCCGGTAAACAATGAAGGAGCTTGCCATGAAGATGTGCCGCGTCTGCTGCCATACTCCCGGCTCGTTCCTGCGCAGCCATGCCAGCTTTGGACCCACAGCCTGACTTGTGAGCAACGAGCCGCAGCGAGCAAGTATATTGTCTGCCCCGTAGCGCTCGGTTAGCTCTTCGATCTCGCGAGTAGCCCTGGTGTCGATACCGTAGAGGATAGCCGGGCGGAGGGGCATGCCAAGTGCATCAGCAGGCAACAGGCAAGGCCCTATTCCGCTGACGCATACCGCTCCAATGGGATCCCTGGCCTGCGCCACCAGTTCGGCGCACAGGGCCAGGAAGTCAGCCCACCAGATTGTCTCAGCATCATGCTCGGCCCAACCGGGATGGGGCAACGACAGGTCATGGGGTCTGATTGCGGTGGCCAATATCGTGCCGTCGGGCCGCGCAAGCACGCCTTTGGAACTGGAGGTGCCGATATCTATACCTAGCAACAACTTGGCCATAACGAGCCTTTTCCTTTCTGGTTTGGCGCACAACTAACGGATATCGGGGCGCGGCATAACGTACTTTATCTCGGATCCGGCCCTCGCCGATTGGAAGAAGGGAGCTACCTTTTGCCAGGCAGCTCCCCTCGTTGTTCAACCTTGAGGTTGTGTGTTAGTTACTTGTAGAGTAGAGGAGCTATATCCGCGGCGTCGATGTTGGTCTTATCGTACCAGTGGAAGCCTGTGTCAATGGTCTTGGGGAGGGTTTCGCCCTTAAGAGCCTTGACCGCAGACTCGACGCACTTGTAACCAATGCCGATGGGGTCCTGAGTGATAGCGCCTGCTTCAACGCCACTCTTGATGGCATCGATCTGCTGCTGGCCGGAGTCATAGCCGATCACCACGATCTTGCCTTCTTTCTTCAGTTCCTTCACGCCGTTGAGCACGCCTATGATGGAACCTTCATTGGCACCGAAGAAGCCCTTCAGGTTGGGGTGAGCCTGGATGATGGTCTTAGCAAGGTCGGTCGACTTCAACTGGTCGCCCGCGCCGTACTGGATGTCCACGATATTGACATTGGGGTGCTTCGCCTTCATCTCGTTCACAAAGCCATCCCGGCGGTCAATACCTGTGCGGCTGGTCTGGTCATGCACTATGAGGGCAACTTCGCCGCTGTCGCCGATCATCGAGGCCATTTTATCTGCGGCCATGCCCGCGGCAGCTATGTTGTCGGTGGCGGCGGTGGTGACAGGGATGTCGCTATCAACACCGGAGTCGAAGCCGATAACGGGGATGCCGGCGTCCTTGGCCTTCTGGAGCAAGGGGATGGCAGCCTTCGAGTCGAGCGCGGCGAGGCAGATAGCGGCAGGCTTCTTGTCGAGGGCTGCCTGCAGCATCTCAATCTGCTTGTCAACCTGCGCTTCGGTCTCCGGTCCCTCGAAGGTGGTCTTCACGTTGAAATCTTTGGCTGCATTCTCCGAGCCGAGCTTAACTGCCTGCCAGAACTGGTGCTGGAAACCTTTGGAGATGATGGGGATATAGGTGTCCGGCCCCACCGTCTTGCCGCCTGCAGCCGGGGCAGTCGTGGGTGTGGTGGTGCCGCCACAGCCCGCGAGCATTACTGTAACCATTAACACACTTGATGCTGTTGCCAAAACTCTCGGCATTTTCATACTATTCCTCCTCTAGAATAAGCCAGTCTCTTAGCGTCAATTTGCCAGTGCTATTCACGTTGTGAACTGCACGCCGGACTTGCCCTCAACCTAAACAATCCATAAGCACTCCTCCATAATTGATCCGCGATAATTGAATTGCGATCCCACTACGTCTGACTTCGGCGGCGGCGCAGGATGTCCAGGTAGACTGCGAGCACCACAATGGTGCCTGTTACTACCGTCTGCCACTCTTGAGGCACCGACAGGATTCGCAATCCGTTGGTAAGTGTACTGATAATGAACGCGCCGATGATGGTGCCCAGTATGCTGCCTTCGCCACCGCTCAGCGACGTGCCTCCGATCACGGCCGCTGCGATAGCATCCAGCTCGTAGCCCAGGCCTAGCGCGGGTTGAGCAGAGTTCAACCGGGCAGCGATCATTACGCCCGCCAATCCGGTAAAAACACCGCCAAGGGTATACACAGCTATTTTCCAGACATTGACGCTGACACCCGATAGTCGAGTAGCTTCCTCGTTGCTTCCTAGCGCGAACGTGTAGCGACCCAACACAGTCTTGTTCAGGATCAAGGCCGCCACAATAGCCGCAGCGAACAGTACCAGCACCACGTTAGGGATCTCAAACCCCGGTATTATCGAACCCATAGCGATAGTGTTGAAGTCAGGTGTATCGTTGAAGTAAATCGGCTTGAGGCCGGAAGTTACCAGTGCCAGGCCCTTCGCCACGTTCAGCATGCCGAGCGTGGCAATAAAGGGCGGAACCTTCAACTTCGCAATGACCACGCCATTCACCAGGCCCATTGTGGCACCCGTAAGAATGCCGCCCAGTATACCGAGGGGCAAAGGAAGATGCCAGAAGGTTACGAATACGCCTGTCATCACTGCGGAAAGGGTCATCACAGTGCCGACGGAAAGGTCAATGCCGCCCGTGATAATGATGAAAGTGACTCCCACCGCGAGCACGCCGTTTACCGCGGTCGAGAGGAGTATGCCAACCACATTGTCGTATTGCAGGAAGTGGGGTGAGGCTAGCGAGAACACCACGACCAGCACGATCAGGGCACCGAACGCCAGCACACGCTGAATGGCGTCCGAAGGGATCGTAAATCGTCTTGGCACTGGGGCCGAAGTAGCTTCCATGTTAGTTCTCCTGACTAAGACAAAGCCTGCGCCTGCAGGCCTGTGCCTGCAGCATCGGTGGCAACGACGGTACTACGCTGGGTAGCAAGTGCCATTATCTTTTCCTGAGTTGCCTCTCCACTTAGCAATTCGCCCGTGATGCGACCCTCGCACATCACAACGATACGATGGCTCATGCGCAGCACCTCGGGTAGCTCGGACGAGATCATGATGATCCCTTTGCCCTGTTGCGCAAGGTCGTTGAGCAGCCGGTAAATCTCGCTCTTGGCGCCGACATCGATGCCGCGGGTAGGCTCATCGAAGATCAGAATATCGGTATTAGCCGTGAGCCATTTGCCTATAATGACCTTTTGCTGGTTGCCGCCCGACAGATTCCTTACCTTCTGCTGCAGCCCCGGCGTTTTGATCGATAGAGCCTTCACATAGTGGTCGGCCGTCTCATGCGTCTTTGATACATCAAGCCAGCCCAGCAGCCGGAGGAAGCGTTGCAGGGTGGCTAGAACCAGGTTGGTTTCCACATCCATGCCAAGCGCCAGGCCGAAGCGCTTGCGATCCTCGGATAGATATCCTATGCCGGCGTGCACGGCGTCCCGGGGACTGTGGATATGTACCTGCTTGCCATGCACCTGGATGGTGCCTGACTGGGGACGATCTGCCCCGAAGATTGCCCTTGCCACCTCGGTGCGGCCCGCGCCGACCAGCCCGGCAAAGCCGAGAATTTCGCCGCGCTTCAGTTTGAAGCTGACATCCCTAACTGAGCGACCACGGTTCAGGTGCTGCACTTCCATGACAATATCAGTGCCTGCATTTTCAGGCAGCTCGGGTGCGCCCTCGTAGATTGTCCTGCCCACCATGAGATTGATGATCCTGTCCATGGTCACTTCGCTTGTGTTGACAGTGTCGATAAAATGCCCGTCGCGCATAACTGTGACCCGGTCAGATATCTGCTTTATCTCTTCCAGGCGGTGGGAGATATAGACTATGCCAACACCTTTGCCGCGCAGATCACGGATGATACGGAAAAGCTCCAGGATTTCAGTTTCGGTGAGGGCCGCGGTAGGTTCGTCCATGATCAACACTTCGAACCCCATGGAGAGGGCTTTGGCTATCTCCACCATCTGCTGCATGGCAACTGTCAGGTCGGCTACCTTCGTGCGCGGGTCAAGCTTAATACGCAGCGCTTCGAAGAGTTTCACTGCCTGCTCATTGATGGCCTTTTCGTCGAGAATGCCGAAGCGGTTGCGCGGCTCGCGCCCGATGAAGATATTCTGAGCCACCGTTAGATGGGGCATCAAATTGAGTTCCTGGTGGATTATGTTGATGCCAAGCTGCTGCGCTGCTCTCGGGCTGTGAATCTCTACCTCTTTGCCTTTGACTAGAATCCGCCCGGCGTCCTTCGCGTATACGCCTGCCAGCACTTTCATAAGTGTGGACTTGCCGGCACCGTTCTCGCCGAGCAGGGCGTGCACCTCACCTGCACGCAGATCGAACTGCCCGTTGCTGATCGCATGCACACCGGGAAATCGCTTCTCGATACCCTCCATGATCACCAGGAGCTCAGGGTTAGCGACGTCTTGTGCGCCGGTGGCTGTAGCCGCTTCTCTTTTCTCAGCGTTGTCCATATGACCCCTCTGAACCCGAGCCTGCCGCCAGTTCGACCGGTAGAACGGCCGCCGGTGAGAGCAAGGCTTCCGTCCTCTCCAGGCTGTTTTCTCTGTCGCCGGCCGAGCAGCCGCAGGAACTGCGGATTACCGTCTCGATAGGCAGAATTATGTGCTGTGGTGCGCGCTCGGGCGCGGCCAGGCGTTCAAGTAGCAGACGGGTAGCGACGCGACCCATCTCCTGAGCCGGCTGGCTTGCCGTTGTCAGAAATCTGGCTGATACCAGGTTGGTTGTATCGTCGAAGCAAACAACAGCCACATCTTCCGGCACTCTGAGACCCAGTGTATGCAAGGCCTCAAGTATGCCCAGGGCAAGAGAGTTGTTTGCCGCAAAAAGGGCATCCGGGCGTGGTTCTCGAGACATCAACTTGTGTGCGGCCTCGTAACCCCAGCTTTCCGTGTATTGGCCGTGAAGGATCATATCCTCGTGCACATCCAGCCCGGCATCGATCAAAGCGGTTCGGTAGCCGGCGGCGCGCTCTTCGGCGGTTGAGACGTTGTGCGGCCCACTGATCATGCCTATGTGCCGGTAGCCCGTGGAAAGTAGATGCTGGGTCAGCCTGTAGGCGGCACCGCTACCGTCTCCTCGTACAGTGTCCGCTTCTACGCCCTCTACTACGCGGTCGATCAATACGAAGGCCTGGTGTTGCCGCTTCAGCCCCTGCAGAATAGAGGCGCTGTCTTTGGTGGCGGCGACGATAATACCATCGATGCGGCGTCGGACAAGTTGGTCGATATAGCGGGCTTCGCGGGCTGGGTCGTCATCTGTGTTGCACAATAGGACGCCGTATCCTGCGTCGTTAGCGACCTCTTCTATCCCCCGCGCAACCGCAGCCCAGAACGGATTGATGACGCCGGCCAGTAGCGCCAGCAACTGGGTCTTGCTGGACCTGAGCGAACTGGCTACTGCGTTTGGCACGTAACTGAGTTCAGAAGCGGCGGCGAGAACACGATCGCGAAGCTCCCGGCTCACATAGCCGCTGTTGTTCAGGGCTCGTGAGGCGGTTATTGGAGACACTCCAGCTTTGGCGGCGACCTCGCGCAGAGTAACGGCCATGTTAACTCCCACCGTGTATATGACAACGTAACCATGTGGTTGCGTTGTCACATCTTAGCATCGTCCGGCTCCTTTGTCAATAGGTTAAGCCGACCAAATATGAAAACGGTTTCAGAGAACTTGCAGCGGTATGTATGCCATGTCTGCCGGACAGGTATGGCAACGCACGAGTGGCATGAGCAATCTGTAACCCCTGCTACCGTCGAATCGGTGCCAAATTAGGTAGAAAAGCTACTTGACAACAATTTGGGTCGGTATTATGCTTGTATCGACTGCGGAGATGCAGCGCAAGACTGTCCGGGGAATAGCCTTCCAATTCCGGTGAAGACAACCCCAACAAGAAAACGGTTTCACAATTACAGTAACATCCTCAGGGGGCCAATACTGCCGCCATGTCCAATATTCAAGACGTAGCAAAGCACGCAGGCGTATCCATAGCCACCGTATCTCGGGTGCTGAACGACAGCGCCCCCGTCAAGGACGAGGTGCGCAAGCGCGTAGAGGCCGCCATTGAGGCGTTGTCCTACAGGCCCAATCCCGCTGCCCGTTCCTTGCGGTCGAATAAATCGCGCATCATTGGCCTGCTCGTTTCCGACATACAAAATCCCTTCTTCATGGGCCTGATCCGAGGTGTGGAAGACGAGGCCCTCAAGAATGAATATAGCGTGATCCTGTGCAACTCGAACGAGAGCCCACCGCGCGAACGACAGTACCTCGACGTATTGTATATGGAACGCGTTGCCGGGGTGATCGTCGTGCCTACGAGCGAGAACCTGGGAGAAGAAACCCTCAAGCGTTTCCGCGAGCGTGGCGTGCCCATCATCGCAGTCGACAGACGAGTCAAGGACCCAAGCATCGACGCGGTACTTTCAGACAGCATACGCGGGGCCCACGAAGCAGTGGGACACTTGATCGCAAACGGTTACAAGCGCATAGGTATCATCACCGGCCCCGAGAGCGTCACGACAGGCCGCGAGAGGCTCGAAAGTTATCGCCAAACGCTCATATCGGCAGGCATAGCGCCCAATAGCGAACTTGAGCGCATCGGCAACTTCACCATTGAGAGCGGGTATGCGCTTACCGAGCAGCTACTGGACCTTACTCCCCGGCCTGATGCGCTCTTCATAGCCAACAACATGATGACCCTGGGCGCGCTCAACGCGATACACGCGCGCGGCCTGCGCGTTCCCGACGACGTGGCCATCGTCAGCTATGATTATACGCAGTGGGCGGAGCCGGGCCCCGTATCCATCACCTCTGTAATGCAGCCCGCTCGCGAGTTGGGCAGCACGGCAGCGCTGAGGCTATTCCAGCGCCTCAGGAATCCGGAGGTTCGTAGCAGGCAGGAGATCATACTGGCGCCCACACTGCAAATTGGCGACTCGTCAAGGTCCATCGAGGGCTCCGGTGCAGTTGCAGGTGCCGCCGGCATAGCAATCAAACAGACATAGAACCATAGAGCTTACCAAACGGGAGAGACATCCGCGGCCTGCGCTTTCGCGGATGAGAACAACATTCGGAAGGAGGCGAGCACATGATTGATCGCTCTAGGACAGCGGCCGGAACACCGAGCGCTGCCGAGGACAGGATCGACCCTGCCAGCGTGCCGCAACGCGTGCTATACACCGGCGCGAAGATGCCTGCTATAGGCCTGGGCACTTTCGGCTCGGACCATGTGCCCGCTGAAGATGTGGCCCGGGCTGTGCTCGGCGCTGCGGCTGTGGGCTACCGGCACTTTGATTGTGCGGCCGTGTACGGCAACGAGGCCCAGATAGGCGAATCGCTCCGGATTGCCATTTCTAATGGCATCGCGCGTGAGGAGCTGTGGGTTACGTCGAAGCTGTGGAATAACAAGCACAATCCTGCTGATGTCATCCCCACCTGCAAGCAGTCCCTTCATGATTTGCAACTCGATTACCTGGACATGTACCTGGTGCACTGGCCCTTCCCCAATCACCACGATCCGGGGGTTGATATTACCTCGCGCAGTCAGGACGCGCGGCCCTATATTCATGCAGACTACATGGCAACATGGCGGGAGATGGAGAAGCTTGTTGAGTTGGGACTCGTCCGGCATATCGGTACGTCAAACATGACCATCCCCAAGTTGCAGCTCGTACTCCGAGATGCATCGATCAAGCCCGCGGTCAACGAAATGGAAATGCACCCACACTTCCAGCAAACTGAGCTATTTGAATACGTGCGGTCTAACGGCATCGAGCCTGTGGCCTTCTCGCCTCTCGGCTCACCAAACCGGCCTGAGAGGGACAAAACCCCCGACGACACCGTCGATATGGAAGACCCGGTGATAAAGTCGATTGCGCAGAGGCTCGGCGTCCACCCGGCTTCGGTTTGCATCAACTGGGCCATACAACGCGGCGCAACGCCCATCCCTTTCTCCACCAGTCGCTCGAACTACCTGGCCAACTTGCGTGCCGCCGCGCAGCCTCTCCTTACCAATGAGGATATGCAAGCCATCGCGGGTATCGACGGGAACAACCGCCTGATAAAGGGGCAGGTCTTCCTGTGGAAAGAGGGCCAGAGCTGGGAAGACCTGTGGGACCTGGACGGGACCATAACACCTGCATGAGGTTCGGATCGTAGGAGCGCATGTATATAGTCACAGTCGACAACGGCACATCAAGCACCAAAACGGCCCTATGGACCGCCGAAGGCGTGCCTGTAGCTCATGCTGAGCAAGCGTACGCGCTCCGGCGCCCTCACCCTCTATGGGCCGAGATAGACGGCAATGTCTGGTGGGACGCGGTATGCAGCACAATACAACAGGTTATGAGCGAGAGCGGTGTTGACCCCGAACAGGTGGCTGGGGTGGGAGTGGATGGCATCGGCTGGACGCTACTGCCCGTTGATGCCGAATGCAACCCTTTATCGCCCGCAATCATCTGGCTGGACCGGCGCGCCGAAGAAGAGGCCCGGTGGCTGAGAAACCTTGCACTGGCAAACGACTTCGTAAATCTGTCTGCCAACCCGCTCGACTCCGGGTACATCACACCGAAGATACTGTGGCTGAAGAAGCACGGACCGGACGTGTTTGCGGCTGCCCACAAGTTCCTGACAGCCTCCGGCTTCATAGTGGCCAGGCTAACAGGAGAGTTCACCTGCGACTACACACAGGCCTACGGCTACCACTTTTTCGACTTAAGTCACGAGTGTTGGGATCCCGCAGCCGCAAAACTGCTCGGAGTGCCGCTGGAAAAGATGCCCACGCTGACGGCCTGCACTGACATAGCGGGTACTATCACGACACAGGCCGCCGAACAAACTGGACTGGCAGCAGGTACCCCTGTGATAACGGGCTGCCTGGACGCTGCTGCGGGTGCGCTGGGAGCGGGGGTCACGCTCCCCGGCCAGACGCTCGATCAGGGTGGGCAGGCGGGTGGCATGGCGCTGAGCGTCGAGCAGGTTACGGTCGACCCGCGCCTGATCTTCTCCCACCACGTTTTGCCGGGCCAGTACCTGTTGCAGAGCGGCACAGTCGGGGGAGGTTCGCTGGTCTGGTTCCGCGACATACTGGGGCACGATGGCGACATGGGCAACCCGTTCGAGCTATTCAGTGCGGAGGTAGCGCAAACGGAGCCGGGGGCTGGAGGCTTGATCTTTATCCCCTATATGGCGGGAGAGCGCACACCTATTTGGAGCAGCACGGCACGAGGCGTGTTCTTTGGCCTCTCCTACTCAACCACAAGGGGCGACATCCTGCGCGCCATCATGGAAGGGTGCGCTTTCGCTGTCTACGACAACCTCAAGGTGGCCGAGCAGATGGGCGCGACTGTCGTCGAGTGGTTAGGATCTGGGGGCGCGACGCGCAGTGCCGAATGGTGCCAGATCAAGGCCGACGTCACGGGCAAGCCATTCGTGGTGGCTCGCCGCGCCGATGGCCACGAGGGAGGGCACACTCTTGGCTTGTTCGCCATGACCGCTCACGCCATAGGGATCGAGAGCGACATAGGCGCCTGCGTCGAGCGTCTCCTTCCTCAGCGACAGGTCTTCTATCCTCGTCCTCGTGAGCACGCTCTTTACGAGGAGCTATTCGGGGTCTACATGAGCGTATCACGCAAGCTCATGCCCGATTTCGACCGCCTGGCCTCTATAACCCGAGAACAAGCGGCAGCCAAGACGAAATTACACAGTATGAAAGGTACATCACATTGAATGCAGTAGTCCTGGAAGATAAAGCGCTGATCAGCAACAAAGAGGTGCCCCAACCGGTGCCCGGGCCCGGGCACGTGCTGTTGCAAGTAAAGGCAGTGTCGATCTGCGGCTCGGACATCAGTCGTTATGTCAAGGGACACCGCACTTACCCCATGATTATGGGACACGAATGCTCGGGACTGGTGGCCGCGGCGAGCGAAGGTGTAGACGAGCAGCTGGTGGGCAGGCGCGCAGCGCTGATCCCACTCATCCCCTGTTTCCACTGCGAGCAGTGCCTCCTCGGCTACTATTCGGCCTGCCACAACTACTCGTTCCTGGGGAGCAGGCAGGCGGGCGGGTTTGCTGACTACGTGGAGATGCCGGCAAGGAACCTCCTCCTCATACCCGATGAGGTCAGTTTCGAGGCTGCGGCCCTGATAGAACCCGCGACCGTCGCACGCCACATTCTGGCGCTGGGCAACTTTCACTCGGGGCAGACAGCAGTGGTCTTCGGCGCTGGCTCGATAGGCTTGATGCTGGTGCAGTGGCTGCGTATCCTGGGCGCAAGCCTCATCATTTGCGTAGACATCGTGGACGAGAACCTTGAAGTGGCGAAGGAGCTGGGAGCACACGTTACCCTGAACGCCCGCAACGTCGATGTGCAGGAGGAAGTGAAGAAGCTAGCGGGCGACGGTGTTGACCTAGCACTGGAGGCGGCTGGCGCCCCACAGACGCTGGCTCAGACCATCCAGGTCACCCGCCCGCGCGGGGCTGTGGTGTGCGCGGGCAACCAGCCTCTGGATACAACGCTGCCCATGCTCTTCATTGAGAATATGATGCGCAAGGAGCTGCAGATTAACGGCTGTTTCATGTCCTACTCTGCTCCCTTCCCCGGCCTCGAATGGACCGAGTCGCTGGAGGCCGTGGTGAATGGCGGCCTGAATATGGAGGCAATGATATCGCACCGCTTCGCGCTGTCCGAAGCGCCCGGCGTCTTCGAGAGTATCCGTAAGCATACTATGTCGCACCGCAAGATCATCTTCTACCCAGGCAATTAGGCGCTTATCATGATCCTTTGCATCAACGCAAACGCAGCCATAGACAAGACCGTGATTATCGACAGGTTCCACCTGAACGAGATACACAGGCCGCAAAGCGTTATATCCCTGCCCGGAGGCAAGGGCGCCAATGTTGCAAAAGCCCTCAAGCGCCTGGGCGAGACTCCGCTCATTTCGGGATGGCTGGGAGGCTTCAATGGGCGCTTCATCGAAGCAGGCCTACAAGCCGACGGTATCGACACAGCCTTCGTATACGTCGACTTCGAGTCGCGCACCTGCCTGTCCATCCTCGATCCCGAAGAGGGCACCCTGACCGAAATCTACGAGCGCGGCGACCCCATACCTGCCGGCAAGGTCGAGGAACTGGAGAGTACCTTCCGCCGGCTGGTAGGCACTTGCTCAGCGGTCACACTGTCGGGCAGCCTTCCGCCTGGAGTGCCTGCCAACTTCTACGCTCGGTTGACGAGCATAGCTAACGAGGCACATCTGCCTGTGTTTCTGGACAGCAGCGGTGACGCCCTTAAGCAAGGCATTGAGGGTGGCAAGCTTTATCTGATCAAGCCGAACATAAAGGAGTTCGCCGACCTCGCGGGCAGAAAAGCCGAAGAGCTGACCGATCCGGGCGACCTGGCACGGCTGGCGGTGGAGGTGTCCAACCGGTATAAGACCATTGTTGCGCTGTCCATGGGTCCCAGTGGCGTGCTGGTGGCGAGCGGGAGTGAGACCTACAGAGTCGTGCCGCCTCGCATTCCCATCAAGAGCGCGGTCGGCTCGGGCGATTGCCTGCTTGCCGGCATCACGTATGGTGTTACGCACGGCTTTTCGTTGCGCGAGGCGGCTCGCTATGGCGCGGCCGCCGGGACAGCTAATGCGCTGTCGGTAGGGGCGGGAATGTTCAGCACGGACGACTTCATGCACGTTCTTGCTCAAACTGAGATAATAGGTTGCTAACGTAATCAGGGAGGATGGACAATGCTAAAAGGAAAACTCATTCACCCGGAGATCCTGGGAGCTCTTGGCAAGGCTGGGCACGGCAGCAAGATACTGATCGCCGATGGCAACTATCCCTTTGCAACGGCCGCGGCTCCGCACGCCAAACAAGTGTACCTCAACCTCAGTCCCGGTATGTTGAAGGTAACGGACGTCTTACGGGCACTGGTTGACGTACTTCCGATCGAGGCAGCAGCAGTCATGTCGCCGCCGGGCGAAGTGCCCCCGATCTTCGCGGAGTTCAGCGAGATCCTACCCGACGGCCTGGCCCTTGATCCACTGGAGCGCTTTGCTTTTTATGCGGCCGCCAGGGACGACAGCCTGGCTCTCCTGATTGCAACTGGCGAAGAAAGAGTGTACGCGAATATACTGCTAACGATAGGCGTGGTCAAACAATAATGGGCCGCGCATGAGGAGGTTACCTTGGCTAAAATTACTATGACCAAAGGCAAGTTCGACGGCATAAACGCATGTGCCAACGAAAAGGGCGTGATCGCCGCAGCAGCTATGGACCAGCGCGGCTCGCTCAGGAAAGCCATCGCCAAAGGACGAGGCGAAGGCGGCACCGCTACTCCCGAGGATCTGACGATTTTCAAGACGGAAGTCACCCGGGTGCTCACCAAATATGCCACAGCCATTCTGATGGACCCTGAATATGGGCTTAGCGCGCTCGACGTACGCGCACCGGGCACCGGCGTGCTCCTCGCCTACGAGAAGACCGGATACGATGCCACAGTGAAGGGTCGACTGCCCGATCTTCTTTCTGAATGGAGCGTGCGCAGGCTCGTCGAGGCGGGCGCCGACGCTATCAAGATCCTCCTGTACTACAATCCTCACGATACTGACGACATTAACGTAGTGAAGCACGCCTTCATCGAGAGGATCGGGGCCGAGTGCGTGGCGCTCGACCGGCCTTTCTTCCTGGAGCCGCTGGTCTACGACGATAACGTGGGCGACGAAAAGAGCATTGAGTTTGCCAGGGTCAAGCCGAGCTACGTAACTTCCACTATAGAGGAGTTCTCCAAAGACCGCTACGGAGTTGACGTGCTGAAGGTAGAAGTGCCCGTGAACATGAAGTTCGTGGAAGGCACCCGCGCATATGGGGGGCAGAGCGCCTACACTAGGCAGGAGGCCCTTGAGCTATTTCGCCAATCGGCTGCAGCGTCCCGCAGGCCGTTCATCTACCTGAGCGCGGGCGTCAGCGACGAGGTATTCCGCGAAACCCTTGAGCTGGCAGCCGACGCCGGTACTCCGTTCTCGGGCGTGCTGTGCGGTCGGGCCACCTGGCAGGACGGCATCCCTGTATATGCAGCCCAGGGCGCTAAAGCGCTTGAGGCATGGCTCGAAGATCGCGGCGTTGCCAATATCCAGGCTCTCAACCAGGTGGTAAACAAGGGCGCGCAGCCCTGGTGGACCCTTTACGGAGGCAAGGAGAATATCGAGGTCGTAGGCTAAGCATTCGGCCTCTCAGCACTCAATACTCGGACGGCGGAGGAGGCGTAACTTATATGAAAGAAGATGCACAGTCGCGTACGATCATTGCGCGCTATGTGGGCGATTGGCCGCGAATCGGCATACGACCGGCCATTGATGGCCGCAGGCGCGGCGTGCGCGAGTCGCTGGAAGAGCAGACGATGGGCCAGGCACGCAGGACTGCCGACCTGTTGAGCGCGAACCTTCGCTACCCTGATGGTCAGCCCGTGGTGTGCGTTATCGCCGATACCTGTATTGGTGGCGTGGCCGAAGCCGCTATGGCAGCCGATAAGTTCCGCAAGGAGGGAGTGGGGCTTACCATCACTGTCACCCCTGCCTGGTGCTACGGCTCTGAAACGATGGACATGGACCCACTCACGCCCAAAGCGGTGTGGGGATTCAACGGCACCGAGCGTCCCGGCGCGGTCTACCTGGCCGCTGTGCTTTCGGCATACACCCAGAAAGGTCTCCCTGCCTTCAGCATCTACGGTCACGATGTGCAGGACTCGGACGACGCCAACCTCCCCGCAGATGTGCAGGAGAAGCTATTGCGCTTTGCTCGTGCCGGGCTGGCAGTGGCGATCATGCGCGGCAAGTCCTATCTCTCGCTGGGTGGCGTGTCTATGGGCATCGCAGGCTCTATGGTGGATCACGCCTTCTTCGAGCGCTACCTGGGCATGCGCGTTGAAAGCGTAGATATGACCGAGCTTACCCGCCGCATCGATGAGGGGATCTTCGACAAGGAAGAGTACGAGCGCGCCTATAAGTGGACGCGAGCCAACTGTAAGGAAGGCGTGGATCGCAACCCGTCCGGCATGACACGCAGCCGCGAGCAGAAGGAACAAGACTGGGAGACATCGGTCAAGATGGCGCTCATAGCGCGCGACCTGCTGATCGGCAACCCTCGCCTGGCCGAGATGGGCTATGGGGAGGAGGCACTGGGGCGCAACGCCATCGTGGGTGGTTTCCAGGGCCAACGGCAATGGACTGACCACTTCCCCAACGGCGACTTCATGGAAGCTATTCTCAATTCCTCTTTCGACTGGAACGGAATCAGGGCTCCCTTCGTCTTCGCCACCGAGAACGACAGCCTGAACGGCGCCACAATGCTGCTGGGCCACCTGCTGACCAACACGGCACAGATCTTCGCCGATGTGCGCACCTACTGGAGCCCCGAGTCAGTGGAGCGCGTAACAGGATATAAACTGAGCGGAAAGGCCGGGAATGGCATCCTGCACCTGATCAATTCGGGCGCAGCCACCCTGGACGCCACCGGGCAGATGGAGCGTGAAGGGCAACCCACCATGAAGCCGTTCTGGGAGATAAGCCAGGCCGAGGTCGACCGCTCTCTGGAGGCCACCACCTGGGGGCCAGGGATGACCGAGTACTTCCGCGGCGGCGGCTACTCATCTACCTTCCTCAGTCGCGGCGGCATGCCCGTAACGATGAGCCGGATCAACATGGTGAAGGGCTTCGGTCCTGTGCTGCAAATGGCCGAGGGTTGGACGGTCGACCTGCCGCCCGAAGTACACCACACTCTTGACGAGCGCACCAACCCCACCTGGCCCACCCACTGGTTCGCGCCCAATGTGACCGGAGACGGAGCGTTCCGCGACGTTTACAGCGTCATGGCAAACTGGGGCGCTAACCACGGCGCAATCAGCTACGGCCATATCGGAGCCGATCTGATAGCCCTGGCTTCCATGCTGCGCATTCCCGTTTCGATGCACAACGTGCCTGAAGAGCGGCTATTCAGGCCCAGTGCCTGGAGCGCGTTCGGCACCGCCGATCCTGAGGGCGCCGATTACCGCGCCTGCACCAACTTCGGCCCTCTGTACGGGGCGTATTAGGCATGGATAGGCAACATCCGGTAGTACACAGGAGCTGTAAACTTTAATGGACGCGACCGAACGCACAAGCGCAACGCTGCAAAGTCTGATCGCCCTCTCGCGAGAGCTTGGGCGCGAAGACCGCCGGCTGGCTATACTGGGCGAGGGCAACACCAGCGCCGACAACGGAGATGGCACCTTCTGGATCAAAGCCTCCGGCAGCCAGCTTGGCAGCATAGACGAAAGCGGCTTCAGCCTGGTGCGCATGTCTACCGTGCAGGAGATGCTCGCTCGCAAGCAGATAAGCGACCAGGAAGTCGCCTCGGGCCTGCAGGCCTCCCTGGTAAACCCCGCGCACCGCATGCCTTCGGTCGAGATCTTCCTGCACGCAATCTGCCTGGCAGAGGGCGGGGCAAGCTGGGTTGGGCATACGCACACAGCATCCGTGAACGAGGTGCTGTGTAGCCGCCTGGGGGCCGATCCGTTCATGCGCCACCTCTTTCCGGACGCCATAGTAGTCTGCGGCGTCGCGCCTGCTGTCATCCCTTACGTCGATCCCGGTTTTGTACTGGGGATGACAGTGCGCGACGAATTGAGACGGTACAGGGAGGCGCATGGGCGGCAACCCAAAATGCTGCTCATGGTGAACCACGGCGTGGTCGCCCTGGGGCAGACCCCTACCGAAGTGCTCAACATC
>JBBRDO010000025.1:0-52419 GCA_038203825.1 Chloroflexia bacterium | reverse complement strand
TCAATGTCCTGTTCAACGTTTAGTGTCGGGTCTTGCTTCCCAGCTCGAAGTCTAATCTATAGAAGAAGGGGATCAGCCAGACGCTGATCCCCTTCTTACTACGTTTGTGCTAGATGCGTCAATTGCCGCAAGGCGATACGTTACGCCAGTTGAGAACGGTGTCATTCACCGTTTGTGTACCGCCGGGACCATATACCACGACCAGATTGCGGTTACCCAGTTCGTCGCAAGATGCGCCCTTCTCCACGTAGTTCCAATCCCCGAGCGCATACTTGTAGTCTACTTGCGTACCGTCGAGCATATTGAGGGTGATGGTCCAGTGAGTAGCATCCACCCTGGTTGCAGGATTTGACGCGGGGTCCCACTGCGGGTATGGTGGCGGGAAGCTGCCTGCGATGTGTACTGTGCGCCCCGACCCATCGGTGTTTGCAGGTACGGTGATGTTGAACGTCACAGCCACCATCTGGGCCTGCGCCTGCGCCGACACCTCGTTTGAGTTAGCCGAGCGGTTGAACGATGTGTCTTGCGCCGTGACAACATAGTAATATGTTGCGTTCATCGTCACGGCCTGGTCCACGTACTGCGTCGTGCCTGCCTGTACGTTACCAAGCTTGCTGTACGGGCCGCCGGCGGTGTTGGAGCGCCACACCTCGTACCTGTACAAGTCAGGTTCGCTGTTGGCGTCCCAGCCTATGGTTATGGAACTTGCAGTGCTCGCCACGCGGCGCAGGTTGGCAGGGGCAGCAGGCGGGGTGACATCGCTCGATACGTTGACAGTGAGCACGCCGCGCTGGTTGCTATCTGTGTAGGCATAGGTCCAGCTTCCGCCCAGGTTAGTGCTGAAGCGCGCCAGATAATCGGCTGTACCTGGTTGCTCGGGCGTGAAGTCGATCTTGTACTCGTCGTTATTGCCGGCGTCGGTGTTGTAGACCATGGGCGACCAGGCCCATGTAGCGGGGTTGCTACCGGTCGCACCGTAAGCGAACTGGGCCATCACGCCCGGGCCCTGTCCTGGTTGATCGGTTACGCCCGCCACGTACAACTGCGCGTACACGGTCTGGCTTTGCAGAGCGTTGATGGTGATTGTGAGGGTGGGTGGGTAGAGATGCCCAGCCCAGCCGATGGGTGCGGAAGGCACTGCGACTACCTGATTGCTCCAATTGCTCTCGTTGCCTTTGCGATCAAGGCCGGTTATAACGTAGTAATAGCGTGTGGCATTGTCGACCGTTGTGTCGGTGTAGCTAGCTGTAGTGGTCGTGCCGATATAGATGTAACCGCCGCCGCTGAGAAGGCTGCGATACACGTTATAGCCGGTCGCCTGCGGCAGGCGCCTCCACTGGAGGGCTACCTGGTGGTTGCCGGCTGTGGCGGTCACGGAGGGAGGCGCGAACGTCGGAACCAGGTCCTGGCCGCGGTCAGAGATGAAGATTGCACCGCCCAGCGCAGGCAACGTGACGGTCAGGCTGCCATTCTGAGACAGGGCGCCCGCACCGCCCAGCGCATTTGTAAACTCTACGCCGTCGCGTAGATAGCCCGACAACGGGATGGTGAGCGTCTGGGGACCTGAATCGCTTCTGTTGATAGCAACGATGGCCACCCTGTTGAGCGTCTTCATGCCATAGGCAAGTGTGCGGTTCGTATCATCGGTAAGCAGGAACTTGAGCGTGCCGTCGCGGAACACAGGGTTGTTATTGCGGATAGCCGCCAACTGGCGATAAGAGGCCTGGACGGCAGGGTCGCCACCGGGGTTATTGCCGTTCCAGGGGAAGGTGCGACGATCGTCGGGGTCGTCCGAGCCTGTCATGCCCACTTCGTCGCCGTAGTAGATGGTGGGCGCGCCTGGCACGGTGAACTGCACGATATCAGCCAGCTTGAGCAACTGCTTGCCTTTTGCCAGGTTAGCGGAATTGAATTCGCGGTCTTCGCGGTTGTACTGGCCGGGTGTGAGGCTCCAGAGGATACGCTCGGTATCGTGGCTGTCCATCAAGTTCATGGCGGTGTAATAGGTGGCATCCGGGTAGTCTTCGCGCATCGAGTTCATCTTGTTGGCGAACATGGACGGCGGCTCGTTAGTCTGGCCGTCGTCCGGGAAGCCTTTGTTATCTACAGTGCCGAAGAAGCCCATTATGGCGTTGCGGAAGCGGTAGTTCATGGTCGTATCAGCCTGGTCGCCATGAATCTTGGGGAGTACTTCGTCTTTCTTCCACATCTCGCCGATGATGGGAGCGTTAGGCTGCGCGCTCTTCACGGCTGTACGGAACTGCTGCCAGTAATCGTCCGGGAAAGAGCCGTCGCTCATTACATCGAGACGCCAGCCATCTGCACCCTGGTGCAGCCAGAAGGGTGCCACGCTGTTGTTACCCTGTGCGTACACAAGGTTGCGCACAGCCTGCACATCTTTATTAAGTACGGGCAGGCTGTCGAAGCCGAACCAGCCCGTGTAGGTCATGGTATTCGGCCCGCTCGGTCCGGCGCAGGGACCGCCCGCCTGATCCTGGAAGTAGAACCACGAGCGATAAGGCGAATTGACGCTTTCGCACGCGCCGACACTGTTCGCATAGTGCTGATAGCGGTCAAAGTATGGGCTGTCCGACGATACGTGGTTGAACACGCCGTCAAGGATTATATGCATGCCACGCCTGTCGGCATCGCGCGCCAGGTTCTGCCAGTCCCTCATACTGCCGAAGAAAGGATCTATCTGCATGTAGTTCTGCGTATCGTAGCCGTGGTTCGAGGCCGAATCGAAGATAGGGTTGAAGTAGAGAGTGTTCACGCCCTGCGCTTGCAGATAGCCAAGCTCCTGGTCGACGCCAGCGAGGTCGCCGCCGAAGTAGTCGCGGCCCATCGGGCCTTGAGTACACGGTTGGCCGGGGTTTACATAGTGGGTGCAATATCCTTCCGGCAGCGCGCTCCACAGTTGCTTGAAGATCTGGTCTACTGGGTTCGACGGGTAGCTGTAGCGAGGCTCGCTGCCTGTTGGATCGTTGCGGGTATTACCGTTGCGGAAGCGGTCAGGGAAAATCTGGTAGATAACCGCGTTCTTCAGCCAGTTGATAGGCTCGAACGAAGGCGAATAGACCGTCACGTCGTAGCTGTTGTCTACGAGGTTGGGTGTGGGTGTGCCCCAGCCGCCATCCTTCATGTCGTCGTCGGCGTAGTAAGCTGTGGCCGTGCCATCGGTGATGATAAAGCGATAGTAAAGCGTGGAAAGCTGAGTCGGGGTGTACACGGTTTGCCAGTAATCGCACGTATCATTTCCAAGCGAAGCGTCGTAGCAGCTTATGTTCGAGGCTGCAACCTGCATATCCTGGAAGCTTTCCGAACTGGTAGCTGTGTCGTAGAAGCGCGTGCGCACTCCTGTAACGTCGTTGTGGAAGGTGCGGAAGCGCAATGTGACGGGCGTATTGGGGTTCACGGCGCCCTGCGGTTGGCGATAGATTAGATCCTGTGAATTGTGGCCGAGACCGTTGTACTCGACGTTGTTGTCGTGGCTGTGCCCGGCGCTGATAGTCAGTACATGGGTGGTCGGGTTATAGCGGAAGCTTACCTGAGCGCCGGTGAACGGCACGGTAAATGGGATGTTGGGCCCGTTCGGCACACCGCCCTGCCCGTAGTTCTCGTCCCAGCTTTCGTTGATGGTCACTTTAGCCTCGTAATTGCCCGCCGGGATGGAGGTCGTGTCGAAGCCGTAAGTGCCCGTGCCCTGAACGTCTTGCAGCCATGAGCGCAGACAATCCGGCTGCCAGTCACCTGGGCAACCGATCTCTGATTGGAAGCTGCCCGGCACTGTGGCGATGATCGACCCTTGATTTTCCGTGACCCAGTGCGACTTGTGGTCGTAGTAGAACTTGACTGTAGTCGTGGCGGACAGGTTGAGCGGAATGTTATCGCCTCCCGGAACGCCGTGAAGTCCATAATTCTCGTCCCAGCTATCGTTCAGGGCAGCCTTGTAATTGTAGTTACCGGCCGGTAGCGTCCATGATCCCTGCCACACATCATCGTTCGCATCATATGTGAGGTGCGTCACAGCACACGCCGGATCCCAGTCGCCGGGGCAGCCCGCCTCGCTTTGCAGATCGCCGACGATGGTAACACTGCTGGGGTTGGGACTCAGCATTTGCGATTGTGATGCAGGGTTAGAGGTTTGGACAGTTGTACCGGTTGTGCCCGGAATACCTGCCTGTGTACCTGCCAGTGCAGGGATCTGCGTAAGCAGGCTCAGCAGGGTCAACGACGTTACAAGTCCTATTTTCTTCTTGTTAAGCGTGAACATAGGTTCCTCCTTGTTAGCCGGTCAATGGATTGAAGGAGATGCTATTGGTTGAGCCGGGAAGATACGCTAGTGTGCGGGAAGCCGGGTGCTCGATATTGCGATGGCCTTTAATGCGAAGCGTGCAGCCCAGTAACAAGGGCCATCGGTTGTGTGCCCACTATTATACCCTATAGCCTGCCCGATTCAACCTCTCACCACGAGACGTTCATAGCAGATCCTGGACAGATGTAGTAGCAACCCATAGACTTCCACGTATATTGGATGTATTATGATCAAACAACAAAAGCCAGATATATCGCAGGTTCATTGAGAGTGTGTAGAGGGTGATGCCACTGATAGAGCCGGCATCACTTGTGATCCCGTCGCGAGGTGAAACATGCCCTCTCCGAATAATCTGCCTTTACAACTGACCAGCTTCATTGGTCGAGAGCGTGAGATCGGCGAGGTCAAGCGGCTTCTCTCTACTTCCCGCCTGCTTACGCTCACAGGAGCAGGAGGCTCAGGCAAGACCCGCCTTGCTCTACAAACAGCTTATCAACTTCTGGACGAGTACCAAGGGTGGGTGTACTTTGTCAACCTTGCCCCCATCACCGACAACAACCTGGTGGTCTCTGCCATAGGGCAGACCCTGAGTGTCAAAGAGGTGGCAGGTCAGCCACTCATCGAG
This sequence comes from Chloroflexia bacterium, assembly GCA_038203825.1. Taxonomy (GTDB): domain Bacteria; phylum Chloroflexota; class Chloroflexia; order QHBQ01; family JADMIH01; genus JADMIH01. The sequence continues at coordinate 47,479 of JBBRDO010000025.1, read as the reverse complement.
ACGCTGAAAGCCTACCTGCAAGATAAAGAACTGCTCCTATTCCTGGATAACTTCGAGCAGGTACTTGAAGCAGCGCCCTTCGTAGTAGATTTGCTGCTAACAGCACCATCACTGAAGACGGTGGTCACCAGTCGTGAGCCACTCCACGTTCAGGGGGAGCAGCAGTTCTTGGTGCCTCCACTCTCCCTACCTGACCCTGCCCACTCGGCTGATCCCGTTGCCCTGTCAGAGTATGAGGCAGTCATGCTGTTTGTCCAGAGGGCACAGACTGCCAGGGCTGATTTCAAGATGACAGGGGATAACGCACTAAGCATAGCTGAGATATGTATACACCTTGATGGCCTCCCATTGGCTATTGAGCTTGCTGCCGCTCGCATTAGTATGCTGCCCCCACAAGCGATGATCTCTCGTCTGAATAGCCGGCTCAATCTGCTTACCGGGGGAGCACATGACCTGCCAGCACGCCAACAGACACTGCGCAATACCATAGATTGGAGCTACGACCTGCTGACTGATGATGAGAAGCAGCTGTTCAGGAGGCTAGCAGTGTTCATGGGAGGAAGAACGCTGCAAGGCGTTGAAGAAGTGTGCAACGCTGATGGTCGGTTAGTGCCGGATGTAGAAGAAGGGGTAGAGTCGCTTTTAGGTAAGAACCTGCTGAGGCAGAGGGCAGGAAGAACTGGAGAGCCACGCTTCTGGATGCTGGAGACGATACACGAGTATGCAAGGGAGAAGCTGTTAGAGAGCGCGGATGTCGAAGTGCTACGGAAGCAGCACGCCCTCTACTTCATGAGGCTGGCCGAGGAGGCAGAACCACACCTAACGGGAGCCAAACAGCAGGAGTGGATGGATACATTAGAGGACGAGCATGACAATATCCGGGCAGTCCTCCGATGGGCAAGAGAGAGACAAGATGCTGGAAAAGCCGTCAATGTTGAGGATGTTGAAGTAGGTCTGAGGTTGGCAGGGGCGCTGCCCGGCTTCTGGTTCGTGCGGGGCTACTACAGCGAGGGACGGCACTGGCTCCTCTCTGCGCTGGAGAATGCCGGGTACAGAGTAGGCGAGGCCTCCTCCGGCGAACGCGTCGCGCCCTCCACCCTGGCGAAAGCCCTGCACGGGCTGGGCCAACTGGCCGACAGTCAGGGCGACTACAGCTATGCCCGTTCGCTGCTTGAAGAGAGCCTGGCGATCTCTCGACGAGTGGGCGACAGGCAACTCATAGCGCATACCCTCAACTGGCTGGCGGTGTCGATGGAGCACCTGGGCGAGTACGAAGAGGCGCGAGTTTTCCTTGAAGAGAGTCTGGTGCTATGCAAGGAGCTGGACGATAGGTCCGGCATGGGCAGCGCGCTCAACAACCTGGGAGAGGTGGCACGCGTCCATCGAGATTATAACACGGCGCGCGGCTTCTACGAATCGTGCCTGTCCATTCTCTGGGGATCGGGCACCAAGTGGCAGATCGCCACCGCACTCCACAATCTAGCGTGCATAGCGTGCGACCAGGACGATTATGGGCGTGCTGAGCCGCTTTTCATGCAGAGCCTGGGCTTCTACCGGGAACTTGGATTGAAGGGCGGCATTGCTGCCTGCCTTGCGGGGCTGGCGGGTGTGTGGGGCGCCAAAGGGCAGCCTGAGCGGGCGGCGCGCCTGTTCGGGGCAGCTGAGAGGCTGAATAGAGAGATAAGGGTGCTGGTAGACCCGAGCGACCGCCCCAGCCTCGAGCGCGGTGTAGCGGCTGCGCGCTCCCAGATAGATGAAGCCTCCTTTGAGGCAGCCTGGGCGCAGGGCGCGGCGTTGGCTCTCGATGAGGTACTCCTGCTAGCGACGCAGACAGCCCCCGATAGCAAAGGAGCAGATGCTGCACTCATTCCTTTGCCGCAGCCACCCACCGATATGGTTCCCCTGACCAGGCGAGAGGTGGAAGTACTGCGCTTGTTGGTGCAGGCTCTATCCAATGAGCAGATAGCTCAGCGTCTCTTCCTCAGCCGCAACACCGTTACTTCCCATCTTTACTCCATCTACGGCAAACTGGACGTAGGCAGCCGCAGCGCCGCGGCTCGCTTTGCGGTGGAACACAAGCTGGTCTAATTCCCCTGCTCCTATCGAAAAGAAGCCACACGGCTTACGTTGCCGTGTGGCTCCTCGCGTCTGCGCATTGTTTACCAGGATTCGCCCGGAAATTAACAATGGCCAAGCCAGTAATTAGCAATTAATTGTGATGCTCGTTCCCTTCAGTCCCCCTACACTTGGGTTGCCGGCAAGTAAAGCAACCAATTCGTTAGGTAGCTCTCCATTGAGGAGAAAAGGGGGATAAACAGATGAACGGTACTATAAAGTCAAAGAGCTTTGCTGACACGTGCAAGCTCGCAGGGGTAACAGCCCTAATGGGAACAGGCGTCGCGATGCTTGTTATGGTCAGCCTCCCGGCGCAGCAAGCCGCCGCAGACAGCGACCAGTTCTACAGTTTCGAGCAAAGTATGACGCCCTGGGTTGCCGCATCCAATTCAAAAGTGGCAGGTTTCTCCCTGAAGCAGGGAAGTGGGGACGATGGATGCCCGGTTCTGGCCGGTACTCACTACGCCAGACTGGACTTCACGCCTACAAGCTACAGTCCTGCAGCCTGGATGACAGCCAACTTCAAGGGCAGCGGGCTGGACCTGGTCAGCGTGGACTGGGCCGCCAAAGACAAAGGAAGCTGTGAGCTATGTCAACCCATCGTATATGTGGGTTCCGATGCACCAACCCGTAGCAGCCAGTTCCAGGATAACGGCAGGCACGCAGGTTCCGAATGGTGGACGCATCATTACCCCTTGCCACCTGGCCCGGGCGGCCCTGTTCCGAACAAGGGCGTCATCACTGTCGCAATAGGCTTTCGGGCGCCCGGTGGTAACGTAGCCAACATAGCTCACTTTGGTGGAATGGACTGTGTGAATGTAAGGATCACATCCGTCGAGGGTGACGAAGCCACAAGCGGCGAAAAGTAGCCTAATTCGGGCGAGAAGTAGTGGTCGAAAGGCCAGCCACTTCTCCCCCGGCTACCCTAACGAACAGGGACGGGTTGGATACAAACCAGCCCGTCCCTGTTCGTCTTGTGATGCTGTTCAATACTTGCATCTTACTTGATATTAAATACGACTGTCCCCGAAAGCCCGCTGGCCCAACCCTGTCCGGCAGCTACTCGGCAGGCGTCACTGTGTGCGGGAAGCGCTGAATGACAATCGCGGCCATGATAGCCAGTAACAGCATGCCCAGGAACACCCACCAGAGGCTGCCGGCCAGCGCTTCCTCCAGTGCCAGGCGCGTCGGTGCAGGCAAGTGGTCGCGTATGGTCAGGTCAAATAGTGTGTTCACCGGACCCAATGCCGGGTCCGCCCCAGCCTTCAGCGCGTCCGGCGGGATCGTTTGAATTATGGCCTGCATGCGGTCGGTAGCCAGCCTGGATGCGAGAACAGTTGTCATTACGGCACCCAGAATGGCAGCGCCGGCCGCGTTGCCCATATTCCGGAAGAATTGCACCGCCGCGGTTGAGCTACCGCGCTGCGACCAGGGCGCTGCTTCCTGCACCGCTATCAACGTGCTGGTCATGTTCATTCCGAAGCCTGCACCACATACGAAGCTCGCTGTACCGACTACCACGGCCCTCAACACGCCGTTTTGGGCAACAGCGTCGAGACCCACGGACACCAGCAAGAGGCAGCCTGCTATGAGCACGAATAGGCCTGCTATGGCTATCGTCCTGTAGCCAAATCGCCTTATCAGCTTGCCGCTCTGCGAACTCGCAAGAGGCCACCCTATAGAGAGGGGAGCCACAATCAGGCCTGCTTCAATTGGTGTGCCCCCCCAGGCGCCCTGCGCTATGAGGGGGGTGTAGGCACCAAGGCCCACCAGCACGCCGCCTGCCAGCACGCCAGCCAGGCAGCTCACCAACAACACGGGTTGCCCCAGCAAGCTAAACGCTAATATGGGGCTGGATGCGCGCTTCTCGAACAGGACGAACAGTGCGAGAAGCGCAATGGCGCCGCTCCACATGGCAAGCTCTTGTGGGGTGAGCCAGCCGCCGTGTGCTCCTCCTTGCAGAGCCACCAGCGCCAACCCGACGCCAGCCGTAAGCGTTAGTCCCCCGAGGACGTCCACTCGCCCGCGTGCATGAATAGCGGGCTCGCGTAGATAAAAGAAGAAGAGCAGAGACGAGACTATACCCACAGGCACGTTGAGGAAGAAGACCCAGCGCCAGTCGGCGAACTGAACAATTGCCCCTCCGATCAGCGGCCCTGCCACGCTCGATACTCCCCACACCGCGCCGAACACCCCCTGCATTTTGGCGCGTTCCTCCAGATCGAACAGGTCGCCTATGATCGTAAGCGAGATCGGCATGACCGCCCCGGCCCCTATGCCCTGTAGTGCCCGGAAGCCAATAAGAGAAGGCATATCCCACGCCACTCCGCATAGAGCCGAGCCAAGAATGAATATGCCCGAACCAACCATGAACACGGGCTTACGTCCGTACATATCGGCCAACTTGCCGTATATTGGTACTGTCGTGGTGGATGTCAGCAAGTAAGCCGACACAACGAGAGAATAGAGGGGCAATCCGCCCAGCACGCCCACTATCGTGGGCAGCGCAGTTGCTACCACCGTCCCATCCAGTGCCGACAATGCGGTCGCCAGGATCAGTGCGGTGATGATAAGAGGCTTGTTTAGCGCAACCGTCCTGTTGCGTGGGGACGGGCTTATTGCCGGTTCAGCCTCGGCTGTTTTCTCTGCAACGTCTAAATCCATATCCGTTAGATTAGCATTAAATAGAAATGCCTGAAAGAGAACAATGGCCCAGGGGTTGCGTCCCTGGGCCATTGTTCCGCCATGCGCTTATTACGCACCGGTCAACATCTGGCGAAGGCCTTCTTCGCTCTCCTTGTTCGACAATGCGATTACCTCATCGTCGGGCTGCAGGATTGTTTCGCCCTTGGGCAGGATAAGCGAGTCCTCGCGTATCACCGCCGAAATAACGACATTAGGCGGGAAGGTCAAATCTGCCAGGGACTTGCCCACGACCGGCGACCCCTCTTCCACCGTCGCTTCTACGATAGCCATCTGACCGTGCTTGATGGTCATGAGGTGTACAAGGCTACGCTGGGGTATCTCCTGCTCGATGATATTCAGGATAAGGTTGGTGGATGAGACCGAAACGTCGATGCCTAGCTTGCGAAAGATGCTCTCGTTCTTGGGGTTATTCACGCGGGCAATGGTGCGCGGCACGTTGAACAGCCTCTTGGCGGTCTGGCAGATCACCAGGTTGTCTTCGTCTTCTCCGGTCACTGCAACGATAACGTTGGCCCGCGCCGCTCCCGCTGTTTCCAGCGTGGTGAGCTCGGCCCCGTCGCCTTCCATCACTACTGAGCCAAATCTTTCGGCGTAGACCGCGACCTTCCTGGGATTCTTCTCAATCAGCAGTACCTCATACCCATCGTTCAACAGGGTCTTGGCAAGATAATATCCCACCTTGCCCCCACCCACTACTATGATGTACATCTTTTCTCCTTGGGACAGTTGCCGGCCCCTGGCTCAAGATAGCCGCTCACGAAAGGGCGGCGGAGATACCAAAGGTCGTCAACTTACTCAACTTACTTGGCGTTCTCCATGATTATATCTCGTACCGTTGTTGACACGAGCGTAGTGGGGCACACTGTTTCGAGGCCCAGCTCCTGGTAGAGGCTTTCGCGTCCCGGATCGTATATTCGGGCGAGCACATTCGGCACCCCGAAGATCTCTTTGGCAATCTGGCAGGCCATGATGTTCGTGTTGTCGAAGTTGGTCACGGCGGCAAAGGCATTCGCGCCCTCTATCCCGGCCGCCTTCAGCACGTCGGTATCAATGCCCGTGCCCAGCGTCGTCTGCCCCTTGAATGTCTCGGGCAGTCGGTTCAGGGCGTCGGGATCAGAGTCGATAACGCTCACTTTGTGGCCATCGGCTTCCATTAATTGTGCCAGCCGTGCCCCCACGCGCCCACAACCCAATATTAGAATTTTCATCTGCTTCTCCGTACAAAGCATGGTCGCGCAAAAGGCAGGTTTGCACCCGGCCCCTTACGCTTCCACAATCTTATGCATTACGTACTGGTACCATTATTGGCGCTCGGCAGATATATACTCTGCACGACGCGTGCTTCAATACATAGGGGATGGTCTTGCCAAGGTCCAACTCGCCCAGTTTCTTCTGGTAGTCGGCGGCCATTACTATAAGCTCGACGCTATTTTCGCGGGCCATATCTACTATGGCTGCGCCTGCTCCCCTGGCCTGGAGGATCGTAGCTTCGACCTCCAACCCAAACTCCTGGGCGACTTTCTCGGCATGATCCAGCGCCTGTTCGCCTTGCTCCACCTGTTCGGGCAGTTCTGCGTCGAGAGGCAACGAGTGCGGTACCTGTACCACGTAGACCACGTCAACCGCGACGTTGCGTCCCTTCCCCTTCTTGCCCAAGGCATATGTGTAGGCCAGGCGCATAGCTTCGTCGTCGATTTCTGCGCCTTTGACTGCTACCATTATGCGTTTGACTTTGTTCTCTTTCTCTTCTGCGTTAGCCGTTTGACCGTTGTGGCGGTCACGATTGAATATGTTAGCCAATTTATTGCTCTATCCTCGCATTTTCGATGCAGCGCTGGGTATCTGTTTGAGGTCCCTTTGCGCGATGCACCAGTTGTCTCATCTACTAGTTAATACGAAACTGAGTTGCCCTGGGTGACGTGTAGGTAGTCAGTTTCTTCTGCCCCGTCTGCCTGGCTCTCATGATGGGGCACGCGAAAGACCGCCTGCACCTATGGCCTGAGCGCGTCGTGGTTGTGGGCCATAGGTGCAGGCAAGTGAAGTGGTCGGGTACGAACGTACCGAGTTCTTTGCGACGACATTGCCGGGGTTTACACCCATCGCAGGTGCAAAACCGGACACAAGCCTGGTGTCTATCCAGTTGGTCCTAGTGCAACGCATCGCCGTAAGGGTGAAAAAACCCCTGTTGGGCAAACTCTTGTTGGTAATCATATTTAAGGGGCAACAACGCCGCTTCTGCACCGGTCGCGCATTGGCAACAATAGATTGTCTTTGGCTCCGCTTCTCAATGTCCTCGCCCGACGTGCCCCACCGTCCGGCCACTTCCGACGTGCTCGGCCCTCTCGTTGGACCGCGTCTTTGGGTGCCTTAACTTCCTTCCCGTATCATATCACAAGTACCTATTATACCACTCGTATGTGGAAATCGCAACGGTAGGACCCCCCATTGGTGGTAATGTCAATTAACCGAAAAGTACTGCCCCCTATGTCTATATATCTTTAGTACCAATGTCCCGTTCCACCCCTCCGCCATAGCTGCTAATATGTATGCAGGGAGACCATACCCGCAGGTCGGCGTGGAGATACCACCTTTCCGGTATTCCATATTCCTCCTGCGGCTGCCCATATGGTACGCGTACCAGGCCCGTCAGAAATTACCAGGCACAGCCCATGGATGCAAACGAAAAAGACGATTTTGATTTACAGGGACGGATTGGCTGTTTCAGCCTCTCTGATCTCTTGCAAACTCTATCATTCACGCAGAAAACCGGCACTCTGACCCTGATCCAGGGCTGGAACACCCGCACGATCTGCTACGAACAGGGGCGCATTACTTATATAGCTGCGGCTACACGCCTCCCTACACCTGTTGAAATGCTTCTCCAGTCGGGCCAGCTCACCCAGAAGAAGCTGGTACAGGCTCTTGGCCCTAACTGGAAGAAGATGCTTGGTGTGCAAGACCCCGAGCATATCGAGCCTGACTCTGAACCCAGCTCTGCTGTATCGTCGAACGGGAACGGCCATTTGAACGGCAATGGCAATGGCAACGGTCATAGCGGTGGCTCTGCCAAATCGCGCATGATGCTCAATAGCGGCCTCCTGGCCGATATCACTACTGCTACCGACTCGTATATGGGCGATACCGACGGTATTGACTCCTTCATACCCCCCGAATACTCCTCGCCTTCCGTCAATGCTAACGCGCCTAACCAGGCTCAGATCCTGCTTAAGTACAAACTGGCATCGTCCAGCGATTTACAGTGGTGCGAAGAGCAGATGCTTGAAACGACGATATATACGCTGTTCCTGTGGCGAAACTGTCGCTTTACCTTCCAGGGCGACCTGCTGGTAAAGGCCGACGGTATCCCGGTGTCTGTGAGCGCGGAAAAGCTGATCATAGAAGGCACGCGCCGCGTAGATGAGTGGATACGCATCTCCCCTGTCATCCCGTCCGTATTGATGGCGTTCCGACGCCTGCCTCGCCCGGTTACGGGCCCCCTCTCAGACGAGGCCCGCGAAGTGCTGGTGATGGTGGACGGCGTTAGCGACGTTTCCAGCATCGCCCGGAAGCGCCAGCGCACCCAGTTCGATACCGCCAAGCTGCTGCATGGCCTCACCAAGCTGGGCCTCGTCCAGCCTGTGCCCCCCGATAAGCAGACCGTGATGGAATTGTTCAAGTACACGGTTGAGGCCATCTACATCAAGCTGGTCATGTACGGCTACTCGCGCAAGGCTATGGAGTTCGAATACGAGCTAAACCGCTTCGCCCGCGAGAACAAGATGAAGGTGCGCATGCACATCGGCAAGATTCGTCTTACCGACCAGGACCTCAATATGGATCCGACCGGTATGCTCGACCTATATAAGCTGTTTATCGCTATCGAAACCAACAAGTTCGCCAAGCTATTCCCGTCCGAAATCCGCAAGGGCCTCACCGAAGCCTTGTTCCAGCATCTCGACCCCAAGATGCGCGCCCTCATGCAGATGTACGAATTCCACGCAATGGAGGGTCTGCTGAACCTTCCGCCGGTAACAGAAGTACAGGCATAACGAGCGATAGGTGGTTAGCGCAGGACGGTCCTATGGGGCCGTCCTCTCTGATTCTGTTATACTGAGACCGGCACGCCTGCCTGCGGACTATCTATAAACAACGAACGGAGCGGAAGCCAATTGAGCACGCATGCCGGCTCTACCTCCAACACAACCCTCGTCGAAGCGCTGAAAGCCGCTCTCCCGGCGGGCCGCGTTCAGTCGACGCCCGAAGACCTGGCGGTGTACAGCTATGATGGGACCTGGGCTCTGGGTCACCCGGGCGCTGTCGTATCGCCCGAAAGCGCTGCCGAAGTGGCCATTGCGGTTGTCGTCGCAGCAGAATTGCGGGTGCCCGTTGTCCCGCGTGGTGGTGGTACGGGCCTCGCGGGCGGCTCGGTGCCCACCCAGGGCGGCCTTGTAATTAACATGACGCGTATGAACAAGATACTTGAGATCGACGCTGCCAACATGACCGCGACCGTCCAGCCCGGCGTAGTCACCGCGCGCCTGCAAGCCGAGGTTGAGGCGCAGGGCCTATTCTATCCGCCCGACCCGCAGTCGCTGCGACAATGTACGCTGGGGGGGAATATTGCGACTTCGGCAGGCGGCCCTCGCTGCCTCAAGTACGGCACAACCCGCGACTATATACTCGGTTTGCAGGTGGTGCTTGCCGATGGGCGCACCATACGCACCGGCGGCAAGATGATCAAGATTCAGACAGGGTATAACCTCACCCAGCTTTTCACGGGCTCCGAGGGTACGCTGGGCGTGATCACCGAAGCAACACTGCGCCTCATCCCCAGGCCTCGACAGCGCGGCACCGTGATGGCCGTGTTCGGAAGTCTCGATAGCGCGGCCGAAACGGTCAATCGCATTCTGCTAGCGGGTATTTTACCCCTGGCGCTGGAGATGATGGATAACGCCTGCATTCGTTCCGTCATGGCATACAAGCCCTTTGGTCTGCCATTGGACGCAGAAACAATCCTGCTGGTAGACCAGGATGGGGACAGCAGCGCTATCGTCGCGGGGCAACTCACTGAAATAGCATCGATATGCACGCAAAGCGGTGCGACTGATGTCCACCGGGCCACGACGCAGGCAGAGAGCGACACACTATGGTCGGCTCGCCGCGCGGTATCGCCCGCTCTTGCGCGGCTCAAGCCTAATAAGCTGGGCGAGGACATTTCGGTGCCCCGCGCCCAGATCCCGGCAATGGTGCGGCGCGTGCAAGAGATTGGTCTCCGTCACAACCTGGCGATCCCCCTGTTCGGGCACATAGGGGATGGCAACCTTCACCCCAACATGCTGTGCAACCTGCGTGACCCCGAAGAAATGGAGCGCGTGCAAAAGGCCGCCCGCGAGATCTTCGAAGCGGCCTCTGAGTTGGGTGGAACGTTGTCGGGCGAGCACGGCATCGGCACTCTAAAGCGCGGCTTCTTGCCCGAAAGCCTGGACGCCGCCTCCATCGAAATGCAGCAGCGCATCAAGTGGGCGCTTGACCCAGAAAACATGCTGAACCCCGGCAAGATCTTCCCCGTGCCCCCACCGAACGAGCGCCGAGACGTCAGTGCAGACGAGGCATCACATATTACGCTGCCGAACCCTTCCTAATAATCAATATCGGCGCGCAGGCCACGTCCTTCGGTGCTCTCGCCCAGATCGTCAATCGTGATGCGCTTGCCTGAGCCGTCGCCACCACCGGCTTCCTCTACTTCGTCCTGCACCTCGATGCGCCTGGCTTTGCCCTGTGCGGGGGATGTTGCGCCCTGGGTGCTGTTACCCCATGTGCCCTGCGGGCCTTTCACCGTGGGCGCTTGCCCGCTGCGCTCGCTGAGCATATCTTCTATGTTGTTGTTCACGGCGTCCATCAGTGAGCGCACGGCCCGAAAGCCCTCAAGCAAGGCAGTGCGTGCGTGGGCTGCGGTTTCGTCGGGCAAAAGGGTCATCGGCAGCTTGATCAGGGCGGCCGGCAGCTTTACAAGCGATCTGGCCAGGTCGCTCACTGTGCCTACCATGCCACCGGTTCTGGTTTCTTTCATATCTGCAAATTCAGAGTCCCATTCCATTTCTTCAGCAGAGCGCCCCGAAGCTGCGCTGTCATGTGTATTCATGTTGTCCATTGATTGTTCCTCCAATCGCGAGTATGGATCTGTTCTTTATTATACAGCCTGAGTACAACAGATTACTGCCCGGCCCTGGCCTGCGCTACAAGATCATAATGGCTAAGCCCACGAGGGCTCCCACGAGAGTGCCGGCCAGATTTACCACGTCGTTGGTGATCCAGCGCAGGCCGCGAACGAGCGTGGTGGGCGTGCCGCACCCGTGGATACGACTCTCGGTGGGCTTCTTGCAAAGTGGGCAGAAGTAGCTTGCCTGTAGTGTGGCGCCGAGCAGACTGTCGGCGAACATGCCGACTGTGCCTCCGGCCAGCGCCGCGAGAAAGATGGGCCACGCCGCAGACACGCTGTCTCCCGTGCGCAAATGCAACTGAGGAATGAATACCAGGCAGGCCGAGACTGTGCCGATAATCGCCGCGCCCAGCATTCCAGCTGCACTTCCCAGCGCCGTCAGGCCGCCCGATGTGCCGGCCTCTACCTGTCTGCCCGTTGTAACCAGGCGGGGCGGCGCGCTGCTCAATACACCGATCTCTGTGGCCCACGTATCGGCTGTGGCTTCTGCCAAAGCTCCGACGAACGCCCCGAACATCAGTGAGGCCGCGGACGCTCCCAGCACTCCATACAGCATGGCCGCGATGGCTGCCACCCCGCCATTCGCCAGCACCTGTGCAGCGTCGCGCTTGCCGCCTTTATCAAACGTTTCCTCAGCGCTTCGCTTGCGGACGTTGCGCTTGCCCACAAACGACAATGCGCTGGACGACGCGAAGAAGAGCACCAGCAAGATGGCGGATATCCAGCCGCCGAACCCGAACACAGTTCCGCCTATCAGGCTGGCAGCCAGCGCACCATCCCAGGTCAGCGCCCTCGCTCTGTATCCCGCGAATCCTATCACCCCTGCAACAAGATAGGCGATTACCAGGTCGTAAGTCATGGGTGTGAGTCGTAGATCGTAAGTCGCTGATCGTAAGTCAATGCAAGGCTAAAGTAACAAGATAAGTACGGCTGGTCGCAGACCTCAGACTTACGATCTGAGACTTACGATCTACGACTCTAAATACTTTCCTGCCCCGCCAGTTTTTTCAGGCTGGCGATTAGCGCATTGGTGTCATCGGGCTTGCCTACGCCGATGCGCAGGTGATTGTCCAGCCAGCGGTCGGAGATGGCTTTTACCAGGATGCCATCATCCTGCAAATGGCGCTGAATAGTGGTGGCGTGGCCCCGCGTTACCTCGCAAAGAAGGAAGTTGGCGCCCGACGAAAAGGGCTTCACCAGATTCAGCTTGCGCAACTGGCGGAACATACGCCCCCGCTCAAGCCGCAGACGCCGCACTCGCTGCAACAGATTGTCCCTGTCGTGCAGTGACGCTAAACCTGCCAGTTGAGCAGCCCTGTTCAACCCTCCCGGCGTGGCCAGTCTTTGCAGGCGTGCCGCGGCGCGGTTCGATGCAAGCGCATATCCTACCGGCAGTCCATGCAATCCCGCCCAGGGGCTGAGCGAGCGCAAGACCACCAGGTTGTCAAACTCGGCCACGAGCGGGGCCACACTGCGGTCGCAGAACTCGTAGTAGCTCTCGTCCACAAGCACCCAAACACCAGTATGCAGCAACTTCACGATGGCTGTGTGGTTGGTCACTCCACCCGTGGGGTTGTTGGGCGACGAGAATGCCACCATCTTGATATTAGATTGCCGGTGCATCGCCGTGATGATCGCGTCGGGGTCGATGTCAAACTTGCTCGTGCGGGGTACCTGCACCGTCGTTACCCTTGCCCGAACCGCGCCCAATACCAACTGAGGCAGGGACGGCGGGCACGTGATAACCGCGTCGCCGGGATCAAGGAATGCATGTAGTAGGCGCTCGGTTAGTTCGCCTATGCCCGCGCCTGCTACAATCCTTTCAGGCGCAAAGCCCGTGTATTCGCTGAGAGCAACTCTCAGGTCGGCACACATCAGGTCTGCCGGTAGGTTGTATGAATCAGTGCTGGCAAGCGCGTCCTGCACGTTCAACGAGCAGCCGTAGGGGTTCTCGTCGCTGTGTAATCTGACGTAGTTACGGCCCGCATCGCCTTTTAGTTCCCAGGCTTTGCTAACCCCGCTGCGTGCGCGCCCGGCACCTGTGCTGCCTTTGTTTTCTAGTGCCACTGTTAAATGAATCCTTCTAGTATTTCTGTGTTATTATCACCTGGACAGCTTATTATACCATTTTGGATTTTGGATACGGCTCATCACAGGGAAGTATCTTGTCTTATCCAATTTCCGTAGCCGAGGATCGGAATTAAGACGATGGATGAATATGGTATTACAAACAACAACCTGAACTCTCATCAGGTCGAGATCTATACGGCCAACCTCTTTGTTCAAGGCAACATACTTGGTTCGTTCAGCCGGACCGCTGACCTCATTAACCGCCGCGATTATGACAATTTCTTGGTGCAGAATGTGGCTCTGGCTTCATTGGGCCAGTCGGGCGCTCCCAGGCCAACAGGGCACTCGATGCTAGTGGCGCGTCCACATATTCACATGGTTGCGGTCTTTACGACGCCCGAAAATACCAGCGACCCGATGCTGTCAGGACCGCTAACCTCCGGCTCGCTCACTTCTAGCTCGCTCGATTCGGGCTCGCTGGCTAGCCATCCGTCGGGGGGCCTTAGCGGGCGGCTGACCAAACCTATGGTAAACGAGTATCGTGCGCTTCGAGTTCCGCGCCCCTGCTATGCTTTCACGTCGTCCTTTGTGATCTCAGGGCTGTGTCACCTGATGGAGGGCGCCACGATAGAGCAACTCCTGGATGGGCAGAACATCTTCTTCCACCTCACTCAGGTTACAGCCTACCTGACTGCCCAGCCGGGCGCTCCCTGGCGGCGCGATCTCGTTCTGATAAACAAGAACCTGATACAGGCAATCTACACTACCGAACTGCCGGCTCAACCGCCCCAGGCAGATGCGCCTCAGCCTTAACCCCGACTTCGATAAGCTATGGGTGGCGCAGTCCGTTTCTTCGTTCGGCTCGAAGATCACACGCGAGGCCCTTGCCTATACTGCGGTGCTCACGCTGGCGGCTACTCCTGCCCAGATGAGCATTCTGTCTGTGGCCGGGGCCGTGCCTGTGCTGCTGCTGGGGCTGTTCGTGGGAGTGTGGGTGGATCGACTTCCGCGCAGGCCTCTTATGATAGTGGCCGACATGGCCCGCGCCCTTGCGTTGTCGGCCGTCCCGCTGGCCGCTCTGACCAACAACCTGCACGTGTGGCTGCTCTACGTGGTCGCAGCGCTGATGGGGATCTTTACTCTGGTGTTCGACGTTGCCGATCGCTCCTACCTGCCGAGTATTGTGCAGCGTGAGCAACTGCTGGAAGCCAACAGTCGCTTGAGCGTTACAGGCTCGCTGTCCGAGGTCGGTGGCCCTGCCCTTGCCGGCCTGCTTGTGCAGATTATCAGCGCGCCCTTTACCCTCGCGCTCGATGTGCTCTCTTTTCTCTGGTCCGCCTTCTGGCTTGGCCTGATCCGCACTTCCGAATCCTCTCCAACTCCCGAAGAAGGGCACAAAACGCCTGATATCCGGCGAGAAACACGTGAGGGCATCTCAACTCTGTGGCGCAATGTCACCCTCCGCACGCTCGCCGTGGCCGCCTTACTGCAAAACTTCTTCGGTTGGTTCTTCGGCACTCTTTACGTCTACTTCGCTGTGCGCGAACTTGGCCTGAGCAGTGGCGTGGTCGGCTTGCTTATCTCGGCAGGGGGTGTGGGTGCATTAATCGGAGCCGCTTTCGCCCAAAGATTGGCGCGCAAGTATGGTCTGGGGCGCATACTTGTGCTGGCGGCTTGTACCGTTGTCCTGGCCGAGCTACTTGTGCCGCTGGCGTCGGGTCCGCTGGCGGTGGTAATAACCCTCATGCTGCTGGCTCAATTCGTGGGCGACATCGCCTGGGAAGTATATGCCATTGGCGACACCAGCCTGCGCCAGATGAGCGTCGCGCCGCGTTTGATGGGTCGCGTCACAGCCACTATGTCCTTCATCACAGGCGGCGCAGGCCCCTTCGGCGCTGTAGCCGCGGGCGTGCTTGCAAGCGCGACCAGTGCCCGCTTTACTCTCTTCATTGCAGTAGCGGGGTTTGCTCTGGCCGCGCTGTGGCTGGCGCTGTCGCCATTGCGCAATCTGCGCCTGCCTTATACTTCGGCAACTAAAATTGATCTTGCCTAATAGCATCGAACCTTTCCTGGCCCTCAAGCATATCAATCATAGAAGCTATCCATTGGATATGCGGACACTAGGAGGACCCGTTTGGAAGAAAGCGAAGCAATCGACCGACTACAGCAAGGCGATATCAGCGGGCTAGAAGAACTGGTTCAGCGATACTACATACACGCTGTACGGACCGCCTATCTCATCACCCGTGACCATGCTATAGCAGAGGACATTGTACAATCGGCCTTCTTGCGCGCCTATGAGCGCATAGACCAGTTTCAAGCTGGGCGCTCATTCGAGCCCTGGTTTATACGAAGCGTAGTCAACGACGCCCTCATGCTTGAACGCGGGAAACGCTCAACACCGGACAGTCTATCTGAAAGCGAAGCAAATCTATTGCCTGGTTATGACCCGACGCTCGATGAGATGCTCCTGAGAGCAGAAACGAGCGAAGCGCTTTGGGCTACCCTTGGGAAGCTTTCCATAAACCAGCGGGCAGTAATCGTCATGCGCTACTACCTCGACATGAGCGAAGTTGAAATGGCTTCTGAACTGGATTGTCCCCCGGGAACCGTTAAATCACGGTTGCATGCAGCTCGGCATAGGCTGCGTCAGCTACTTCCCAGGTGGATTGTGAATTAGGTCAGTAGCAACGTGGGCGGACTGTAAATATGCCTAATCTCGCCCGAAAATGGAGTACACCGTGAACGAACGAAACGGAAAGCAACTGATTGCTCGTACCTTAAAGGAGTATGCTGCACAAGAGATACCCGATAATCCGAATCCCTGGCCCGACCTCCGCACGAGGGCAACACTATCAATCTCGCACACAGCACCGCACCCCATGCTTGAGACAAAGTCGGAACCGACTGGAGTCAGGCCCGCTCTAAAGCGCTTGAGTACGAGTAGCCAGCGAATGAGCGTCTCTGCCGTAATGGTAGTTCTTGTGCTGGCTGCTGTGGCAGTATTTGCTGTGCTTTCTACCGGTGGACGGCGATCTACGGATCCGGTGCCCGCAGGAGCCGTTGCAGGCCATGAAATAACAGGAGCGGTTCCGGCGTTGACACCGCTCGCTGAATTGACGGACGCAGCGCAAATGGTTGGTATGGTGGCCCCCGATGCCAGCTTTACGAACGTACGGACAGGGGCAGCGACGACGTTGTCCGCCTTTCGTGGAAAGGCAGTGCTGCTCACAATATGGTTTACGCGTTGCCCTGCATGCCTCACCCTTACATCCAATATGCAGCAAGTATATGATAAGTACAGCGATAAAGTGGCGTTTGTTAGTGTTTCATTCGGCCCCCGCGATAACCTGGCAGGTGTCAAAGCATTTGTAGACCAGAATAATTACCCTTGGAGCTTCTTGCATGCGTCTGACGTGCAAACGATACCATACCCGGTTGGGGCTGCTCCTACAGCATACTTCATAGGCAGTGATGGCATTGTCCATGACGCTTATGTGGGTGGAATGGATATTGGGACGTTGGTAAGTAAACTGGATTCAGACCTTACGGTTAGCTCGAATCCTACTGACGTACCCTGATTGAGTCGGACAGCCATCGATGTTGCTCGAGAATCGCCAATATCGATGGCTGATTGCACGCCTGCCTCTAACTCCTCAGCGCCGCCCCGAACTCCCTCGACAGAAAGCCTTCGATCTTCTTACGAATGCGCGCAACTTCATCCTCGCTCAGGGGCTTTTCGAGCGAGTTGAGCGTGACGGCGAACGCCAGGCTCTTTTTTCCTTCGGGGATGGGCTTGCCTCTGTAGATGTCGAACAAGGCCACATCCTTTACTGCTTCGCCTCCCGCCTTTCTTATTGCCTCCGCAACCTGTGCGGCCTCCGCCTCTTCACCCACCACGAACGCCATATCCTGGCGAACAGGAGGGTATGGGCTGATCGTCTTGTAGCGCACGCGGTCGGGCAGCACGCTCAACAATGCCTCCACGTCCAGATCCCACGCTGCCACACGCTCGGCAGGGATCTCCCACTGCTCTATCAGGCGCGGGTGCAACTCTCCAACGATGCCAAGTTCCACCCCTTGCGCCGATATTGCCGCCGACCTGCCCGGGTGATAGTGAGGAGAGTTGGCAGGCACCCACTCTACGCCCGCTATGTGAAGCCGTTCCAGCAGTTCTTCTACTACCCCTTTCGCGTCGAAGAAGTCGGCCTGCGCTGCGGGACTTGCGCTGTCGGGCGCATAGAGCGAGCGTGGAGAGCGTGGCCCGCTTATCATGCCTGCCAGCCTGCGCGGCTCAATAGGCAGCAAGTCCTCGTTCGGCACGAGGTCCCAGGCCTTCATGCGCGGATATTTCTCGCGTTCCTGCCTCATTGCCTCACGCCGTGCCTCTATCTCCTCCACTGTGGGCGTCAGATAGACCTTCCCCAGCTCGAAGATGCGGATAGGCGTTTCGGGCTGCATCTTCAGGTTATTCCTGAGCGTGCTCATCATGTTGGGCAGGAGTGTCGGGCGCATGACGTCTTGCCTGCTGCTAACAGGATTCACGATTGTAACTACCGGGCGGCCCTCGTATATGAACGGCGCACCTTGCCGTAGCGCTTCTTCATCCGTTGCGTTCTCGTCACGGTTCACCAGCCGTGCAAGTTCCCTGCTCCAGGTCACCGAGTAGTTGATGACTTCGTCCATACCGCATTCAACCGCCAGGTCACGCAGGCGCGTCTCTGCTTCCAGCGATACGTTAACCTCCTGCGGTGGCAGCCCACCGTAAAGCAGAGTCTCAGGGATCAGGTCGTAGCCGGTTATGCGCGCCACTTCCTCCACCAGGTCGGCCTGTATGGTAACGTCGTTGCGATAGGTCGGCACTTCTACTACGAGAGTAGTATCCTGCCCCACGGTGTCCGCATTGTGCGGTATTTCCACGCCGAAGTCGAGCCTGCGCAGTACTTCTGCAATCTGCGTTGGGCCCACCTTGATCCCCAGCAGCCGCTCCACTTCTGATGTGTAGAAAAGCATACTCTCAGGTTTGGCGGGCCTCGGATACACGTCCACATATCCCTCAGCTATGGTGCCTCCCGCAAGTTCGCGCATAAGCTCGGACGCCCTCTTCAGGGCAGGCACGGTCAGGTTGGGGTCAACGAACCGCTCGAAGCGGTACGAGGCCTCTGACGGCAAGCGCAAGAGCCGCGCGGTGCGCCGGATGCTGCGCGGATCGAAGTGCGCCGACTCCAGCAGCACGTCGACCACCGCGCCGTTCTCAGTGGTGATCTCGCTATCGAGACCGCCCATGACCCCGGCCAGAGCGACGGGCCTTTCCACGTCGCAGATTACCAGCATGTTGGTATCGAGAGTACGCTCCACGTGGTCGAGCGTGGTTATCTTCTCACCCTCTTTAGCTCGTCGCACCACGACCTTGTGCTCGGCGACCGCGTTGTAATCGAACGCGTGGAGTGGCTGCCCCATCTCAAGCATGACATAGTTGGTGATGTCCACCACGTTGTTGATCGGCCTCATCCCCGCCATCGTGATCCTGCGCTGCATCCACTCCGGCGACGGCCCGATCTTCACACCGCGTATCACTGTGCCCGTGTATCTCGCGCACAGTTCGGGGTTCTGGATCTCTATCTGAAGCAGGTCGCTCGCGGCTTGCCCTTCGGTATGCCACTCGGCGGAAGGATAGCGCATCTCGCCGCCGAAGATTGCCCTGATCTCCCGGCTCAGCCCCAGCATACTCAGCACACGCCCATTGTTAGGCGTAACGTCGATTTGCAGGATTGTGTCACCCAGCAACTCGGTCGCGGTTAGCCCAACAGGCGTTTCCGACGGCAGCACGATGATGCCTTCGTGCTCCTCGGACAGGCCCAGTTCGGCCTCCGACATGACCATGCCCTCCGTCTGCACTCCACGTATCTTGGCGGGCTTCAGGCGCGACCACTTGGGTGGGGTCTGGTGCTGGTCAATGTAGCGCGAGCCGAGCAGTCCCAGCACCACTTTCTGGCCTTCCTCTATGTTGGGCGCGCCCGTCACCACCGTAATAGTCTCGCCTGTGCCGTGCTCTACTGTTGCCAAGTTCAGGCGGTCGGCGTTCGGGTGCTGTTCAAGCTTGGTCACGTGCCCGGTGTAGATATTCTCCCACTCGGCCCCGATGGTGATGATGTGCTCTACTTCTTGCCCGGCAAGGGTCAGCTTGCGGGCCAGTTCTTCGGGCGTGACGTTTATGTCTATGAAGTCTTTAAGCCACGAAAGTGGCGCTCGTAATGGCATCGTTTTTCTCCAAAATCAGAACTGTTGCAAGAAGCGCAAATCGTTCCCGTAGAACAGCCGTATGTCATCGATCCCGTACCGCAGCATGGATATCCTCTCCGGCCCCATCCCGAAGGCGAACCCGCTGTACTCGTCGGGGTCAACCCCGCCGTTGATAAGCACCTGCGGGTGAATCATTCCCGCGCCCATGATCTCTAGCCACCCCGTGTACTTGCAGGCCCGGCAGCCTGAGCCGTCGCACACAATGCAGTCTATCGACAGGTCAACTCCCGGCTCCACATAGGGGAAATAGTCGCACCTGAAGCGCACCTTGCGCTCCGAGCCGAACAAGGCGCGGGCGAACGCTGCGAGCGTACCCTTCAGGTCGGCCAGCGTGATATGCTTGCCAACCGCTAGCCCCTCTATCTGGCTGAAATACGCCTCGTGTGTGGCATCGGTAGCTTCCGAGCGATAGCACTTACCCGGCACGATCAAGCGCACGGGCGGCGCGATCTTCCTCATCATGCGTATCTGGTTGGGCGACGTATGCGTGCGCAGCACTACAGGCGGCAATTCGTCCATACTCGCTCCCGCAGGCCGCATGCCGAGCAGGCGGTCGTCTATGTAGAAGGTGTCGTGCATAGAACGAGCCGGGTGTTCGGGAGGTATGTTCAGCAGCTCGAAGTTGTATACGTCAAGCTCAATATCCGGCCCTTCGTACACCTGGAAGCCCATGTTGCGAAAAGCCTTCAGCACGTCGCGCGTCGTCTGAGTGATCACGTGTAACCGCCCGGCGTGCGTTGGGCGGCCAGGCTGGGTTATATCGACGGCCTCGGCGAGGAGCCTGCTCTCCGTCTCCCCCGACATGATGCTTTGCCTCTTCTCTTCGTACGCGGCTTCGAGTGACCCCTTGGCGACGTTGATGGCCTGCCCCGCGTCCGCACGTTCTTCCTGCGGCAACGCACCCACGCCCCTGAAGAGCGCGGTGAGCCTACCCTTCTTGCCCAGCCACTCTCTGTTCCACTCTTCCAGTCCTGCGCTGTCTCGCAGTTCTCGAAGGGATTCCAGAGCCGTGCTGCGTGCTTCCTCGATTTGTTCCTGTAAAGATGCCATATCTCGCTCCCGTCGTTGCCCATAGAAAAGCCGCGCACTCGCCAGGGACGAGGCGCGGCCACGTGGTACCACCCTGATTTCGATCCGGCCCTCTCCAATGCCTAACCCTCAGGCGGATCGCTCTATGCTCACTAACGGCGAGCTACCGGGGTAGACTACTTTTGCCTGGTCGAGATATTGCTCGTCGCAAACTCCGCCATGCTGTTCCCCTACCGGCTCAGGAGTGAACTTCCGCCAGGTTCTACGGGGCAGGCTCCCAGTCTTTGGCCTTTGCCCTCCCTGGGCGCGAACGCCCGGCGTACTCTCTCCGTCATTGCTTTTCTTTACCTATTAACTTGTATGCCATATTTAGTACCCTAACGGGCCCCCGTTGTCAAGGGACTTGCGATGTAGTGCGTGGGACGACGGACGACGGATGGCCGACGACAGGCAGCGCAGAGATCGCAAAGGCTTCCTCCGCTTCTTTGCGTTTCAATTCGTATCCCTTCCCTGTTATCCCTCGTCCGTGAAACATACCCGGCCCCACTTGCGTAACTTATTACAGCCAACCAAAAAGGCAAACGTCAGGAGAAAGGAGAGCAAACAGATGGATTACAAGCGACTGTATCGCAGCAAGAAAGATGCAATGATCGCGGGAGTATGTGGTGGGCTTGGTGAGTATTTCAACCTCGATCCGACCGTTGTGCGCCTACTTGCAATACTGCTGTTGATCGTCACAGGCTTCTTCCCGGTCATCCTGATTTACATAATCCTGAGCGTGGTCATTCCCCGCAATCCTACAGTCTAGGATCAGGCATTACAGATCAGAAACCGGCGAACAAACATTAGGAAATCACAGGAAGACAGCCCGGCTTCCGCTTACCGGGCCCAACATCGCAAACGTATTATCAATTCGGAATACGTGTTAACCAGGAGAGATACATGAACGGCACAAATCGCCTTTACCGAAGCACCAGTGAAGCCATGATTGGCGGCGTGGCTGCAGGACTTGCCAACTATTTCAAGATGGACCCCACCCTCGTGCGAGCCGGGTTCGTAATCCTGACCATCTTCACAGGTGGCGCCTTTATCTTGCCCTACCTGATCCTATGGCTCCTAGTGCCTACAGCAGGTAGCACAGCAACGACCCCCGGTGGGGTAGTGCAGGAAAACATCGATGAAGTGGGCGCGAAATTGCGCGGCGCCTGGAATGTCCCCGGCAACGGCGGCAATGGCTCCGCAGGCTCCGGCCCCACCAATGGCAATCCCGGCAATCCAAGTAATCCCGGTAACCCAGGCAACTCGGCCAACTTTGCTGCTCCGTCTGAGACCCCCGGCGTGGGAACCGGCGTTCCTAACGGCTACCCGATCCAGACCCAGGTTCAGGGCCGTCAGCATACCGGCATCTTGCCTTTGATCTTGATCGTGCTGGGCACCTTGTTGCTCTTCTCCCATCTCGGCATTTCGCATGCTGTGATCTGGGGTAGTTTCTGGCCGCTGGTGATGATTGGTCTCGGCATCATGTTCCTGATGCGACGCAGCAGGTCAAACCGCTGGTAATCGGCACTTGCACAGGCTGTAGTATAATCGTGGGGCGAGCGCTGCTCGCCTCACTACGTGACTCCAGGCAAATACTATGAACGAGACTCCCACAAACCAAACACCGGAAACGCCTGAACTGGCTCGCCGCGCCGACAACCCCTCGACGGGCGCTCCCACCCAGCCCACAGGCTCGGTTCCACCACAGTACGCGTCGCCCCCACCTCCATACCAGCAAGCGCCTTACCCTCCCCAGGCCCCACCACCTCTTCCCGCACCCTTGCCCCGTCGCGCGCCTCTGGGTGGCTCAATCGTCGGGCCTATTCTGTTGATAGGTGCCGGTGTGCTGTTTTTGCTGAACAACCTCGGTATCGTAGATTGGGCAGTGTGGGGTGGTCTGTGGCGGCTGTGGCCTCTCGCCCTCGTAGCAGTTGGCCTCGATTTACTCTTTGGCAGGCGTCGCCCCTGGCTCTCAACATTGATTGTGCTCCTTTTGTTGGTCGCTAGCGTGGGCCTGCTCTTTTATAGCGGCTTCGGCTCAGGTGGTAAACTCAACACGTACAATCTCAGTGTTCCCGTCGCGGGCGTCCAAACAGCCAGTGTAGATATCAACTTCGGCCTAGGCGACCTGACCGTCGATAGCCAGGCAAACAACGAAGACCTTGTGGGCGGTACCCTCGAATATTATTCCGATAGTGGAAGCCCCGGAGTGAATGTCGATCAAAATGGAGACAATGCCAGTGTCACTATCAGGGCTAACGAAGGTTTCCATCTAGGCTTCTTCAACCTGGGGGCGACACGCGGTCCGCACTGGGACATCCATCTCAACCCGGCCGTATCTACATCGCTCAAGGCAGACCTCGGCGCGGGCAACACCATCCTCGACTTGAGCAAGACTAAGCTGACAGGCCTGGTTGTGGACGGTGGTGCGGGCAATTCGACCGTCACCTTCCCACAGATCACAGCCCAAACGAGCGCCACTATTGACGGCGGTGTGGGCAACCTCACACTACATATCCCCAAAGGCACGGAAGCACGCATCACAGTTGACAGTGGCATAGGCAATGTGCATGTAGACAGCCGCTTCACCAAACGAAGTAGCGACCCGGACGTTTATATCACCGCCGGCTACGACGCGACTCCCGACAGGCTGGACCTCAGGGTGGATGCCGGCGTAGGCAACATCGATATTACGCCTTAGAGGCAGCGCGCAATCAGAGTAATGCTGATAGCTGGAATGAGACGTGCCTTGATTCGGTGCTTTATAATATGCGTATGTGGACCTCCATCTTCTTGCGCGTTACCGGCATCACGGTTCTTGTTCTAACCGTGGTGCTGGGCTATTTCTACAGCCGATCCGTAATAAACACCCTTCAGGCAGCATCTCCGGGCAAGTATATCGACCCGAGCCTTACACAATATATAGGCTGGTTCTTGCCTGGCGCGTTTGCCCTTGCGTTTTGTGCCCTGTTGTTTGGTGTGGCGGCTCTGCTGGATAGAAAAGCCCCTTCCTAGCCATTTGACAGGCCGCCTTATGCGTGCGAGAATCGCAGCATGCAATCGCAGCAACCTGACTGGACTGTCTATAAACGCAAGTCTTCGCAGTCTCGCATTTTTCTAATCATTTCGGCCCTGCTCATCATCTATGGCGCTGTTGGCGTTGCCGTCAATTTGCGCCTGCTTCCACTCCTGTTCGAGGGGGTGGGCGCGTGGTTTGGTGGGCATGTCGCGTGGGATGCACCTCAGCAATTTGGCTGGCTCGGTCCTTTGCAGGCCCACTACGACGCGCGGCCGTGGCTACCATGGGCCGCGTGGCTTGTGGGCGTGGCGCTCCTCCCGTTCGGCTTCGCCCGTTCCCTACGGGTCTCTTCAGGTGCAGCTAGCACTCTGCCGGTGACTGCACCCACGACATCTGGCAAGAATGCCCGTTGGATTGCGCTTGGCGTCCTGGCATTGCTCATCGTAGTAGGTGGCGTTGACCGCATGGTCGAGTTGTGGCCGCAGAGCTACGGCCTCACTCGCGAACCCTACGATGACGAAGGCGTCTACGCGGGCACCTCCCAGTTATTCCTGCAAGGCGCGCTCCCCTATCGCGATTATTTCTTCGCACACCCTCCTATTGCGGCCATCGCTTACGCTCCGGCTATGGCTTACCACTTTACCGCGTGGGGCAGCCCCACCTCTTTTATGATGGCGCGCTATTTGTCCGTTTTCTACAGCCTTGTGACGCTGGCGCTCATCTTCGGCATAGCCTACAAGCTGGCGGGCCTGTGGGGTGGCACATTGGCGGGCGGCCTCTGGGCCATCGACGGTAGAGTGATTGAAATCAACCGCAAGATCATGCTGGAAGGTCCGCTCGTAATGCTGTCTTGCGCGGGCGTGCTGCTCTACCTGTGGGCGCGGCCGGCGCTGTGGCCGGAGGTGCCCGGACCTGTGGTATTAGACCGACCCGCCCGGCCCCGGTTCAGCCCAACCCTGATCCTTGCTCTTGCAGGCGGGGTTGCTGCCTTGAGCGCCCTCACGAAAATAGCAGGTCTGGCCTGCCTGCTCGCTATCATAGCTGACATGATCTGGCTGCAGTTGGAGAACCGCCGTCGCGTCAGTCCCCGGTTCTCTACGGCCATCTCGTTACCTACCATAAAGCGCCCGTTCGTCACGCTCGGGCTGGGCGTGGTCGCTGCGGTGGCGGTCGTGCTGGGACCCTTCCTGATAGTTGCCCCTTCGCAGTTCATCCGTGAGGTGATCTTCTTCCAGATGTTGCGGCCCAGCGACGGCGTGGTGGACACTCCAGCGCGGATAGGCGATCTCACATCGTTCCTGTCCAATGCCTTGACGCCCTTACTGGCGGCTCTAGGCTTTGTAGTGCTCTCCATCTGGGCATGGACCCGCCGCGATCTCGGCATCGGCCCCTGGAGGCTGGGCGTTATCTGGATGTTCTTTAGCCTCATCCTATTCACATACAGCCGCTCGTTCTACCAGCACTACTACATCCAGTTGGCCGCGCCTCTGTGCCTCTTTGCGGCCGGTGTGAACCTCATTCCGCCCCTACTAAAGCAACTCCCCGGCATGATGCGCTCCGCCGCCAGGGGTGTCGCGGCCGTAGCGGTTCCGGTCGCAATCTTGCTCCTCGTTGGTGTGCCTTTTGCCGTCATCCAGTGGACCGGCATGACCACGCGTGCCTGCCCACACTGCGAGGACCACATATTCGAGATAGTCGGCAAATATGTGAATGATGCCGTGTCTCCCGGTTCCCCGGTGCTATCCAGCGATGAGCAGTTTAACATTCTGGCCGCCCGCCCGCCCAGCCATTCCCCAACAACAGGCTACCTGATTGATAGCTACGGCCAAATGATCTATCTCGCATTAAATATGGACACGCGAGGCTGGGGCGACCTGATCACCTCCTCCCTCCGGGGAGATCACGGGACTGACCCCTATGCCGTAATGCGCAGCGCGCGTCCCCAGGTCGACTTCCTTGACCGCGCCGCCGATGCAGCACTGATAGTGGTCCACGAGCGAGGCTTCGCACGTCTCTCCGACGAAACAATGGCCGTACTCAACTCCACCTACAAAGTGGCCGAGAAACAGACCAGGTATACGCTTTATAGGGGCCAGGCGGCGAGGTAAACAGCGCCGAAATATCGGTCTGAAGTCCCCTGACAGAACAGAACATCTATGCTATTATGGGTGCATGACCACGCCAATAACTGTCTCACCTACTGATATTCGCAGGCTCTTTATTACACGCCAGCGCCTGGCTGGGCCTCGCCCGGCTCCCACTGCCGAGGGCCTTCTGGAAGTAGCCCGCGACCTCGGCTGTATACAGCTTGACCCCATCAGCGCTGTAGCGCGCACCAACTTGCTCGTGCCGTGGAGCAGGCTTGGTTCCTACGATCCGGCTCTCTTCGACCGGCTGCTCTGGCAGGATCGTTCGTTGTTCGAATACTGGGCGCATTGCGCTTCCATCGTCCTCACCGAGGACTATCCAATCCATCACGCGCACATGAAGAATCATCGCGCCGGAGATGGTCCCTGGGCCAAGCGAGTGCGCGACTGGATGAGTAAGAATCAGAAGTTGGTGGACGAGGTGTTTGCCGCCTTGAGAGAGCGTGATCACGTTTCCTCAAAAGAATTCGACGGGCGAACTGCTTTTAGCTGGACTTCTAGCGGTTGGACCGATGACCGAAATGTCAGTCGCCTGCTGTATTACCTCTGGATACAGGGCTTCATCATGGTGTCGCGCCGCAAAGGGCAACTGCGAGAATGGAGCCTCACCGAGCGCGTCTTGCCCGATTGGACGCCGCGCGAAGACCTTTCCGAGCGCGAGGTGGTGCGCCGTTCCGCCGAGAGGTCGCTGCGCGTTCTGGGTATAGCGCGCCAGGCCGATATAGTGCGCAACTTCGTGCGCAGCCGGTATAACGGCCTCCCCTCCATACTCAAGGAATTGGAGGCAGAAGGCCGGATAGTGCGCGTGGAGATAAAAGGCGAAGAGTCTGAGGGCAAGAACTGGCGTGGCCCCTGGTACAGCCACGCTGACGACCTGGCGCAGCTTGAGAGCCTGCGTTCGCCCGACTGGGAGGGCCGCACAACGCTCCTTTCCCCCTTCGATAACCTCATCTGCGACCGCGTTCGTACAGAGCTCCTGTTTGACTTCGAGTTTCGCGTCGAGATCTATGTTCCTAAAGAGAAGCGCCAGTACGGCTACTATGTGCTCCCCATCCTGCACGGCGACCGGCTCATTGGGCGTATGGACCCCACTATGGACCGCAAAGCCAACCGCCTCAACATCAACGCCGTCTACGCTGAACCGGACGCTCCCGCCACCCACGCCGCAGGCCGGGCCATTGCCGCCGCGGTGCAGGACCTTGCCACCTTCCTGGGCGCGCAAGAAATAGCTTACAGCGGCCAGGTCCCGGACGCCTGGCGCAAGGCATTATGCTAGCACGCTCCACTTTTATGGGCTTGAAAAAGGCGCCTTGCTGTTCAGTCTACGTCGGAGTGTGCCACCTAACTAAGTGGGAGGTGCAGGAGTACTCTCCTGCCGGGGTTCCAGGGGTGTCCCCTGGCCCGAACTCTCTATCAAAAGGACTCCCTTCCTGCATGCGGGAGGGGCCGGGGGAGTATCCCTCCGTACCTCCCAGCTAAGGGGGCACGAGGGATACTCCCCCGGCCCCTCATTCTGCTTTGCCTGTCGCTTTACACTTGTGGTATAATAAGTGTTGGCGCTCTGCAAAGGATGCTTTGCAAAACGCCGATTTACAACCCAAATCACGCACGTCGCTCGACTTGTTGGCTTTGTGCGTACCTGGACATTGGTGCCCGGTATGTGGCCTGTAGGATGACGGCGACGGACGCATAACAAATGGAGGAATAATTGGTAACTATGGATAGCGAAACAGCACCACAGAGTGCTCCCGCAGAGGAAATACCCGCAGAAGTTGCACCCGTAGAAACTGCCCAGGCAGAGGTCGCCCCTCAGGTTCGCCCCACTTCGGGCGGCAGCACAGGCGCACCGGCCACCAACGGCGGCCAGCCTGCACAGCCGGCCAGTAACAACATCAGTATGAAGGCCCTGCTCGAAGCGGGCGTTCACTTCGGACACCAGACCAAGCGCTGGAATCCCAAGATGAAGCCCTATATCTTCACCGAGCGCAACGGCATTCACATCATCGACCTTCAGCAGACCGTCACAGGCTTGCAAGCCGCGATGAGCTACGTGAGTGACCTTACCTCACGCGGCGAGAAGATACTCTTCGTCGGCACCAAGAAGCAGGCTCAGGAAGCCGTTCAGGAAGAAGCCGAGCGCGCAGGACAGCCATTTGTCAACAAGCGCTGGATGGGCGGCATGCTCACCAACTTCCGCACCATCAACGAGCGCCTGCGCTACCTCGCCGGTCTCGAAAGCCGCAAGGAGCGTGGCGAGTTCGCCGACTTGCCCAAGGCCGAGGCCAGCAAGCTGGACGAGCAGGTTGCCCGCTTGAACAACCTTTTGGGCGGCATCAAGTCCATGCGCGAAGTCCCCAGCGCCATATTCATTGTGGACCCTCATCGTGAGCGTATCGCCATTACAGAGGCGATCAAGCTGGGAATGGTCGTCGTCTCAATGGTCGACACCAACTGCGACCCTGACGAAGTAGATTATGTAATCCCGTCCAACGACGACGCTATCAGGGCCGTGCGCGTAATTACAGCCAAGATCGCCGACGCAGCCGTCGAAGGCCAGCAGCGCCGAGAGTCGGCCCGCGCTGAGCAGGATTTTGAGTACAATGTACAACCGGGCGAATATAGCTTCTCGCCTGACGACGAAGAAGAAGCATAGGACCGAATCGTAAGTCGTAGATCGTAAGTCGCAGGTCGTAAGACGAGCTACCACGTATAACGCGGGACGCATGACTTACGATCAGTGACTTACGATCTACGACTTAATTAACAAACGGAGGAACGACGAACGTGGACATTTCGGCAAATACAGTAAAGGAATTGCGCGCAAAGACCGGTGCGGGCATTATGGACTGCAAGCGAGCGCTGCAGGACTCTAACGGCAACATGGACAAGGCCACCGAGCTATTGCGCCAGCGTGGCCTTGCGTCAAGCAGCAAGGTAGCAGGCCGCGAAGCCAAGCAGGGTCTTATCGAATCTTATATTCACACGGGCGGACGCATCGGCGCGCTCGTCGAAGTGAACTGCGAAACCGACTTTGTGGCGCGCACCGACGAGTTCCGCACCCTCGCTCGCGAGATCGCCATGCAGGTTGCCTCTATGAACCCGAGCAAGGTCGGCTCGATGGAAGAAGAGGACGGCGAAGGCCTCTTGAGCCAGGAGTACATCCGCGACTCTCGCAAGACCATCCGCGACCTCATCAAGGAAACCATCGCCCAGGTCAGAGAGAATATCCAGGTCAGCCGCTTTATGCGGTTTGAAGTCGGCATGAGTGGAGTCGGCACGAGCGACGAAGCCGCACCTGCTGAAGAAGTAGCACAGGCTTAGGCTGCACGTAGACGACAAACGACGGTTGACTTCACGGTCGACCGTCGTTTGTCGTCTGCCTTTGCATCCCTCCCGTAAACCTGATACACTACACCCCTAGAGAGGCCATTTCTCTAGGAGAACAAAACCCCATGCTAGACCCATTTGTGCCCGCTGACCCCGACGATGATTACGAAGTCACTACGGGCCTCAGTGCCGGCCTGATACACGAAACAGGTGTCACACCGCGCTACAGGCGCGTCCTGCTCAAGCTTAGCGGCGAAGCGCTCGCAGGCGACCTTGGCTCGGGTATTGACCCGGCCGTGGTCAAGTCCATCGCTGAGCAAATCAGAGATGTCGTGCAGCGTGGCGTACAGGTCGCCATCGTAGTGGGAGGCGGCAATATCTGGCGTGGCCTCGCGGCTTCTGCTCAGGGAATGGACCGCTCTACCGCCGACTACATGGGTATGCTCGCCACCGTCCTCAACGGCCTGGCTCTTCAAGACGCTCTCGAAAAGCGCAAAATACCCACGCGGGTGCAGTCCGCCATCGCAATGCACGAAGTGGCCGAGCCTTACATTCGCAGGCGGGCCATACGCCACATGGAGAAAGGGCGTGTCGTGATCCTGGCCGCAGGCACAGGCAACCCATATTTCAGCACCGACACCGCTGCCGCTTTGCGCGCCCTCGAAATCGGGGCCGAAGTGATCCTGATGGCCAAGAACAAGGTAGACGGAGTTTACAGCGACGATCCTGCCCGCAACCCCCTGGCCGTCAAGTTCGACACCCTCGCCTATAAGCAGGCGCTCGAGATGAACCTCCGAGTAATGGACGCGACAGCCATGGCGCTTTGCATGGAGAACCAACTCCCCATAGTGGTGTTCAACCTCCAGGAGCACGGTAACATCATGCGTGTCGTCATGGGCGAACCCGTTGGCACAAACGTCGGGGTGTATTAAGGGACGACAGACGACAGACGACGACCATGTTACGTCGTCTGTCGTCATTTCCAAGGAGAAACGATATGATAGATGACGTAATGAAAGACGCCGAAGAACGTATGAAAAAAGCAGTAGAGGCTCTCAAGCGCGAACTGCTTTCCATCCGCACCGGCCGTGCCTCCACATCGCTGATCGATCGCTTGTCGGTCGAGTACTACGGCACGCCCACGCCCCTCAACCAGCTTGCGCAGATCAATTCGCCCGAGCCGAGGTTGCTGGTGGTTCAGCCATTTGACAAGAACTCGATGCCTCTTATTGAAAAAGCGTTGCAGAAGTCAGATCAGGGCTTCAACCCTTCGTCAGACGGCAAGGTAATCCGCATTCCTATCCCCCCGCTCACTGAGGACCGCCGGCGTGAGCTGGTCAAGACCGTGAAGCACAAAGTTGAAGAGGGCCGCGTGTCCATTCGAAACGTGCGTCGCGACGCCATGCACGACCTGAAAGAGATGGAAACCGAAAAGATGGTCTCCGAGGACGAGCAAAAGCGCGGCAACGACCGCCTGGAAGACCTGGTTCACAAATATATCCGTGAAGCCGAGCAGATTGGGGATGCCAAAGAAGCCGAGGTAATGGACGTATAACCTTTGAGGTCGTTGGTTCGCTTCTTGCACAGGGGCAGATAATGCGATTCTGCCCCTGTGTAACTATTAAGTTTGGATAAGCGTAAGTTTGTTAAGCACTCAAGACGTTGATATCCACACACGAGGTACTCTATAATCTGGAGGTACTCTATAATCTGAAGGCGATTGTGTCCTACCGGCCCAAGACAGATTACCTGTGTCCCACCAATACGAAATCATGGCAACCCAAAACCCCAATTCTGCAACTCAACACCACCAGGACCCCAAACCGCAGCACGTAGCCATCATCATGGATGGTAACGGGCGGTGGGCGCGTCGTCGCGGTCTGCCTCGCCTTGCGGGCCATCGTGCCGGCACAGAGAACATCCGCCGCATCGTCCATGCTTGCGTCGAGAATGACGTGAAATATCTGACGGTGTACGCATTCTCCACCGAGAACTGGAACCGCCCCAGCGGCGAAGTACAGGGCCTTATGCGAATTCTCGCCGAGGTGATCCATAAGGAGACCCCCGAGCTGAACCGCGAAGGCGTGCAAATACGCCATCTCGGTCACATGGAGAACGTGCCTGTTTCTTTACAGAACGCGATTGCCTACGCTCTGGAAACCACAAAGCACAATGACCGCCTGATCCTCAGCGTCTGCTTCAATTATGGCGGTCGCGATGATCTCGTGCGTGCGGTACGTGAGCTTGTGGCGGAAGGCGCAAAGCCCGAAGACATAACCGAAGAAGCTATCTCGCGCCATCTGTACACCCGCGATATACCCGATCCCGACCTCATTATTCGCACCGCGGGCGAGATGCGCCTCAGCAACTTCCTTGTATGGCAAGCCTCCTATTCCGAGTTTTACTCCACCACCACCTGCTGGCCCGACTTCGACAAGGCGTCTTTCTACGAGGCCGTGGCCGAATACGGCAGGCGCAACCGGAAGTTTGGGGGCATCCTGCCCGAAGAAGTGCATGAATATTCAGGAGACAAAGCTCTGCCCAACGGGGTAGCCACGCCTGTCTCTCTCGACCACGCCAACGTCAAGTAACGGGCGTGATGGATACACCTGCAGGTAGACCAAAACCCTATGGCGCGCCCACCCCTCGCGGCACATGGGCCACTCTTGCGTGGAAAGTTCTACTTGCGGTTGCTATTCTCCTGCTCATGTCGGTTGGCACTCCCGTTTCCTGGCTCGTATCATGGGGCTTTCTCAATCCCATCCCGGCTACCCTGATCCTGTGGGGCTTCTTGCTAGTGGGCGTGGCTTCTGCCAACCTGTTCGAGGGTACGCCCCGACTACGCCTCACGTGGACCCTGCTCACTCTCGCCGCTTATGGCGCCCTCACGATCCCGGGCGTCCTTATCGGCCCTGACCGCACCGTTGATGCCCTTGGCCCCGTAGCTGCCTTGACTCTTGTCGTTCACCTGTTCAGGCGCGACTTGCCGCGTGCCCTGCGCGACTGGGCACTGGTCATAGCCATAGCCCTTTACGCCTCGCTCGGCGTTCAGGCGATGTGGCTGGTTATCAACAGCTTTGGCACCACGTTTGGCCCTGTTGTATTCATGGTGGCTGTTCTCCTCCCGCCCCTGGTCTACGAGGCCGTCGCCCTGATCATACGCCGCGTTCCCAATCTTCGCTCAAGCGTTGCCGCTAACATCGTAGGTCTGCTCTTCGCCACGGCGCTCGGCGTGACGGGCTTTTCCCTGACCGTGCTCAACAGCTCGACGGCCCTCTTATGGCGCGTTATCTTCGGTCTGCTCGTGGGCATCCTGATCGGAGGCGCGCTTCTGACCGGGCACTACACTCGCCCACTCGTTTCCGCTGCGTCCGGCTCGCGCTCCCCTCAGGGTATGCCCAACAAAGGCCTCGATCTGGGTCGCACTCTCGTCGAGCTAAGCCACGAGCCTATCCTGATCTCTTTGGCCCTGTATATCCCACTGCGCTTTATATCTTTCATCGCCACCCAGTAACACAAGCCTGCCCCACCTGAATGACCCACCCCTCACACTCCAATACCCAATCTCCGATCCGCCTCGCCATTCTCGGCTCTACAGGCTCCATCGGCACCCAGACGCTTGATGTCGTGAGCCGCATGGAAGGCCGCTTCTCGGTGGTTGCGCTCGGCGCAGGCCACGACCTGCAGGCGCTCCTGCAGCAGGCTGCTTCTTTGCCCACTCCTCCGCTCCTCGCGCTATCCGATGAATCCGCGTCGAGCAACGGACATTCTCTGCTGGCAGGCGAAGCAGGCATGGTTGAGTTGGCTACCCACCCGGACGTGGACATGGTTGTGGTGGCCACTACGGGCCATGCCGGTTTCGCGCCCACCCTTGCCGCTTTGCAGGCGGGCAAGCAGGTCGCTCTCGCCAACAAAGAGGCGTTGGTCATGGCAGGCGCGGTGGTTACAGGCCTGGCGCGCAAGATGGGCATTCGCATTCGCCCCATAGATAGTGAACACAGCGCCATCTGGCAATGTCTTGTGGGCGAGCCCGAAGATGCTGACCAGGAAGAAACACGCGGCGCAAGCGGCGCGTGGTCGTGCATAGAGAGCCTCGTGCTCACCGCTTCAGGCGGCCCATTCCGCACCTGGGACCGCGACCGCACATTTAACGCCACCCCAGCGCAGGCGCTCAACCACCCGACCTGGAATATGGGCGCCAAGGTCACTATTGACTCGGCCAGCCTCATGAACAAGGGGCTGGAAGTGATCGAGGCCCACTGGCTCTTTGGCGTGCCCTTTGAGGATATAGAGGTGGTGGTCCACCCTGAGAGTATTGTTCACTCAATGGTGCGCTTTGTGGACGGATCGGCCAAGGCCCAGCTTGGCATACCCGATATGCGCGTCCCGATCCAGTATGCTCTCACCCACCCTCAGCGCTACCCCAACCCCGCTCACCCGCGCGCAGACTGGGCCGAGCTGGGTACTCTACACTTCGAGCGCGTAGACCGCGACAGGTTTCCTTGCCTGGACCTGGCTTTCGAGGCCGGGCGCAAAGGCGGCACCTACCCTACTGCTATGGCCGCTGCCGACGAGGTAGCTGTACAGGCTTTTCTAACCGAGCGAATCCTTTTCGGTCAGATTCCTGTTATAATAGAGAGTGTGCTTGCAAAGCACGACGCGGTCGCAATAGCTGACCCCGGCATTCCCGACATAAAGTGGGCCGATGAGTGGGCGCGACGCACTGCTCTCGAAACAATTAGCGTACAACAGAAACCGTAACATATATGCGAACGTATTACATTGGCGCAGGCGCATGAGCCTGTTACGTATCACCTTCCCCGGAGAAAACAATGGATTTTAATTGGCTATGGGTTGTCCCCGTACTGGGAGTCTTGATTGTCGTCCATGAGATGGGACATTTCTTCACGGCGATCTGGCTTGGCATCAAAGTCGAGGAGTTCGGCATCGGCTTCCCTCCTCGTCTCTTCGCCATCCGGCGCAAAGGCATTGACTATTCCCTCAACCTGCTGCCCATAGGCGGCTTTGTAAAGATCACCGGCGAAAACGGTGACTCGGACGATCCAAAGTCTTTCGGCAAGGCCGCTGCCTGGAAGCGTATTATCGTGCTGGCCGCAGGCTCGTTCATGAACCTCGTGCTGGCGCTCGCCATATTTACGGCTATGGCTGTAGCGGGCACACGCGAAGTGGACGCTACGATCGCTCCTTCTGTTGGTATTTACGAGATAACCGCGGGCGCCCCTGCCGCGGTGGGCCAGATGCAGGTAGGTGACAAATTAGTAAAGATCGCCGGCCAGCCTGTGGCATCGGACGACGATATACGCAGCCTTAGCGAGCGGAACGCAGGCAAACCCACCGTCTTTACCGTCCTGCGCGACAACCAGGAAGTCCCCCTCACTATCACCCCGAACACCTCTACTCCCTTCCTCGGTGTCATCCTCTACCCATGGTATGCGCCCGCCAAGGTAGATGGTCTCGCATTGGATAGCGCGGCGGCTAAGGCCGGCTTGCAAAATGGCGATACCATTCTGTCGGTGAACGGTCAGCCTGTAACCAATAACATCAGCGCCAAGGATGCTATTCAGAAGAGCAGTGGGCCCTTGACACTGGTTGTGCAAGGTACAAGCGCCCAGCGCACCATAACTGTTGACAAGAGCGGCGCAGGCTTCACCCTGAACAATCTGTTCCTGCCCATCCGCACCGTTTACTATTCCCCGCTTGAGGCACTGGGTCGCGCCCTGAACAACACCTGGAGCGTAGTCGCCAGCATTCCTACAGGCATAGCGCAGGCCATCGCGGGCAAGTCTGACGGCCCGGGCGTCACCTCCATAGTAGGAATAGGACAGATTACAGGCGAAGTGGCCCAGGAAGCGGGCTTCAACGGCCTGCTGAACCTGACAGCACTGTTGGGTATCTCCCTCTTCATGATCAACCTTCTTCCCCTCCCCGCGCTTGATGGTGGCCGTCTACTCTTCATCCTTATCGAGCTGCTTCGCGGTGGACGCAAGATCGCACCCGAAAAAGAAGGTATGGTGCACTTCGCGGGCATGGTCGTCCTGCTCGCCCTCATGGCGATTATCACCTTCTTCGACGTAAGCCGTCTCTTCCAGGGCGGGAAAATCCTCCCTTAGGGTATCAAACTAAGAGCAGGATTCAGTGAGTCAACCTCTGCGGGATGAGTTGTTAGAAATGGAGCGTAACGATCGTGCGCTACGTGCTGAATTGGTGGAGCGTGGTGAACTGCACAGGCAGGGCTACCACCCGGAAATGGAAGCGCTTCACCGCCTGCACAATGCCCGAATGCGCTCCATTATCGATCAGTATGGTTGGCCGGGCTATTCACTCGTGCAAGATGATGGGTGCAGAGCAGCAGGTTTCGTTGTACAACATGCTATCCTTGATCCTGATCTGCAAGAGCGCTGCGTAGGCTTGCTTGCAGATGCGATAGCAGCCGAAGAGGCCGATGGTTTTATGCTGGCATTGCTTACAGACCGTGTGTTGATGCAGAAGGGCGAGCCGCAGCTTTATGGAACGCAGTATGTTGGAGCAGCAGGCGGTGGCCTGGAGCTCTGGCTTATTGCCGATCCTGAAGCGGTTGATGCGCGGCGTCTTTCAGTCGGTCTGATGCCACTCGCCGAGAACACCGCTCGCCTCAACACTCAGCAGGCTAATGAGATGGCTAAAGCGAAGGAAAAAGATTAGCGGTTATGCTGAGGAGCTAGAATATGGGCGTCGCGTCCCGGTCGGACTCTATTGAACAGGCACTTGGGCCTCTTGGTCTCGAGGAGAATCCCCACCCGTTCGCGCAGATGGCGGCTTTCTGCCCTATCGGTGCCTTCGACTCGGGCATGGGCGGGCTGTCTGTCATCAACGACCTGCGCCGCCTCCTTCCCCACGAAGACATAGTCTACTACGCCGACCACGCCAATTGCCCCTACGGTGCGCGCCCAGACGAGTGGCTCCGCGAACGCTCGGCACAGATTGCTGCTTTCCTTCTGGAACGTGGCTCTAAAGCCATTGTGGTCGCGTGCAACACCGCGTCGGCGGCAGGCCTCCACCACCTGCGCGCCATCTACGACCTGCCTATTATCGGCCTCGTGCCCGCCCTCAAGCCTGCTGTCGAGACCACGCGTACAGGCATCGTGGGCGTTATCGCCACCCCCTTCGCTATCAATGGCCGCCTCCTCACTGACGTGATCGAGCGCTTTGCCGTCCCCGCCGGTGTGCAGGTCGTCAAGATCGCTCCCGAAGGCTGGGTTGAGGCCGTTGAGCGCGGCGATCTCGACACCCTCGAGACAAAGGAGGCTGTCGCGCGCGACCTCGCGCCAATCCTTAGCAGCGGCGCGGATGTGTTGGTGCTGGGCTGCACCCACTATCCCTTCCTAAAGCCCATCATCCACAACATGGTCGGCGACCGGGTTAGCATTATCGACTCCGGCATCGGTGTCTCACGCCAGACCGCCAACGTGCTCCGATCAGGCGACCTGCTCCACCCGGATACGGCCCGCGGGAAGCTCACTGTCTACACCAGCGGCCGCCCCGACGCGGTCCGTCCTCTCGTACAAAGGCTGGTGGGCGAAGAAGTTGATGTGCTCCAGGGCTAAATCACTTACGGACGCCGCGAAGCATATATGCTGATCTGGCCCTCTTCCAGTCCGCCCTCTGTCGCACCCAGGGTCGATGCGAGCCATGTACAATGCCCTCAGTGCGGCGCTCGTGGCCCGGCTGTGTCCGTTCTAAGGCGCGACCGCACAACGGGCGAACTATTCCATCCAACACCACAACTGCAACTGAGCAGGGTCCTTGCGCTATGGCTGACGTTGAGCGTTGTGCTAACGTTGGCCACCACAGCCCTACTCGGTCCCGGTTCTCTCGGGCTTGGCTTGCTGCTGGCTGGCACTCTCACTATCGCCTACCTGGCGTCATATAACTGGCGGGCTGTGAAGCGCGCGGCCAACACGGATCGCGTCTACGAGTACAAGTGCCGCCGTTGTCTCCATGAATGGCAGTGGATCGAAGGCCACACGGTTCCGCGCTACCGAGAAACCCAGGAGGTCTGGGCCGACTATCACTCGATGCTTAAGGACGACGAGGAGAAAAGTGAAACGCCGTCTCCCTAGATGAGGCAGTGTGGGCAAATAGCTTATAATAGCATTGCCGCTTAGAAGCGCGGGCCGGGCCCTTGATCTAACTCCACAGAGCAATCAATATGAAACACTTCGGCATCACGGATCCACGTATAGAAGACTACATCGAAAGCCTCACCCCGCAGAGCACGGGTGTAATGGCCGACATGGAAGCCCACGCACAGCGCGAGAACGTGCCCATCATTGGCCCTGTGGAAGGCCGGTTCCTCTACACCCTTGCCCTTGCCACCCGGGCCAAAGACATCCTCGATATTGGGACTGCCATTGGTTACTCTGCTATGTGGCTTGGGCTGGCGGCACGCGAAAACGGCGGGCGCGTGGTCACCCTGGAAAAGGACGAGGGCCGCGCAGGCTGGGCCGAGGCATATTTCCGGCAGGCCGACATGAGCGGCGTGTGCGCCGTGCGCCGAGGCGATGCGCTCGTGCTCATGAACGGCATGGAGGAGAACTTCGACTTCATCTTCCTCGACATCCTCACTCAGTTCGATCAGGCAGACACCTCCATCCGCATGCTCGACCTCTGCATGCGTCGTCTGCGCCCCGGCGGCCTCCTCTTATCCGACAACTCCTTCCGGTCAGGAGCAGTGCTCGACCCCAACAACGCTGTCCCCTCCACACAGGGCATCGCAGCGTTCAACCAGGCTATCTCCTCTCACCCCAGGCTGGCCACGACCATCGTTCCCCTGCGCGATGGCATTTCCATCAGCCGTAAACTGGCTGCCACCAATAACTAACGAGGCAATTACATGCCGGCAGACCCAAAACACAACCCTGAACGTAACCCCGCAGTCCTCGTTGAGGTAACGCGCGGGCCGATTGTCGAGTCGGCCCACTTCGGCGCGATAGCGGTCGCCGACGCCAAAGGCGGCCTATTAGCCTGGGCGGGCAACCCCGGCACCGTGGCCTACTATCGTTCAGCTTGCAAACCAATCCTTGCTGTGCCCCTCGTCGAGAGCGGTGCTGCCGACCATTTCGGCTTTACCGAGCGTGAAATAGCCATCATATCAGGCTCACACGGCGGCGAGACTATTCATGTCGAAACCGTCCTGGGAATTCTGGATAAAATAGGCCTCGGCCCTGATGCCCTTGCGTGCGGAACCCATATGCCCCTCGACAAAGCCACAACACGCGCAATGCAGGAGCGCGGCGAACATCCCACTGTACTCCACCACAACTGCTCAGGGAAACACGCCGGTATGCTGGCGCTCGCTCGGTATAATGGCTGGCCCGTAGGTGGCTATGAGCTGCCGCGCCACCCTGTCCAGAAGGCACTTCTGCAGGTCATCGCCGATTTCGCGGGTGTAGCTCCTGATGACATTCCGGTCGGTGTGGATGGTTGCAGTGTCAGCACCTTCGGCCTCTCGCTCCACAGCATGGCAACGTCCTTTGCGCGCCTCGGCCAGCCCGACTACTGGCCCGAGCCTCGTCGCTCTGCGGTACGTCTCATCGCCGGCGCCATGACCACCCACCCTGAAATGGTCGCCTCTAGCGAGGGCCGCATCGACACCGATCTTATGCGCGCGGGGCACCATTTGCTCATCTCCAAAGCAGGGGCTGAGGCCGTGCATTGTGTGGCTCTCCTGGCCACCGACGAGCAGCCTGCCATTGGATTCGCCCTGAAACTACTGGACGGCGACGTTTCACATCGCGCCCTCAACCCTGCCATCATAGAGGGTTTGCGCCAGGCGGGCTTCCTCACGGAGGAGGCGCTCAACAAGCTCGATAAGTACTGGCTGGAAGAAGTACGCAACACCTCGGGCGACGTCGTAGGCATGGTTCGCCCCGCCTTCACCCTCAGCGTCAACGCGAGTTGAGAACTTGGACGACTAACGACGCATCAAGTCTCACGCTATCGTCGGTCACGACAAGAACTCCTCCAGCGCGTCATCCTGCACTGCATCATCCAGTGCTCGCCTGTCCTGTGTGCCGGCCACCAGCGCGCCGCCCAGGAAGATCGCTTCCGCGAGGTTCACCCCGAAGTGGTACGCTATATGGCGGTGGTTGGGCGCGTTCCAGATCACAATGTCCGCCAGCTTGCCCACCTCCAGGCTACCCAACACATGACCGCGATCAAGAGCGTACGCGCTGTTGATCGTGGCGGCCACTATCGCTTCGGCGGGCGTCATCTTCATCTGCGAACAGGCCAGCGAGATCATCAGCGCCAGGTTCTCCGATGGGCAGGTGCCGGGGTTGCAGTCCGTCGCCAGCGCCACCGGCACTCCTGCGTCAATCAGAGCGCGGGCGGGCGCGTAATCCTTCAGCCCCAGGCCCAGCGGCGTGCCCGGCAGCAGCACGGCAATAGTCCCCGCCTTCCTGAGCGCCTCAATGTCCTCTGCGTTCATCACCAGGAGATGGTCAGCCGACACCGCCCCCATCTCTGCCGCGACCTCAACCGCCCCTACTCGAGCAAACTCGTTGGCGTGCAGCCGCGTTCCCATGCCCAACTCTTTCGCCGTTGCCAGTATCCTGCGCGTTTGCTCTGATGTGAATGCTCCCACATCACAGAACACGTCGCACCACTCGGCCAGGCCCTCACGCGCGATGTCAGGTAGCATCTTCTCGATCACTAACTTGACATAATCGTCAGAATTGTTGGCATATTCCTCGGGAACGGCATGCGCGCCCAGGAACGTGGCTGCTATTCGTGGACCTGTTCCCGACGCCTGTAGATCGCTGTTCAGGTCGCGTATCGCCCATAGCGACTTCATCTCGGCCTCTACCGATAAGCCATATCCGCTCTTGATCTCAACCGTGGTAGTGCCATACGAAAGCACCCGTGCCAATCGCTCGCTCATGAGCTCTTTTAGCTCGGCTTCGCTTGTCAGCCGCGTGGCGCGCACGGTGGACATGATGCCCCCGCCCGCCTCCATGATCTCAAGGTAGGTCGCGCCCTTCAGCCGAAGCTCGTATTCCTCGTCGCGCCACCCCGCCCACGCCAGGTGGGTATGTGCGTCCACCAACCCTGGCGTGACGGTCTTGCCCGACGCATCAATCAGGCTTGTATCCTCTCCCCTGAAACCGGGCAGGATGTCCTCGGTCGTCCCCACACCCACGATGCGGTCGCCCTTAATGGCCACCGCGCCATTCGGCACTATCCCGGCGTCGCCCTGCTCAGGGCCGCGCCTCGGATTGCTGAATGGACGCTTCCCCCTTTGCGCTCTTTTCTTCTGCTCGGCGACTTCCGGTTCCCGGCAAGTCACAACCTCTGCGGCAGAATGAATGATCAGATCTGCATAAGTTTGTTTCATGCCCTAAATATACAGGACACGCACAATTCGGACAAAAGCCGTTATCCACGAATCAAGAAGGTGGACCACATGACGCACGCGTGGTGTATACTAGAGGTCGGCTGGTACTTCTATCGGGTGAATCGCTGCCCTGGCGGCCGGACCAGCGCGCCGCAGGCTATTACCGCAAGGGAAAGGGTATTACATAATGAGAGCCGTTCGCAACTTCTGTCTCCGCACCGGCGTCGTGCTGGGTGCCATGCTTCTCGTCGGCGCGCTCGCGAGCGCCGGTCCGGTTGCTGCCGCGCCGCTCGGGCAGGCCGGCACCGGCACAATCACGGGTCAGGTGCTTAGCCTGGACGATATCGCGCTGCCGAATGTTCATCTGGCAGCCTTTTCGCAGGCCCCTGGCACGCCTAACCGCGCCAATCTGGGCGAGTTCCAGAGCGATGCCCAGGGTCGCTACTCGGTGCAGGTGCCCGAGGGCCAGGTGTGGGTCGAGTTCGAAACCCAGGACATCAATGGGCAGTCCTTCTGGGGTTATGATAACCTCCCTGTGAACGTTGTCGCGGGACAGACCATCACAGGGCAGGACTTCCGGGTCGCGATCCGCATCGTGTCGGCGCCCCCGGTTTCGGCCCCCCCGCCTGTGATCGCGCCTCCTCCCGGTATGCCGACCACCGGAGCCGGCCCTGACCTCGGATTGCCGCTGCTTGGTGCGCTCGGTCTGCTAATGATGGTGCTCGGCCTCGCGCAACGCCGCCGCGCCCCGCGCTAGTCCCACCCTCACCCATACATAAGAGCACGAAGATCACACGGATCTTCGTGCTCTGCGCGTCCCCGGCGGGAAATGGTACTCTCCAGCAGACAAATAAAAGGAGGGCGCTCACGTCGAGCACCCTCCCCTGCATATTCAGCCTTTATGTTCGAGGTCAGCCCACCTGCAGAACTCACGCACTTCGCATCACTGGCACTGTATGCACTGTCGCTGTGCGACGATGTGCCTGCGACTGCATTACTTCAGCAGAGGTGTCGACGAACGTCTTGAACATCTTGCGCGCCCACGCGTGCTTACGCCACATTTCCTCCGGGTGGCACTGCACCGCCATCAAGAAGCGGCGCTCAGGGGCTTCCACACCCTCCACTATCCCGTCGGGTGACCATGCTGTGGCCCTGAGGCCCGGCGCAACCCGGTCAACCGCCTGGTGGTGTGAGGTGTTGACCCAGATCCTGTCTTCTCCTGCGAGCGTCCGTAATCGCGAATCAGGGTCAATGGCAATGTCGTGCGCCAGGAAGTCACGTATCCTGCGCTTGAAGCTTTCGCGATGGTCAATAGTGGTGCTGTACTGCGTGTAAATGTCCTGGATCAGTGTCCCGCCCATCACCACATTCAGCACCTGTTCGCCCCGGCAAATGCCCATCACAGGCATGTCGTCTTCCAGTGCCCAGGGTATAATCGTCGTTTCTACAAAGTCCAGCCCCAGGTCAGTCGGATCAAGCGCGGGGTGGGGTTCCTGCCCGTAATACTTGGGGTGAATGTCCAGCCCGCCTGGCAGCAGGATGCCGTCCAGCATCTCATAGATCCGGCGGAGGCTCTCTGCTTCCTCGATCTGTGGGATCAATATAGGTATCCCGCCCGCCGCTTCGACCGCCTTCGCGTAGCTCTGGTTCAAGCTGAAGCGCGGAGCATGCATGCCCGCCGCATCATGGTCGTCTATGGTCGAAATGCCGATAATAGGCGCGCCCATCGCCCTGTTCATTCCATTTGTTTTCAGTGGCATGTTTTATCCACCTCTCCTCTCGTCCCTTGGCCATCCCTGTTAGCCGGGATCCCGCTTACAACGGTTCCCAGAGGAATATACTCCTCTGCCCTGTTGTCAGCACGCCTCTAACGATGTGTATATGTTATAGCACATTTATTCAAAATGCAATGTTCTATCAGTCTCTATTCTTATATACGTGTAAGTACTATCTTCGGTGTCGACCCTTTTATATTGCATGCAGCGCACCGAGTTTGCTCGATTTGCATAGCCCTACCACTTGAGCAAGAGGCGTGCCGACGCCCGGAATCCTCCTTATTACCCTGATTTTCGTGATATTTACCCGATTTTCGCCGCGATATCTCCAACGATTCAAGTTCCAAATGAATAATCTTAATTATTCGCTGAAGAAAATCAATAAAACCTATTGACAAATGAATAAACCTGTGCTATTATGATGTCGTACTTGAGAAAATCAATATGGAAATTAGAAAAATCAATTTGGAGGCTCAACAAAATGAATCAAATGCCAGGCAGATGTCCAATATGCAACAACGAACTTACAGTCACTCGCTTGCAATGCGGCCAGTGCGGCACAGGTATCGACGGAGCGTTCGGCCTCAGCCCCCTTCAATCACTCACCGGCGAGCAGGTACGCTTCGTTGAAGCATTCATCAAATGCAAGGGCAAGATCAAAGACGTAGAAGAGGAATTGGGCATCTCATATCCCACAGTGGTGGGTCGCCTGAACGACATAGTAAGGGCCATGGGCTACGATGTCAACGAAACCGAAGTCAGCGAAGTCGACCAGTTTGAATACTACCAGGCTCAGGTCCTTAATCCTCAGGTGACCCCCGGCATTCGCCCTACTGCCCCGATAGCACCTTCGATCCCCGCCCCTTCGATGCCGGTCCGCCCCGTCGGCCCGCTCAAGCCCAAGGTAACAGAGGAACAGAGGAAGCAAGTACTGGAAGACCTGAACGAAGGAAAAATCAGCGCAACCGAAGCAATGAAGAAGATCTACGGCTAGACAGTAATACTCAATCAATACCAAACAAAACCGGCAACTAGACGACAGCAACTAACCAGACCTGGAGAGGAGAAACCAATGATAACCTTGCTTACTAACCTGATCGCCCCGGCAGCGCAAAAAGCCGACGTTCTGAAAGATATACGCCGCTCACGATTCTCATTCCACTTCAATACCGCACGCAGACGCAGATGGCTTCTCGTCCAGCTTGTTACTGCTCCCGCACTTCCTGGCGATGATGAAATCACTACTGACACACCCGACTACAGCGATGCCCGCACCGAGCGCCCAACACCTGCTACCCTGCTCGATAACTACATTACTTCAAGAACTGTCACTTGCTACTAATTGCTCGTGGGA
Organism: Chloroflexia bacterium; assembly: GCA_038203825.1. Classification (GTDB taxonomy): domain Bacteria; phylum Chloroflexota; class Chloroflexia; order QHBQ01; family JADMIH01; genus JADMIH01. The sequence continues at coordinate 3,980 of JBBRDO010000025.1, read as the reverse complement.
AGCGGTAATCGGCACCCATTGCTTATCGCTTCCCATCACACCAATATAACAATTAACCATCAAACTCATAGGAGGAAAACAATGAACGAAACTAAAGGATACTCCCGTACCATCTCGACCGCAGAATACACGGACACGCCACGTGTCTCGCTTGAACAGCCTACCGGCGACGTTTACGTCGAAGCCTGGGACAAGCCCGAGGTCGAAGTCTCGACCAGTGAAGCTGACGGTTACTTCGAAATAGAGGAAGAAGGCTCCCAGATAACGATCCGCAATAACCCCGGCAAGGTAAAGTTTGTAGACTTCCTTGAGCCCGTGCAGTCAGAGCTGCGCGACCTGGGCGTTGACGTCGATATGGAAAGGGTTGCTTCCAAAGTCGAGCGCAGCATCGCGCGAGGCATGAGGCACGCCGGCAAGCACGGGATCAACGTCAACCTGGACCTGGGAAATTGGAGTTGGCGCGGTGGACGCGACTATCACATCAAGGTTCCTCACAACTGCGACCTCAGCCTGCGCACCAGTTCAGGCGACCTGTACATCAAAGACGTCACCGGAACCCTTCTCTTCCAGACCAGCTCCGGCGACCTCCGCCTGAATAACATCGGCGGCAATCTTCTGGCCAATAGCGCCAGCGGCGATATCAGCATCACCGGCTTGAAGGGCAAGATGGCAGTGCGTACGGCTTCGGGAAACATCAAGACCCGTGAGACCGAGCTTGCCGAAGTCAGCGTTCAGACGGCCAGCGGCGACATCGAGCTTGATTTCGTCCAACTGCCCACCGGTACCATCGAGGTGCGTGCTGTAAGTGGGGATCTCCTGGTCTACGCCCCCTACGATGCTCGCTTTACCCTGCAAACGCGGACGCTCAGCGGTTCGGTAAGATGCGGGTTCCCACGCGACAAGGCCAGCTACAGGTCCGCCAACAAGCGCGAAACGACTCTCGATATCAACGGTGGCGGCAATCCTATCCAGGTTGCCACAGTTAGCGGCGATATCACCGTCCGCCCACGCAGCCTTCCGAAAGAGGCCGATACTACCGGCGCAGGGACGACTGATCTGTCTCGAACCGCGGATAACCACGGCGACATCTCCAGACTCGAAGGCTACGTCAGCCGCCAGCAGGTCGAGCTCGACATCCTGCAGAAGGTAGAGCGTGGCGAGCTTAGCCCGCAGGAAGCCCTGCAGGCTCTGTCCAGGCTGACCGCCGACAGCTAGTACAATCACCGGCGAGCCTGCCCGCTAACGAGCAGGCTCGCCCTTTTACCCGTCAATCAACACGTTACCCGCATAGGGAGGGCCATCCGTTGCCTGAAAACCGGCGGCCCGAAGGACATACAATGCTTGCTCTGCTCAAACAACGCAACTTTGCACTCCTCTGGTGCAGCGGTCTGATTTCGTTCATGGGCGATTGGGCCTTATTCGTGGCCCTCCCTCTCTATATCTACACCCTCACCAACTCCGTCGCCGCCATGGGTATTCTGTTCATTGTGGGCGTTTTGCCGGGCCTTTTGCTTGGCTCCTTTGCCGGTGTCTTCGCCGACAGGTACGACCGCCGCTGGGTGATAATCGGGGCCAATCTCGCCCTGGCGCCGCTGTACTGCCTCTTGCTCTTGTTCGCCTCGCCCGATACAGTCTGGATCGCCTATCTGGTCTCCATCGCCGCAAACACCATCCGCCAATTGCTGACCCCTGCCGAAATGGCCCTCCTGCCCAAGCTGGTAGACCAGAGCCAACTGATCTCAGCCAACGCCCTCGACTCGCTGAACGGTAACCTTGCGCGCCTGATAGGGCCGGCTGTAGGCGGTGTGATGTTCGCATGGTTCGGCTTCCACGCTTCCGTCCTCTTCGACGTAGCCACTTTCGTCGCGGCCGCTCTCCTTGTTTTCCTCATTTCAGCGCCCTCCAGCGTCACTCGCGACACCCCCTTCCCGGAAGCAGAATCGGCTGAGCTTCCAATCAAGCTGGGCGCACTCCGCACAGTCTTTGTTGATTGGCTCTCCGGCCTCAACCTGATCCGCAATAACCGCACCCTCTGGTCCCTGATGGTCCTCATAGGCATCATCAATATCGCGGATGGCATTATTACTGTCCTCCTGATAGTTTTCGTTGAGAAGGCCCTCGGCGGCGGCTCACCCGAGCTGGGCTGGCTGCTAACTGCGCAAGCCGTGGGTGGCCTGATAGGAAGCGCACTTGTCGCTCGTGTTGGGCGCAAGTTACGCCCCTGGCAGATGATCGTATCGGGTTTGTTCCTCGTTGGCGTCGTAGACTCCTTTATCTGGCTGTTCCCCATCCTTCCACTCGACCTTACACTTCTCGCGGTGGTCGGTATTCCTATAACCTGGCTCTCGGTCAGCGCTATCACCCTCTTCCAGACTGCCACCGAGGACCGCTACCGTGGCCGCGTGTTCGGCGCTTTCGGCACAACTTCGTCGTTGCTTCTACTGGTTGGTCGCATCTTCGCCACCTTCATCGGCGGCCAACTCGATGTGGTGCTCGTGCTCGTTAGCACCTGCTCCCTCTACATCTTCGCAGGCTTCCTGGCCATACGCCTCCTGCGCGACCCCGATCAGGCCGTCCTGACCCCGGCGCATGCCCCGGTTCCGGCCACTCAATCTGTCGTCCAGACGCTTGTGGAAGGTTAGTAATGACGTGAGATTACACCTGTAGACGGATTGCGCCACCCGGTTTCATGTATTAGACTGTCTTAACTGAGATAGTTATCTAACCAATACCCCCGGTTCTCCTGCCACGAGAGAAAGCAGCAGGAACTACGTTCAAAGTGGCTACAAGCGGCCTTACGACATGTGCAGGCAAGCACCCAGGCTTAGATAGGTCGGTCAAGCCGAATGTAGCCGATGGAGAAAGCAACTATGTCCCAAACTACTCAATCAGACGACACTTCTGAAGTCCTGCAAGAAGAGGTCGCTATCCATTCATCACTTACCCCGGGAGCCGGGTTGGCTGTTGAGACCGAGCCGCAGCCCAACGGCGACCTGCCGAAACTGCGCCCTCTGATATTCAATCGCGACTACATGCTCCTATGGAGCGGCCAGGTCATATCGGGGCTGGGCAGCGGCATATCGGGTATCGTCTTCCCTCTGCTGATCCTCGCTATCACTACCAGTATCGCCAACCCCCAGGGCGACACCGTCGTTGCCGGCTTCGCCGGTGCGGTCGGTTCCCTCCCTTATCTCCTTTTCAGCCTGCCTGCCGGCGCTCTCATAGATCGCTGGAATCGCAAGCGCGTAATGATGATCTGCGATGCGTTCCGCGCCCTGAACTCGGCCAGCATACCACTCGCCATCTTCCTCAACGGCCTTACCGTCTGGCAATTGCTCATCAATGCCTTCATAGAGGGCTGTTTCTTCGTCTTCTTCAACATCGCCGAGGTTGCCGCACTCCCTCGCGTCGTGGAAAGGCGACAGCTGCCGCAGGCCAGCGCCCAGAACGAAGGCGGCGGCATTGCGGCGGGTCTCGTCGGCCCACCCGTTGGTACCATTCTGTTCCAGACTGTGAGCCGTGCCTTCCCCTTCCTGATCGACGCCATCTCCTATGCAGTTTCCGTTGCGTCGCTCGCCTTCGTCAAAACCGAGTTCCAGGGCGAGCGCCACAAAGAAGAGCGGCATCTTCTGGTTGAGATACGTGAAGGGTTGTCCTGGCTCTGGAACCAGCCTCTCATTCGCTTCATGGCCTTTCTCACCGGCGGCCTCAATCTCGTGAACGCCGGCACTTTCCTTGTGCTTATCGTGCTCGCGAAACAACTCGGTGCCGAGGAATATCAGATCGGCTTTATGGTAAGTATCGGGGCGTTGGGCGGTATCATAGGCGCCGCTGTCGGTGGCACCATCCAGAAACGCTTCACGTTCGGCCAGGTCATCATCACTGTGGGTTGGATCGGTACTATCCTGTATGGCTTCTACATCTTTGCTCCAAACTTTATCGTACTGGGCATATTGATGGCCCTATCCTGGATGATCGGT
>JBBRDO010000024.1:0-55523 GCA_038203825.1 Chloroflexia bacterium | reverse complement strand
GGGCTTTACCCGTGACGAGCAGGACGACGGTAGCAACCCGGACGCCGAAGCGATCCGCGCCAGTATGATAAAATTGCTTGATCTGGTCGAACGGGAGCCTATCGGGCTGGTGATTTTCGGTCATGACAAGGAGCAGTGGGTAACTCTCAAGAAAGCGCCAGAGTTTTACGAGTAAAGCAGCGGTTAAGGAGATGTGAGCATACCGTGAAAATGGACGTAGGAGTGGGCTGGGCCGGTCGTTCGTTCTGTGGGCAAGGCGATAGGACCGCTACTATAAGGCATACGGGTCGAAGAGTTTACGCTTTTGATTAGTTGCCAGTAGCTGGCGGGGAAGTATTGAGGTTCTAAATTGAAGTAACAATATAGGGTCAGGGATTAGAGACCGTATGCCGGGAAGGATCCCGGTTCTTGGCGTCTTTTCTCTGACCCTATATTGTTACTCCGATAAGCCGTACCACCAGACCAAGCAGATTATTCAGATCAAAGGGTTTAGGAAGGAACGCTGTATAGTTGCATTTGACGTTGAGATAGGCTTCATCCTTCGAACTCATCAGCACAATAGGCATGTCATTGTACTTGGGATTGGCCGTTATCACCTGGCATACTTCTTCTCCGCTCAATTTGGGCATCATCAAGTCAGTAATAACCAGATCAGGCTCAACTTCATGCAGCCTAGATAAGCCTTCCTGCCCGTTAGCAGCCACCTGAACATTGTAACCTTCTTCTTGGAGTATCTCCGCTATGAGGTCGGAGAGCAGGATGTTGTCCTCAATAACGAGGATGGATTTCACGGTAGACTCCTCACTGGAACGTTACTTCTGTCTGTGTTCCATACTTTCCTCTCGTGCAAACGGGCGTGATAGTTGTTTAGCAATGGGCGTACCAGTAATACCCGCTTCTGATCGTGTCACGTTCGGGTTTCGCTGCGTGTGGGTTAAACCCGGGCTCTATTACCACCCAGCAATCTTAGGATCGCGATCAGGATAATTGCGCCTATGATCGCAATGATGAGGCTGCCCCAGCTGAACGGGTCGTTGGCGTTAAGGCCACCGAGATTCAGCAACCCTGCCAGGAAACCGCCGATGAGCGCGCCGACTATACCTACTACTATGTCGCCCACCAGGCCGTATCCGCCGCCCTTCATAATCATGCCTGCGATCAGTCCGGCAATTGCGCCTATGACTAACCAACCAATAATATTCAGCAACATGTTCTTACCCTCCTAATTTGGTGTTGTTCGAATCCGATTGTTGATTCTTGGCCGCTCGCGTAGCCTACGCGGGGGCTGCGTTGTCGCTGTTGACCACTTCATGCAATAATTGCTTGGCGCGGTCTGCGACCAATTTTCTGGTCTCTTCGCCCTTCCGAGGTGCGAGGATGACACCTGCCAATAGCCCCAACGTGCCATACTTCAGCGCCGTTCTTATCATTTTCAACATTCCTTAACCTCCACTAACTTCGGATATTCTTGATACGCCAAACCCTTTCGCGTATTATACAAGAGCAAGATGTATGCCACATAGTTTCCGCGCAAAATGGACCTCTGGCAAGACGCTTAGCCTAATTGGCACGGATATTGCTTATCTGGCACCAAACGCCCTGCAGCACTCATGCACTACGTGCATCGTTGTGTATTGTGATGCGTAAGCGTTTGCCCAACTCTGTGAGAGAGCAACACGAATGACCACTCAAACCCGCTTTCGTATCCTGATAGCCGATGATGACCCCGCTATTCGGGAACTTTTGACGCAGATTCTGAGCGACGACTATGACGTCGCGGAAGCTGTGAATGGCGAACAGGCCCTGGAGGGTATACAGTCAGGCAAATATGATCTCATTCTGCTTGATTTCCAGTTACCTGGCATGACGGGAATTGATGTGCTGAAGCAACTGCGCGACCGGCAGGGCGAGCTCCCTGTGATCCTGGTGACAGGGCATGGGTCTCCGAACGTTGCTATACAGGCATCTTCTCTGGGCGTGTACGGCTTTGTAAGCAAGCCTTTTGACATCGACTACCTTCTACAGCTAGTGACCCACTTCTTCGAGGCACAGCGTCTCAAGGACGAAGTGAGGGTGCTGCGCACACAGGTCGAGCCGATACCCGGCGGCGCATCCGGCGGCTCGCTGCAAGGACGCGCCCCACAAGAGAAGATCATAGGGTCAACGCCCCTTATGTATGACGTGTACCGCCTGATCGGGCGGTCGGCCGGAACCGAGGCCACCGTGCTGATCAACGGAGAGACCGGCACGGGCAAGGAGCTGGTTGCCAATGCAGTCCATGCTTACTCGACATATAGAGCAGGCCCGTTGATAAAGGTGAACTGCGCCGCGCTGCCGGAGACGCTGCTTGAGACCGAGCTTTTCGGGCACGAAAAGGGCGCCTTCACAAACGCCATTACACAACGCAAGGGCCGCTTTGAGCTGGCAAATAAAGGGTCGATCTTCCTTGACGAGATAGGAGAGATGAGCCTGGGCACGCAACGCAAGCTTTTGCGGGTGCTGCAGGAGCGCGAATTCGAGCGCGTGGGTGGCTCTGTTCCCATAAAGGTGGATGTGCGCGTTATCGCGGCGACGAATCGCGATTTGAAGGCAGAAGTAGACGCGGGCCGCTTCCGCGAAGACCTCTATTACCGCCTGAACGTCATCCCTATAGAGTTGCCACCGCTGCGCCGCCGCAAGGAAGATATCCCCCTGTTGGTGGAACACTTCCTTGATAAGCACCGCTACAGCGCCACATCTCAGCCCGCACGCATCTCGGAAGAGGCCATGCAAAAGTTAATTGACCAGGATTGGCCGGGCAACGTGCGCGAGCTCGAGAACGCTGTGCAGAGGGCAGTCGTTCTGTCTAAGGGTGGCATTATCACCAGCTCCCACCTGACTCCCCCCACTACATCCGAGCGTGCGGTGGTGGATGTTGCACAGATGGTGCGAGAGGGTGTGCAGATGAAGGAAATCCTGGCCCGCGTGGAGAGGATGGCGCTATCTCAGGCGCTGGAAGCCTCTGATGGCGACCAGGCCCTTGCTTACACCAGTCTTGGTATAAAGAAACCGATGTTTGGCGACTAACATGCCCAGGATATAAGTTACGATCAGCTAGCCTATAATCCGCAACAGCCTCGTGTTGTTGCCGCACATCGTTCCAGTATCTTTCCACAAGGAGGAGCACACAAGAAAAATGGATACCAACCTCGACATGCAAAACTACATGTCACCCGACCAGTCGTTGCGTGTGTCGCCGACCTTGATTATGGTAAACAGCCTGTTGGCGGCATCCTCGCTGGAGTTGCAGCAAATGGTTCAGGCTGAACTGGAGCAGAACCCGGCGCTCGAGAGTGTGGAGAGCGTCCTTTGCATGCGCTGTGGCGCCGGAGTAACGGGTCGATATTGCCCGGTGTGTGCTCAACCTGTCGGAGCGGCAGACGACATACGCCGTACAACGCCGGAGGACGGGCGACGCATGTTGGACGACGATTTCGATTTTGACGACCTCAAAGATTCGCGGGCGCGCTCTTCCAGCAATATACAGGCAGAGGATGACTTCGATCCTCTGACCCTTGTTGCTTCTCGTGACAGCCTGTATGACGACCTGCTGCGCGACCTGTTCGCGTCGCTGCCGGGCGAGGACCACCCGCTTGCCCGCTATTATGTGGGCAGCCTGGACGACCAGGGCTTCCTTAAATGCACTGTTGAGGCCGCAGCCGAAGCGTGCGGCACGTCGGTCGAGCGGGCTGAGTCTGTGCTTGAGGTCCTGCAGAACACCGGCCCGGTGGGGCTTGGGGCACGCGACCTGTGCGAATGTCTGCTTCTCCAGTTGCACGACCTGGAAAGCGAAGAGGCAGTTGCGGAGATACCGCCCCATGTGGAGAGCATAATCAGGGATCACCTGCGCGAACTTGGTGAGCACAAGTACACGACGATCTCTCATGTTCTCGGCTGTACGCACGAGGATGTGGTGGAGGCGCACGATTTTATCAAGGCGCATCTTCAGCCGCGACCACTGATGGACGCGCCCGAGGCTCGCACCTGGAACTCACCTTCCTCCACGCGGTTCGTGATGCCTGATGTAATAGTGCGCGAGCGCGAAGGCAAGCTTGAGGCCGAGGTGGTGGAGAAGTATCGTTTCAACCTGCGTATGAACCCACTTTACCAGCAGCTGGCAGCTGAGGCCAAGAGCAACGGGGCATCGAATGGCAGGCCCGCCGCCTCGATAACGCAGGGTGAGCGCAACCACATACGGCATTACGTGGGGCAGGCAAGGCTTTTCATATCAAGTATCAACCAGCGCCACGAAACGCTATTGCGGGTCACCAACTGCTTGATCGAGTTGCAGGAAGATTTCATGCGGTATGGGGTGCGCCAGCTACAACCTCTGACGCGTGCGCAGGTAGCCCAGTATCTTGGGTTGCATGAGAGCACCATCAGCAGGGCCACGGCTGACAAGTATTTGCTTCTGCCCGACAAGCGCGTGATCCCTTTCAGCGACTTCTTCACCGCGTCACTCTCCATAAAAGACGTATTGAAAGAGATAGTGACGAAGGAAGGGCGGCCGATTACCGACAACGAGATTGTGTCGCGTCTCGAGGAGCAGGGCATTCGCATCGCCCGCCGCACGGTCGCCAAGTATCGCACTCAACTGGGCATCATGCCCTCCACTCTTCGCTAACCGTCAGACGGTCTTGAAAAGGGAGCAGCGCTGATCTTGTCGGCGCTGCTCTTTCCTTGCTCGGCGTGCGGTATTAGCCTGATGAGGCGGACGCGGTCCTGTTACTTGATTTCCACCTCCCTGAAACCAACAACGCGTAGATAGATCGCGCTGCGTCTACTGGCATACTTCCTGCATGCCTGGGCTCCTGAAATACGTTCTTAGGAGGCTCAACATGGCTACGGCAGGCTTCGTGCAAGGGATTGTTGACAAGCAGACATGGGTGGACGGCATTTCGGATGCTGTGCAGCCTGTGCTGGAGAAGGCTTTTTCGGAAACGGGCGAGCCTGGGAAGGTTCTGAAGGACCTTCTGAATGGGGTGTGGCTGGGTCACCCGCTGCACCCGGTTATTACCGATGTGCCCATTGGCGCATGGACTGTTTCTCAGGTCTTGGACATTATCAGCCTCGCGGCGGGCGATGATGACAATCTGGACCGCGCCTCCGACATGGCGCTTGGCATGGGCGTGGTAGCAGCTGTTGGCGCGGCTGTGACGGGAATAGTCGATTGGAGTGACACCTATGGCACAACGCGACGTATGGGCATGGCTCACGCTCTGTTAAATACCGTGGCGTTGACGCTCAACGTCGGCTCACTGGGTTTGAGGGCGGGCGGACGCCGTAAGAGGGGGATAGCGCGACTGCTGTCCTTTACGGCTTACGGGACATCGGCGGTTGCTGCCTTTATCGGGGGCGAACTTGTGTTCAATCTCGGCCAGTCGGTGAACCGCAATGCGTGGACAAGCGGCCCGAAGGCCTTCAAGGAGATAGGAACACCGGTAGACCTGGATGACGCGAAGATGCACCACGTGCAAGTACAGGGGAAGGATATCGTGGTCGTGCAGGACGAGGACGGCTTGCACGCCTTTGGTGGTGTTTGCTCGCATCAGGGTTGCGGGCTATGGGAAGGCAAGCTGGATGGACACGTCGTGACCTGCCAGTGCCACGGCTCGCAGTTCGATATTACGGATGGCACGATCATTCACGGTCCGGCTACAGCACCGGTGCCATCATATGAAGTGCACAGGGAGGGGGACCGCCTGCGGCTGCGCGAACGAGCGTAGAACGAAGGAAAGCTGGGCGATGGACGACAAATGACTGTAGAGGCGTTGTCGTCCGTTGTTTACGTTTAACATACGATCCTTTACGTATTTTGAGCGCCGTTTTGCATTATCAGGTCCGCCCCGTCCGCAGCCGGAAGCCGGGTCTGGCACGAAATCTGCTTACAGAGACAAAGGCAACCCCTCGCAGGGTTGATGGAGCGCGAAGGACAACAGCGGGAAAACACCCTCGCGCGTTTCGATGACAAGGCACGAATAAAACTGTCAATCAACGAAACCTAACGTCCCAGCAGTTTAAGGAGGATCTACAAATTATGAACGAAAGTAAGAAATGGTTCACAGCCGTGGGCACGCTTGGCGTGGCACTGCTGACATTCAGCGCCGCGGCGCTAGCTCAGACACCTGTGCCCACGCCGATCGGCACCCCTGATGCGACAGCATCCGTGGTTACCGGAACAGTGACGGCTGATACCACGGCCTCAGTCGTGATGGGAAGTGTCACACCAGAGGCAAGTATGACCGTAGAAATGTCCGGTACGGCCACCATGACCGGTACCGACCTGACCCCGATACCGACGATCGCCGTTTCCTCGTCGTTGTACATGGCAGGTGGAACCGGCGGCTTCCCCTTTGCGGACCCGGCATTCCAGTCACTATGGAACCGAACCGACTCGCTTGTAGCGGGCGGCAACGTGTCCCGCACATGGTTCTGGGGACCGGGACCTAACACTCCAGGCCTGTTGGAGCAATACAACCAGGGACCTAACGGCCAGCGTCTTGTACAATACTTCGACAAATCACGTATGGAGATCAACAATCCTGCGGGCGACCGCGCCGGTCAGTTCTTCGTTACTAACGGTTTGCTGACTGTTGAGTTGATCAGTGGTTACATACAGCTAGGTGATGCAGACTTCGTGAACTATCACCCTGCCTGTATACCGATGTCCGGTGACTTCGGCGACACCCTGGCCCCGACCTACTACGCCTTCCAGGGCGTATCGAACACGCAGGCCGGCGACCACAACGCCACAGACCGCACCGGTCAGACCGTAACAGCTACGATTGACCGCAACGGCGTGGTAGGCGACGACCCCTCGAAGGGCACAATTGCCGGCGTGAACCTGGTTCACTTCGAGAACAACCACAACGTTCCTGACGTCTTCTGGAACTTCCTGAACTCTTCCGGCCCCGTGGACAACGGCAACGGACAGATCACGAATGAGCGCTTGATCAACCCCTGGAACTATGCTTCGGGTCTCCCGATCAGCGAGCCCTACTGGGCACAGGCGAAGATCAACGGCGTCGTCAAGGATGTCATGATACAGGCTTACGAGCGTCGTGTACTAACCTATGTACCTACCAATGACACTGGTTTCCAGGTTGAGATGGGTAACATCGGCCAGCACTACTTCGATTGGCGCTATCGCAACTACGGCTATTGCGCTAACCAGCCCGTTTCTACACCCACAGCGCCTGTTCCCGCTCCCACAGGCACCGTTGGGCTGGGCACACCTGTAGCTACGACAACGGCCGTAACCACAGGCACCCCTATGGGTACAACTACCCCGGAAACAACGGGTACACCCATGGAAACTGGTACACCGATGGAAACAACTACACCCATGGCTAGCGAAACAGTCATGGAAACGGCTACACCCATGACCCCAGTACCTATGGTTTCTGTTACCCCGTAACAGTAGCGTACAGAGCAAAGCAAGGGCTATGAGCGCGTAAGCACTTGTAGCTCAGAACCAGAGCAAACCCACGTCCTCAATACGTGGGTTTGCTTTATCCCCAATAGCGGGGAATTGTGAAAGGAGAAGGAGCAGCAATGAGCGAGAAGAAGGCAGAACAGAAGAAACAGCGGCCCGCACAGAAGCAGGCACAGCAGCCTGGCCGCGAAAGCAAAATGACACCACAGCCGGTAAGCGAGAAGGCAGACCGGGCTGGCTCGGGCAAGCTGGAGGGCAAGGTAGCCCTGGTTACAGGTGGGGATAGTGGCATCGGGCGCGCAGTTGCTATTGCCTTTGCGAAGGAAGGCGCAGATGTCGCAATCTCTTTCCTGGACGAGCAAAAAGATGCCGAGGATACGGCCCGCGAGATTGAGCAGGAAGGCCGGAAGTGCATACTAATACCGGGCGATATCGGAGATGAGGACCACTGCCGCAAAACTGTGGCCCGCGTGGTGCGTGAGCTTGGCAGGCTGGATGTGCTGGTGAACAACGCCGCAGAGCAACACCCCCAGAAGAGCATCGAAGACATAACGTCGAAGCAGTTGGAGCGCACCTTCCGAACGAACATATTCTCGTTCTTCTATATGACGAAAGCGGCCCTGCCTCATTTGAAGAAGGGGAGCGCAATCGTCAACACGACCTCTGTAACGGCCTACAAAGGCAGCTCCGACCTGCTTGACTACTCAACCACCAAAGGGGCCATAGTTGCCTTTACGCGGTCTCTGTCGGGCCAACTGGTTGATCGGGGGATACGTGTTAACGGCGTGGCACCGGGGCCGATCTGGACGCCTCTTATTCCGTCCACGTTCCCCGCTGCGAAAGTTGGTAGCTTTGGTTCTGACGTGCCCATGAAGCGTACAGGTCAGCCTGCTGAAGTAGCGCCCGCGTACGTATTCCTGGCTCTGATGATGCGTCGTATGTGAGCGGTCAGATAATCCATGTAAATGGCGGCGAGGTCGTGAACGGCTAGCGCAGTGGGAGAAGGAAAAGGCAGTTTCGGGCCTGGTTGGCACGGAACATGCTTTTATCAGACGCAAGACGGTTTCAAGTCTAATTCCAACGATGTAGTAGATCAATAACGGAGGTAACACAAAATGGCAACAGTAGTAGGATTGTTTGATAATGTTACACAGGCACAAAACGCTGTGCAGCAGCTTCGTAACGCAGGCATAAGCCCCAATGACATTGGTGTAGCCATGCGCTCGAACGACACAGCGGCCACAACTACCACGACGACCGATGCCACCACTAACACGGGCATAGGCGGCGCCGCTACAGGCGCAATGACCGGTGGTGCACTTGGCGGATTGGCAGGTCTCTTGATCGGCATAGGCGCGATCACAATTCCCGGTATCGGCCCCGTGCTGGCTGCAGGCCCGCTCGGCACAGCCCTCGCCACCACACTTGTTGGCGCAGGCATTGGTGCAGCCACAGGCGGCATCATTGGCGCCCTGGTTGATGCAGGCGTACCTGAAGAAGAAGCTCGTTTGTACCAGACGGGTGTAGAGCGCGGTGGCGTACTTGTTACCGCTCGCGTACCTGCAGGACAGGAACAGGCAGCTCTTGACGTGCTGAACGCTAACGGCGCACGCGACGTCAACAACGATGCCAGCAACTTCAACAACCCCGACTGGAAGTATGGTACCAACGCTGACAAGCCGCACGGTACCCACGGTGCCGGCACCGAAGCTGCTGGCGGTCTCGCCGGCGCAGCCGCCGGTGCTGCTATCGGCACAGTCGTAGCTGGCCCCCTGGGCACAGGCATTGGCGCTGTGATCGGTGGAGCGACAGGCGCAGGTCTGGCAGGCGCGGGCAAGGGCGATGACGCCGGTGAGACCACAGGTTCAACCGGTGGAGCGGCCGCAGGCGCTGCTACAGGCGCTGCAATCGGCGCGATAGGTGGACCCGTCGGTATGGGCGCAGGCGCTGCAATAGGTGCAGCAGTCGGCGGCGCAACCGGTAAGGGCACAAGCGACGCTGCCGCAGACGCTACTGATGGGGTGGACGTCGACGGCGATGCTGACGACGTAGTAGTGGACGACACTAACTACAATCGGGACATGAACCGCAACTCGGACTATAACAGGTCCTAGTAGTTTCAGATACGTGAGGTGAATGGACGATAGGCTTTTGCGTATCGTCCATTCGCTCTTAATTTAGGAGTAGAAATTGGCTCGTTCTTACGAACAAAAGAAGGCCTCAACGAAGTTCGTTGAAGGTTTTACCGCGGGGTTGGTGGGCGGTCTTGCGTTTATCGTTGTGCTTATGATCGTGGATGTTCTCATGCGGGCCGGCGATATCTTCTACACCGTTTCCCTTTTCGGCTCTCTATTTACAGGCGCCACTATTAGCTCGTCCACCGGGGCGGGCGCATCGTTTCTCGTGGGCGCTTTGCTGCTTTTGATCCTCTTCGGTTTATTGGGGATCGGGCTCGAGTTCTATCTTCCCATTATCTATCGCCTCGGCTTCCATAAGGCGATCTTTGGCGCGATTTATGGCATACTAATATGGCTGATGGTGTTCTTCTTCGGCCTTGGTGTTATCAACCAGAACGTAGCCAGCCAGGCCAATATATGGGTCTTGTTAGCCGGCTCGATCGTGGCAGGGGCCGCCACAGGCTGGGCACTAGACCTGATTATGTCCCGGAAAAAGGAGGTCCGTTAATGAGTAACAACGACAAGCAAGCCGAGCAGGACAGCACTGCCGGCAAAGCGGCCGATAACAGCCGGCAACGACACGGTGTCGTTGGGGGAAATAAAGTTGCAGGCGGCTCAGGCCCGGGTAGCGACAATCCCGCCCTGGCCGAGACGTATGCAGAAGAGTCCGGCGATATCAGCACGGCAGACTTCCTGCTTGCACGTGAATCCGCCGAAGAAGAGCGCCTGCGCCAGGAGCAAGCACAAATATATGCCGACCAGGCACGGTCGCAAGACCCCAGGGGGCGGAGAAGTTCCGGCAACAAAAGTGGCGGACAGCCTCTGGATGGCGAGCAAGGCCCTGCAGCATACATGGATGCCCCTCACGCCGATTCGTCGTACCTGGGAGGCAGCGGTGGTGAAGGCGCGGGAATGAGCACTATCCAGTTTGAGGGCGAGGTCGATGCCATGAATGACCGCGTGGGCGCGGACGCCGCGAGAAACGAGTCGCCCGTACACCTTGGCTCACCCGACCCAGCGGATATGGATGCGGACTTCTACACCAGGCGCGAATACGATCGGGATAACCCTCCGTCCGACCTGGATTTGCTTGCCCCCGGAATGTCGTATCTGCCCCCGAAAGACAAGAACAAGGGCAAAGGCAAAGAGAAAAGTGGCAAATAACGAGCCTGACATGGATACCGGCCGGAACGTCGGCTCGGTATCCGCGCTATTCGGGGACAGTACGGAGGCCGACGGCGCTATAGCCGAATTGCATCTGCGGGGATTCTTGCCCGAAGAGATCAACGTGAGCGTTCACGCGTGGAGCAGCGCGGCGCAAGCGGCGGCACCCGAGGTGGATGACGTGCCCGTGGTGTTTGACCCTGCCATACCCCCGGATGAGCCCATGGGCGGCGGCAGGATAGTTGGCATCGGCCAGGAGAACTCGCTGAAAGAAGAGGACATTGCGCAAGCCGCCGATACGGTTATCGGCTCAACCATGCAGAGCACAGTGCGCCTTACAGTGCGTGTTGATGACGCCCGGAGGGGCCTGGCGCGCACGATTCTGGAAGCCCACGGAGGCGACTCGGGCGCGTGATCGTCCTTACGCCCTGCGTGGAGGGGTACACGAAGTCGGGTTGAGGGTCGAGCGCAGAAAACGCCGCAGAATCCCAGAAGCCAGGCGCATCTCAGGAAGACCATCTATGGATTGTCATAGACGTAGAAGATGTAATCCTGGGACGACGTCTCAACGCCCAGGTCGTTGAGCAGTCTGAGAATTTGTGCACGATGGTCGGTGCCGTGGTTAGCGACATGGAGGAGCACCTGCCACAGGATGAGACCTCTGTCTTCGTCAGGTTCCTTTATCGGCTTACCGGGCAACATATCGTCCCGCAAATCAGCAAGATATTCGCGCATACTTTGCTCAATGCTGTCCCAGCGTGCGCGAATATTGTCGCGGTCGTCAAAGTCAGCGGGTGGAAACGGCTCCGGAAATTCGCCGCCGCGCAGTTCGGTGAACCAACCTTCGTCCACATTCATCAGGTGAACGATCTGGTCACGAACTGAGCCGTGCGAGTAGTTCGCGGGTTGCGCGAACTGCTCAGGGGATAGTTGAGTAACATAATTCCAGATCCTGCGATTTTCAGCGAAGTGGTAATCGTAGAATTGGCGAAAGGCGTCTGCATTCACGTCGTAACTTACTCCTTGCATGCGACCCGCAGTAGCTGTTGCTATATGGCTATATGCGTATTGCACTTCTGCTTCTTCTGAGGCTTACATCTACCTGGGACTGTCTCATGTGATGGTCTGCAGGCCCTGTGGCCACGCTTCCGATGATTGTGTGGCTACCCTGATCCTTTACGCTTTTGGGGTGGAGAGTAGCTTTTGGATCTCGGCGAAGTGCTCTCGGTGGTGAGTATGGAAGGTGGCGAGTGAGGTGGCGATTTGCTTGAAGAAGTGCTTGTGGGCCTGGGTCTCTTCAGGGAGAGCGGCTGCCATGGCAAGTAATATGGCCTCGTTCCGCTTCATTTCCTCGATGAGTAGGGGGAGGGTGGGGTAGGCGCTGACGATGGCCTCGATGCGCTCACGAACGTTGGAGTGGAAGGGCTGCTCAAGGTCGAAATCTTCGATTATGGAGGCTATCCAGGTCTGTCCATCGCTCTCAATGGCGATGAGGTGAGCCAGGACTTCTTTCGCGTTCCAAGCGCCGGGTGCGGGCCTCCACTCCGCGGCCTCCTCGGATACGCCGTCAAATAGGGCGTCCAACTCCTGGTCGAGGGTCCTGTAAACCTCGCGGGCGGCGTCGATCATGGCTTCTATAGAGGTAGCGGTTTCGGGGACGGGCCTGCCGGATAGCACCATATCCACAGTGTGCCTTTCGGAACCCCTGTAGAAAGTGACCGGCACGTGGTCGCCTGCCGTGTGAGGCTCAATGGCGGCAACGAATGCAGCGAAGTTGGGTACATCGCGTCCGTCGAGGGCAGTTACGATATCGTCCTTCCGGAGACCTGCAACCTCAGCACCCATGCCGGGGAGCACCCCGCCTAAGCGCAGACCTTCGCTGATCGGGCTGCCGATCTGGTTTGCGAGTTCGGGGGTCATTTCCTCGACCCCGTTTAGGCCGAACATCGGTCGCCTGAGGAGGCGGAGATCGTTGCCTGTTTCAAGGAGGGTTTGCAAGTTCTCCAGGGCGGTCTCCCAGAGTTTTTCGAGGGTGCTGGCGGTCTCTGAGGAGAGAGGGCCATTTTGCTCCACGACTATCTCGGTGGAAGTCCCCTCGGCATGGAGGGAGATATGTACCTCGCTGGTAGGCTCGCCGGGGCCTTGCCATGTGAAGGATAGGCTGTCATATCGTTGTACCTGGGTGAAGGTACCGCCTGTGTAGTAGCCGTTGTTCCACCAGAGGTAGATGCGACCCCCCTTGCGGACGTCTACCTGGGCTGCATTGCAGAGCCAGTCTCGTAATGAGGCGGTGTTGGTGAAGGCGCGGAATACCTCGGTGTGGGCGGACTCGACCCGTCGTGACAATGTTAGAGCTGCTTCTTGAGTAAGCACTTTATCCCCTCCTGTGGGTTGGATAGCCGATAGGCTACGGACGAATGATGTGCAGCCCTTATGCAATACGAAATACACATTGAAGCTATCTGTTACGTAAGTATTGAGTGAGTTCCACTTTATAAGACAGCACAGGAGGCTGGAAGGTTCAGACGAAATTTCGTGATGCGTAGCAAATAGTGGCCCAGCTTTTGCACAACTCAAGTGCACAGGTCAGATGCCAACCTTGCACTTTCTTGCCGAAGAGCTGGCTTTTGTCCTTCCAGCTCCGCCACAAATTCCACCGCCGAGTGTGACCGGGGCCTACTTGCAAAGGCTGCGATGGCAGGGGACCCTAATCGATTATGCCTGGGCGATCTTGGACAACCAGCATTGTCGCCAGCATTGTAGCAACGCTTTGCTCTTCCTGTTCCTTGTCGTTTTGTAAGGCTACAACGTCGCCGTTGCATACTACGATTGTCCTCCCGGCTCGCACGACCCGTCCCCGCGCAATGAATGTATTCCCCTTTGCCGGGGCCAGCAAGTTCGTCTTAAACTCGATGGAAAGCACGCCCGCACCCTCCGGCATAACGCTCAAAGCAGCATAACCACACGCACTGTCCAGGATGGTGGTAACTGCCCCGGCATGCAGAAAGCCATGTTGCTGCGTCAGCTCTTCGCGGAATGGCAAAGTTATCTCAACCAGCCCTGGCTCTACACCTGTAAGGGTCGCGCCCAACAGCCGCATTATCTTCTGCTTCTCAAAGCTAGCACGTACTCGCGCTGTGACCTTCTCGTTCTGTGTCATCTCTTCCTCTGATATATGCCGTATCCTTCTTTTTGCTGCGCCCGGTCCTGCCCCGCCCTGCTCCAAGTTACCCACGCTAAGCCGTCTCCGCAAACTCTACCTCTACTGTCGTATCAAGGAAGCCTTTCAGTCGTTCCGCCTCAGCCTCTATCCCACTGCGAACCTTCTCGGAAGGCGCGGCGAACATCGTGACTTTCACAAGCGCTTGATTCTTCCGCGTTTCGTACTCCCACACCCCCTCTATCCTACCGTCCACAACCACCACGGCGCTAACCCAGGCCGCAGGGCGAAACACCTTGCCTTTGTGCTCCTTAGCAAGCACCGGCTCAAAATTACGACTTTGCGTCAGCACATATACATCGAACATAGGCAGCAATCGCACATTGTGCTTCGCTTGCACTTTCGACATCGATTCAAGGGTCGAACTGAGCGCTGTTGCCTTCCACCCCTCTACGTCTACTGTTTCTAGCTCATCCCCCAGCGACTCGAACATCTTCTTCCCGAAGGTTCTTCCTCCGCCATCCCACCAGAAGCTAAACTCTCCCGGTGTGGCCGGACCGTACGTGCGGAGGTAGCGCCGTGTTAGCTCCTGCTGCGCCTCCTTCGGCTCCCACTCCTTCCACTCTTTGAGCCACTTGCGGGGATTTACAAAGGTATTAGTGCGCCCCTCGCTGGGCCCGAAGCAAAGCTCACCCCTGAACATCGACGGCTTCCAGAGCGTCCCCCAGCTTGACCCAAGCAGGGCCTTGCTTATCTCAGGTGTCTTCATCCGCTCGGCCACACCGTTCGCCAGCGCTTCCCGCGACATGGGCTCATCGCCAATCACTTCAGGTATCGCCAGCAAAAATTCGTCGTACTGCACCTCGGTGAAGCCAAGCTGGAGGAAGTCATGGAGCCGATAGCGCCCCACATTCGCGCAGCGCGCCGCCACCGCCAGCGGCAGGTCCTTGGCGGCAAGGAGATGGATAGTGCCGCGCATGGCCCACGTCTTGACGAGCGAGCGATCCTGCCACAGCGCCCTCTGCACGTCCGCGCGCTTCAGGCCGTCTACCCGTGCCCCGATTGATAGCTCAGCAGCCGACATAACCTGGGCTTGCGCTCCAAGCATGCATTCAACCGCCCTGAGAAAGTTGGGCTGCGCCAACCTCGTCGCCAAAAACAGTTGCTCCAACCTCCACGCGTGCACTTGTTCCCATGTCAACGAAATCATCACTTACAGTCGGTCCTTTCGCAGCCATACATTCTCTAGGTTTCGAGCCCCGCATCCGCCGCCCGCACGCTCGCCCGGTGCTGACCAACTGAAGAGGATATGCGCCGGCGCAGCAACGGCTCGCAGATCGCCTTTGCATCCAGTTTGCTCGCGCCAAGAAAAGTGAAGAATCGCGCAAACCCGCGAGCCAATGCCTCTGCGAATGCCTCATCTTTGCCGAGGGTCTCATCTTCCAACCACAAGCCCAGGATTACGAATGTGTTGGTCGTTCGGTCAAGTTTGCTGTCGAATCGCCCTACGAGCCGGTCGCCCCACAATACCGGCAACGTGTAGTAGCCGAACTTGCGTTGGTGCACAGGCTTGTATACCTCCCACACATAGTCGAAGCTAAATAAGACTTTGGCGCGCCCACGCGCACTGACGGGGTCGAGCGGTGCGAGGAAGACGGCCTCTTCAGTCGTGGTCGTCTCCAAAGGCGTCCACGCCCCCGGCACACGCCCCGCGCCCAGGTCGCGTAGTATATCGGCGTCGCTGCCGAGCGCGTAGTGTACAGCCTTCCAGCCTTCGACGCGCACCTCGATGATGACGCCATCTGCCAGCATCGCGTCGAGGATCTGCTTTGCTGTGCGATGCGCCTCTCCGTGTCGAAACAAATCAGTCGTGCGGCTCAGCTTTGACAGGCCGGAGAAGTTGACCTCCTTTGTGATCAGGAAGCGGTCAGCTTCGGCCTCATCGCTTTCGCGAACGAGATGCGCGGGCGCGACCGTTTCAGTCAGCGCGTAGATGCGCTCGAAGTTCGCGCGGTGGTGTGTCATGACTTCGCCGATGTACCACAAATAATACAAAGCTAAAGCACTGTCCTTGCGGCCGCGGTAACTCTGCATTCGGGTGCGCGTCGCCATCTGGAAGTCGCGGTTGCTCACGGTGCCGCGCTCGCGCAAGATGTCACGCATTTCGACTATAGCACCGGCATGGTCGCGGGCCATTTTGCGAAGTCGAGAGTCGCCGTAGTCGCCATCGCGCTCACGGTGCATGACAACGCGCCAGTGCGGCAACTCGTCCATCGGTCGCACGGCTAGCCAGCCACCCCAGTCAAAAAACTTGCGCTGTCGGTAGGTCACATCCTCCCACATGCCGGGCGTGTAGTCGATTACGCGGCTGTGCAGCATGATGTCGTGGCTACGAGCGATCACTTGCAGTGGGTCGAGTTGCAGGTACTCCATCTCGCGCATGGCCTGCTCTGTGCCCTCGATGCCGCGCCAGCGTCGCCCGGGCCACAGGCCTTGCTTGCCGAGGATGAAGCGACGGGCCGTGTCGATGTTGAGGGTGAGCATGCTCAAAGAGATGTGCCGCCGGACAGGTCAGAATCGGTCTGGGTAACGTAGTCCGACACGGAAACCCCTTGCTGCCCGAGCAGCAGGCTCAACTGTGAGGCATGCTCTTGGACGTGGGGCATGTTGTATAGAAGCAATTCCAGGAAACTGGCTTCTCCCCATGGAAAACGGCAGATCCGATGAGCCGATTCGTTGGTCAGCGCCTCAATCGTCGCCCGGCATCTATCACGACAATCCTCGAGATAGGCCTGGAGCTCCTGTTTCGTATAGGGCCTTTCAGGCAGCGGGCCATCGTCGTCCTGCTCTATCAGTGTGAAGGGGGCAGGGGGTACAAAGCCTTCTTCGGCGCCGGTCAGGTAAAGGTCGAGCCAGAAGAGCGTGTGGTAGACGCGATACCATATTTGTGAGAATTCCGGTGGCTCATCTAGGTTATTCCACATGGGGGAGAGCCAAAGCCGGTCGGGGCAGTCACGCATGGTATCGGCGAGATAATCAATAGTGGCCCCAAACTGATGCCAGATACCTGTCTTCAGAATACTATTCATTGGAATGGGTGCACCTCGACTCTAGGCGATTTTCGTGAGAATACAGAGGGCTATCCGGCGGTGGACTTTACCCCCTTGTGGCAGCCAGCGGGCGGAACCAGACAACACCACTCTGACGGAAGACGAAGTTCCGCTGCAGCTATTCTACCTTCTCGCGGGCAAGTTTTCAATTATCTAAGAGCTATCGACACTCTTGGGGGCCAAGCGCGCCCGCTACAACCGGCACGATGCCGAGTATCTGCCGGAGGCTGAGTGGGTTCGCGCCACACGCAGGCTGTCGAGGCGCAGACTCCACCGAGTGTAGTCTAGCAGGGGAAGGTATAAGATCGGGCATATATGGGTTGCAGATTCGTAAAAATAAGAGCGGACACTCCTGGTTGGGAGTGTCCGCTCTTAACACCAAATGAGGGCAGTTGTTACTTCTTGTCTAGTTCTTTCCAGCTGCTTTCGCTGACGTCGATACCGTAGCGCTTGGCGGCCTTCTTGATGTTGGCGAAGGCCTGCTCGCGGTCGGCGTCAGATACGCCTTCTACCTGGTTGAAGCGAGCCAGCGCGTTGCGAACGTGTGCTGCGTCAGTTAGAGGCTCTTTGCGCTGCTTGGGGAATGCGTAAGAGCTCTCGGGCATATCGTCTCGCTCGGACGAATCGAGTTTGCCATGCTCAGCATGAGATTTAGTTGCCATATTGTTACCTCCGTGTATGACGAATGGGTGTATGGGACGCACATGAATAATGTTGCATATTTCGTGCCAGGAGGAGTGAGTATGGCGACAGATGTTAGGGGCTATGGAGAAGAATACCGAGACAGGGTAGTAGACCTCATCAACGTGCAGGAGAGGCGCCTGGGCTGGGAGCCGGTGCCCACACGCTATGTGTGGCGAGCGAGCCCAGGTTCGAGTTAGCGATTGGCGCTGTAATGTTGGTCGGTGTCTTTCATATAGAGGCGGGCTTGCCAGCGGCTTATGTTGAAAGAAGTGATGCTTTGCAGATCCAACTTGTCCTCTTTGTAGTCCCACTTTGCCTGCAGAGCATATATTAGCAGGTCCCGGTCATAAGCGGGCAACTGGACGGCGTTAGAGAGCAGGGCCGGGATGGCGTCGTATGAGAGTGTGGAGAGGTAGTCAATGTCTATCTGCCCCATTTGACGATAGCGGGCGAAGTTTTGCTGCACGATGGTTGCGTCGGGGTTCACTATGTTCATCGTGGCGAGGAAGCCGAGCGCCGCCACAAAAGCTCCTATCGCGAAGCGCTGCGACGAGTTCCACATAGTGAACAGCAGCCATCCGAACATGACGGCCAGCCATATCTCGAACACCTGCACGTAGAGGCGCAAGCCGGTGAAGCCGTAGGCCTCCTCGTAGAGCAGCATCCTGTAGAGCGCGGAGGCGAGCAGGATGCCGGTGAGGGCGACTATGATAGAGGCCAGCGTCTTGAAGACGTGTGATTGCCGGGCGGTTTCGCGCCAGGTGAAATTGTGCAGGCCGAGCACAAGCATCAGAGTGAGGAGGGAGACCACAAGTAGCTCGAAGAAGCCGCGGCGGGCATAATCGGCGTAGGTATACCCTTCGCTCGCGATGTTGGCGGTGCCGCCGAACAGGTAGGAGAACTGTATCCACCCGAAAAGCGCGAAGATCAGATCGACCACGACCAGGATCACGGTGCTCTCGATGAAGCCGAGGTGAATAGTGCGTGGGATCGATTGGAGGGTGTCCTCCCAGGGCTCGGTTTCGCTTGCAGCGGAGCGGTAGAGCGCGAACGCGATGCCTCCCGCCACCAGCCATGCCACCGTGAGTACGAGCGCGATGTGGCACATCGCTTCCTGCACACTGGGTATGAAACTCAGGTTCAGGCTGAAGATGACGCCTACCCAGGCCGCAAATACTGTGTCGGCTGAGGCCAGCAAGGCAGTGAACACAATGGCGATGGGCAGAGCGAGCAAAAGACCGCGCAGGACGGGCATTACCTTGCGTGCGCTCAGGCCGCCATGCCTGCGAATTGTGCGCAGCTCGACGCTTGCAGGGATAAGGGGTGCGGCCCGGAACATGGCATTGAAGGCAGATATGCACAAGGCAAGATAGTAGCCTGTAATGTCCAGGCGGTCGAGATTGCCCGCCGAGTAGTAGTAGGCTAGCAGCACCAGTATGAGCAGACAGGCGAGGATGTTGAGCGCCGTGAGCCCGGCGTCGGCATGCACCGCCACCATCGCCGCGAAGAAGGCGAGCGGAAGCATGAGCCACAGATTCCGAAGCCGAGGTGCGACTCCCTCTCTGCGGGCCAGCACAAAAAGCGCTCCCACCAGCAGAAGCACGAAGAGCGCAACAGAAAGCCCGGGTAATTGTCCGTAAAAGAGGAGGTCGAACGCCCACCCAAGCAGGAGGGCAGCGCCCAGTATTCGTGCGGGGAACTTAACAGATGTGGCCATCCCGATTCTCCATAAACGACTAACGAAACAGAGGTGTGGCATTCCGCTGCCTGGCTCAATGATAGCGGCCTGACCGGTGGCCTGGCGACGTCCTGAGGCGCGGGCCGGCTACACCCGTGTGCTTGACCTTGACACCTTCTGTGGCGGATGATACGCTCAGGAGTAGCATACATTGGGGTTGGGTCCAAAAAGATGATCAACTTGCTTCTGGTTGAAGACAACGAGAAACTTCGTCCCGCCATGCGTGAGGGGCTGGAGGCGACGGCCAGCGTGCGCGTTCTGCACGACTGCGGCAGCGGCGAGGAAGCTCTTGAGTATTGCATGCAGCGCAAGCCCGACGCGATCCTGATGGACGTGCGGCTGGCGGGGCAGACAAACGGGATCGAGGCGGCGGTGAGCATACGTCGCGAGTTTCCGCGCCTTCCCGTCGTCTTTTACTCGATCCAGGACGACGATGCCTACTTTCGCGACTTCAGAAGGTCGGGTATCCTGAGCCACTACGCGTATGTTCGCAAATCGAACTATCTGTTGCCTGCCATGATCGTGCCGTTGTTGAAGGATGCCGTGGCGGGGCATAGCTTCATTGACCCGGAGATCGAGTCGCGGGTGCAGGAGGTCAGGCACAAGGACGAGCAATCTCCCATGTCGGTGCTGGAGCCGAACGAGCAGGCTGTAGCCCGTATGCTCGCTGCCGGTATGACCAACGAGCAGATAGCGGCGCGCATGGGCTTTAAGGACAAGCGCACTATCAGCAGGACCAACGGGCAGATATACTGTGCATGGGGATTGAACGACAACACCACCGATGAGAAGGTGGCGCGCACTCGAGCCGCTATCATTATGGGTGCCGGGCGCATAATCTCATGGGACGAGGACGGCCATGCCCAGGTGCTGAACGCGCGCGGCGAATGGGTTACTTGGGAGGGGGAGTCGTAGATCGTAGATCGTAGGTCGCAAGTCGTAAGTCAGGAGAGTGCGTTTGACTTACGATCAGCGACTTACGATCTACGACTCGTAGCACAGTGGACGGAATAGGCCAGTTTATCAGCGAGATATTGACCCCCGAGTTCCTGGTGAACTGGGCTACTATGGCGGTGTCCCTGTTTAACATCATCGTGCTGTTGTGGCTGGGGCTGACGGTAGTGCTGAACGCGGAGCAACGGGGCTGGGGCGTATGGCTGGCGGGGGGCGGTCTGTTGCTGGGTGGGCTATTCTTTGTCGCGCACTCCGCCATGCTGGGCCACGGGCTGGATGACGTGGGCGTGGGCATGGACTTCTGGTGGCAGGCGGGATGGATACCGATCGTGATGCTGCCCTACGTCTGGTACGGCGTGATGCTCTGGTATTCGGGCTTCTGGGGCGACCGCAACGGTGTGGTACGCCGCAGGCATCTGTGGTTTTTCACGCTAGCGTCGGCGATGCTTGCCGGGCTGGTTTTCTTGTTTGTCTTCTTCAACCCTCTCCCGTCGTACACCGAGCTGGTACAGCTGTCTTCGCACCCCGTCCGCGTGGGGCTGACGCGTTTGCAGGTATTGGTGGTCTTTTACCCTGTTTACGCTGTCCTGTGCATGGCGTTATCGCTCGATGTGGTAATGCGTCCTAGCCCTTCGGGCAGGGTGATGGGCGACCTTGCCCGAAGGCGTGCGCGGCCCTGGCTAACTGCAACTTCGTTTGTGCTGCTGGCCGTGGGTGTGCTGGTGGCGTGGGTGATAATCTGGCTCGTGCTGGGGATGCGCGACAGGAGCCTGGCTAATGTCTACAGCGGCATGCAGTCGCTTGTGTACTGGTTCGACCTGCTCACGTCTGTACTGGTGGCGTTCGCTGTAACCCTGCTGGGGCAGGCAATAGTGTCCTATGAGATATTCACGGGCAAGACGCTGCCCAGGCGCGGCCTTGTGCGGCAATGGCGAAGCGCGCTGTTGCTGGCCGTGGTCTACAGCCTGATCGTGGGCGGCAGCCTGGCGCGCCAGCCGCACCCGATCGCGGGGCAGTCAGGTCTGCTATTGACGACGGTCCTCATGTCGGCTTTCTTCGCGCTCTTCTCATGGCGTTCCTATGTCGAGCGGGAGCGCTATATCGACAACTTGCGCCCCTTCGTGACCAGTCAGGGCCTATTCGACGAGCTGCTGGCGCGCACGGGCGACGACCGGCCGCCGGCGGGCGATGGGCTAAATGGACAGTACAAACTGGGCATCCCGGCCTACGATGGGCGACGGGACGGGCCTCTTGATCATGGCGAGCTACCCACTCCGCACACGGCGTTCGCGGCGCTGTGCCACGATGTGCTTGGCGTGCGGTTCGGTTATCTGGTAGCGGTTGGGCCTCTTTCTCCGCTGGTGGGGCCGCCCTTGGCTTACCCTGCCGGGCAAGACGTCAAGCTACCTTCTATAGCCGACGTCACAAGTAAGCTGGAGTCGCCGCAGACGATGTACGTGCCCCTGGACCCTGCCCGCTGGGGCGGCGCTGTGTGGGCGGTGCCTCTCTGGAGCGAGCGCGGCCTGATCGGGGTGCTACTGCTGGGCGAGAAGCTAGACGGTGGGCTATACGCGCAGGAGGAGATCGAGATCGCGCGGGCCACGGGCGAACGGCTGATTGACACGCAGGCCGCAGCCCAGCTTGCCCAGCGTTTGATGCATTTGCAGCGCCAGCGATTGGCAGAGAGCCAGGTGCTTGATAGGCGTGCGCGGCGCGTTTTGCATGATGATGTACTGCCCCTGTTGCATACCGCACTGCTGGAGTTGATGAGCGTGGAAGGCGTCGCGAAGCCGGTAAGCAAAAGGACGAGGGCCGAGCAGGCCGGCCAGACCGCTGTTATTGATGCGGCAGGCAACAGACAGGCGGCTCTTGCCAACCTATCGGAGGCGCACCACCTGATCTCCGACCTGCTGCGTGATATGCCCTCAACGGCCGCGCCTGAGATCGGGCGGCTGGGGCTGGTGGGCGCACTGCGTAAGGTGGTGAGTGAAGAGTTCCAGGCGGCCTTCGACGGCGTGGAGTGGCAGGTCGACCCACAGGCGCTGGAGAGGGCGGGCGACATCTCGCCGCTATCGACAGAGGTGCTGTATTACGCCGCCCGCGAGGCCATTCGCAACTCGGCGCGCTACGCCAGGCAGGGAGAGCACGGCAAACCCTTGCACCTGAAGGTGGCCGTGCTGTGGCATGAGGGACTTGAGATAGTGGTGGAGGACGATGGCGCGGGCATTGAAGGTGGCAACCGGACGCTCGCCGCCGGCAGCACGAACGGTAGCGGCTCGCAGTCGGGCAGCGGCCAGGGCCTTGCCTTGCACAGCACAATGATGGCCGTAGTGGGAGGCTCCCTGGGTGTTGAAAGTGCCCCCGGCGAGTATACGCGCGTATCCCTGTCTTTGCCCGTGGGATGATGGACGAGTAGTAGATCGTAAGTCTCGGATCGTAAGTCATGCGCCGTCACTAATCACTTATGAAGCGCTCGCCGGTTCCCCAGGGTTGACAGTAACGCGTAGAATAGGGTATGTCGAATCTCCTCGAACGGTACCTCCAGGGCGAGCGGAGGGCGGTATGGGCCGAGTTGGCGGCCTATGGCGATAAGGTAAGACAAGAGCCGCTTTTGTCCGATGCGCTTGCGGTGGCGCGGGCCACTATGGGTCGTGCACGCGAGAACGTCGAGTTGCTGGTGCCCCGGCTGGAGGTGCTGGGGTATAACTTTACTTACCCAAAGTACGTGCTAGTGCCGCCCGAGCCTGATGTGCTAAACAGGCTGGCGGCTCTCGAAAAGCTCGCGGGAGTGCTGCCACTCTCGCTGAGGGCGTGGTGCGAGGTGGTGGGCTCGGTGAACTTTACAGGCTCCCACCCGGCCTGGCCCGAAGAGGATGATCTTGAGACCTTCCGCGACCCACTGGTGGTAGAACCTCTGCTGGGAGTGTTCGACGAGTACGTGTACTGGCAGTACGGCCTCTCAGAGGGAATGTTCGAGGGCGACGAGGTCGACTGCTTCCCCCTCTCTATTTCGCCCGACGAGTTCCGCAAGGCGCAGGTGAGCAGTGGGTCGTCCTATAAGGTGCTGGTGCCGAACACGGCTGCTGATGCGCTGCTGGAGAACGAGTGGCACGAAACGACCTTTGTGAACTACCTCCGCGCCTGCTTCAAGTGGGGCGGCTTCCCGGGCTTCTCGCGCTACAGCCCGACCTTGCTGCCGCAAGAGGCGGTGGCTTATTTGACCGAGGGGTTGCTGGCTTTGTAGGCCGATAGGTGTGCTGATCAACTCACGTTATGCAGTGGGCTGATCGCCAGTCCGACCTAGATGTAGATTACCTGGTCTTGCATTTCGTCTGCACTGAGGTTGTTCATGATGGTCAACAGCCTTCGTACAATCTCGTAGGGTGAACGGCGCACGGCCACGATAATACCATAGTGCGTGCGTTCTGTGGCAAAATAGTGCCGGGCCAAGGCCTCAAAATCGACACGATTGTGCGTAAGCAAAGTTTTGGACCGGCTGACGGCGAACGCTAACTGCTGCTCGTCGCTGTTTCCAAGTTGACCCGCCTCAAGGGTAGTCAAGGCATCAAAACCATGTGACCGGACCAACTCTGCCACCAGAACGCTCACGTCTTCGTCAAGGTACAACTCCGTGAACAGGCCATTCACAGATCCTTAACCAGGGGATTGATTAATTCGTCTGAGATTCGATTACGCTCTATGAAGCCGTTGATCTCTGCCTGATGGTCACTGTAGTAGCTCAGGGCATCAAACACCTGAGCCAGCGTTAGATGCGTCAGATGGTGCGGTATCTCTTCAGGCAGAATACCCTGTCGCCACATCTCGGCTATAGCGCGCACTGGCGTGCGTGTTCCCTTGACTATAGGTTCGCCACCCAGAATATGTTTGTCGCTGACGATATAATAATGCCCTGTGGTTTCCATCTTCGCGGACTCTTCCTGCCTATAAAATCGGGCTATGGTTCCTCGATTACGTTTTTCCACCTCTTCTTTATTGTAACATATCAAGGCTCCTTAGTACGCGAAAACGCTCCCGGGAAGCTCGTAAACAGTGCATGATGTTTCGTCTTGTAACAGATTCTAGAACGGCTATTGACATTATTACGTAATAGTGTTATTATGACAGTAGGACGTAATAGTGGGAGGAAGATGAGATGACTATACAGGAACTGGCGGATAGGGCGGAAGTTACAACTCGCACGATACGTTACTATGTTGAGCAGGGGGTTTTGTCGCCGCCTGAGCGTGGGCGGCCCGCAGAGTACACAGAGGAACACGTAGGGCAGTTGGCACTTATCAAGCGTCTCAAAGAGCAGTATTTGCCGTTGGAGGAGATACGCGATGCCTTGCAGGGTCTCAGCCCACAGGACGTAGAGCGGCTGGCGCAGCTACAGTCCACGCCCCAGCAGGACAAGGCCCGGCAGCAGAAGCTCAGTTCGGCTGCGGACTACATATCGGACGTGCTGAAGCGGGGCGAAGTTCGGGAGGAGTTGAAGCGTAAGGCTTCCGCGAGTACCGAGGTCGGCGAGGAGATACTTGGCAATATCAGGCCGCCTGCGCCACCCACCTATGGGACGTTCGCGCCGAGTCCTGTACAGTCACCTGCGCCTGCGCCGGGCGCGATGCCGGCGCCTCAATACGCGCCCCTACCGGTTAGAAGGCGCGGAGTGGAGGGTGCAACTGCCCCGGCGAGCAGTGCGTATATACCGACGCCTGCAATGGACACGGCTGCCGAGAAGACCGCAATACCGCCCGCGGCTGGCTCGCCGAAGCCGACAACGTGGGAGCGGGTGGATCTGGGAGAGGGCGTTGAACTGCAATATCTAGCAGGAGGAAGCGCCCATGTAAAGGCAAAGGTCGCACGGCTAATCGAAGTTGCGCGGCATATTCTGGGGAATGACCCGGAGAACGGAGAATAAGGAAATGAAGATTATTGCAAACCTTGACCGTAGGCTGGTGCCCTCCACAGCAACCAGCGAGCGCTATTTGCGCCTGGAAATTACAGCGGAGAAAGAGGCTCACAAGCCAAACATCGACGGCCCGCAGCGATTGCCGCTAAACCTGGCATTGATAATCGACAGAAGTGGCTCGATGACGGGCACGAAGCTCGAGAAGGCGAAGGAGGCCGCCATATTTTGCCTCCGCAACCTCACAGGGGCCGACAGGGCAGCCGTAGTGTCCTACGACGACACGGTGACGGTGGTGTCGCCGAGTCGCGTGCTTACGCCGGATGCGAAGCAAGAGATGATCGCCGCGGTGCAGCGGATAGAGAGCGGAGGCAGTACAAACCTCGGCGGCGGCTGGCTGACGGGAGCGCAGGAGGTCGCGAATTACCAGCACGAGAGCAACTACTTGAACCGCGCAATCCTGTTGAGCGATGGGCTGGCGAACGTGGGCATCGTGGACCCGATAGCTTTGGAGCGCCACGCGGCGGAACTGCGGTCACGTGGGGTGAGCACCACCACGATGGGTATCGGCGTCGATTTCAACGAGGATTTGATGGAGAGGATGGCGATCAAGGGCGGGGGGCACTTCTACTTTATCGAGCACGCTCGCCAGATACCCGATTTCCTGCATCGCGAACTGGGTGAAGTGCTGTCCACGGCGGCGCGTAACGTCACGGTTACTCTGGACCTGCCCGCGGGCATAGATGCCCAACTGCTAAACACGTTCGAGACTGACCGCGTGGGCGCAGGCCTCAAGGTGAGGCTTGACGACATGATCGCGGACGAGGCACGCTCTGCTCTGTTCAGGCTGAGCGTTAGACCCGGCTACCTGGGAACGACGATGCCGTTGCGCGTTACGATCACTTATGCGGATGTGGCGATGGGCGAAACGATGTCGGTTAGCAGCAGCGAAGCGGTGCTGACCTATGCAACTGAGGCGGACTGTGAGCGCGAGCAGCCCAATCCTGCGGTAATGGAGCAGGTGGCGATGCAGGAGGCCGCACGCGCGCGTGAGGAGGCTCTGCAATACGATGCAGCGGGCGATTACGCTAAGAGCGCGCAGGTACTGGCGGGAGCGGCCAATTTCGTGGCAATGGCGGCCCCGGCTTCGCCGGTGGCGCAGGCCGAGGTATCGGCTCTGAAGGACGAGAGTACGGTCGCGCAGGAGGGATTCAGCGCGTTGAGGCGCAAGGCACTGCACTACTCGAAGTCTGCCACCCAGCAGAGCAGGAAGAGATAAGACCGGTGGATAGCGGCACATAAGTTATGGGAAGGCGGCTCGTTCCGAAAGGGATGGGCCGCCTTTTTGGTGTGGAAAGGAGGCTGAAGGAGTGGCCTGTGTGCTAAACTGGTGCTCTCTTCTGGAATGAATGGTGGAGGTTGGTATGGACATTGAAACACGAGAAACCGAGGATGGACGGCAGTCGCTATTTGCCCGGATCAGGCGCGAGAACGAGGATGGATACGAATACTGGTCGGCGCGAGAGCTTGCCAGGGCGCTTGGTTATGGGGATTATCGCAACTTCCTGAAGGTGGTTGAGAAGGCGCGGGTGGCCTGCGAGAACAGCGGCTACCTCGTGGAGGATCATTTCGTTGACACCACCGATATGATCGCCACGGGCAAGGGTGCACACCGCAAGGTGGCCGACATCCACCTGTCGCGCTACGCTTGCTATTTGATCGTTCAGAACGCCGACCCTTCCAAAGAGGTCGTGGCCCTGGGGCAGACTTACTTTGCCGTGCAGACGCAGCGGCAGGAACAGGCCGACGAGATAGCAGGGCTGACCGAGACTCAGAAGAGGCTTTACCTGCGCGACCAGCTATCGACGCATAACAAGCAACTGGCCGACGCTGCTAACAGGGCGGGCGTGATCAAGCCTGTCGACTTCGCTATCTTCCAGGATCATGGCTACATGGGGCTGTATGGTGAGATGAAGAGCCGCGAGATCCACGCGCGTAAAGGTCTGAAGCCATCGCAGCACATCCTCGATCACATGGGCAGCACCGAGCTGGCGGCCAATCTCTTTCGCGCCACCCAGACCGAGGATAAACTGCGCCGGGAAGGCATTCAGGGCAAAGAAAGCGCGAACCGCACCCACTACGATGTAGGCCGCAAAGTGCGGCAGACAATACAGGAGCTGGGCGGCACGCTGCCCGAAGACTTGCCGTCGCCCGATAGGAGCATCCAGCAATTACAGCGGGAGGAGAAGAAGAGGCTCGATCAGGGAGCGCAATTGCCGCTGCTGGGCGAGGACGAGAACCAACACTTATAACCTACAGAGGCGGCCGGATCAGTCGATGACGGATGTCTTCTGTACAGGCGTGTCAGCCTCCAGCTCTTCTACGAGTTTTTGTGGACGCGGAGCATCGTCGGTGGCCTCAACATAGCTATAGCCGCTGTTCTGCAGGTAGCTGAGCAGAGGGATATCGCTGGCTGCATAGAATCGAATGTAAGCCCTGCGCGCTCGACTGAGGTCGCTTGGGAGGCCGTTCTTGCCTGGCCCCGGGTCGGGGGTGGGAAGGCCCCCTGTTTTCAGTTTGTCAATCAACTCGTCGAAGCGCTTTCCGGCCTCCTGGGCGCTGTGTCCATCCATATTGGGGGCAATAGGCAGTTGCTTAGAGGAGCCAAGCGTGTGCAGGGCATGGAAAAGGCTGTCCTCCAGGTCGAGCACTCTCGGATCAGTGCTCCAGTCAAGTCCTTTGCCTCCGGCGACACCATAGCGTAGAGATCCCACCAGGTTCTGAACGACCAGCAGTACGCGCAGAAATGAACGCTCTACATCAGTGGGATGGGTGTAATGAAGTATCGGTACCCTGTTGTGCGCTTCGACGAGCGACAGAAACTCCCAGTTGATTGTCGACAACAGGCTCGCCATAGCACCGAAGTCGCCTCTGCGCAGGTATCGTCTCAGCATGGGTAGGCCCGACACGTGCCCGTCTGTCTCTTCATTGAGGAGGACAGCGAGCACCCTTTGCCTCTGGAGCGAGGGATAGACCCCCAGAACATATGCCACGCTGAAGCTCAGGATTGCCATGCCGCTTATTCCTTCCAGTATAGAAGCAAGCCGCAGCAGAGGGTCAATTGGTATAAAGTCGCCATAGCCTGTAGTGGTAATCGTGACCCCACTGAAATAGATCGCATCCCACCAGCCCGGCGTAACGAGCGGATCCGGGAGCTTAAACGAGCCGGGTACGCCGATCCAGGCGGCATAAATCACGCCGAATGCCACCAACAATAGACCTATCCAAAGCGCAATCAGGCCCGCAACCATTATCGGTATTGCAAGGCCGAGGAAGCGATGACGGACGCGGCCACGTAGACCTCGTGACGCCAGGCGGAGAACTGACCACATGGAGGTCTGGAAGCGGGTGCTGAAGGGGCTTTCTGCCTGAGGGTGCAGCACGGTCATAAAGACATCAAACAGCACTATGAACATGAGCAGCACGCCCGCAAGCGTGAATAGAATAGATAAGGTCATAAGTTACCCGGCATCATAGAGGGCGAATCCGGCGCGAAGTTGTAAGTCATTTTGCTTTTGATGCCGGCGCACGTTTCGCGGGCTTTTTGCCCTTAGGCTCGGGCGTCTCCGCGGGAAGCAGAGGGCTGCCCGTATTTATATCTTCCAGGCCCATGCGGGGTTCCAAGGGCTCCACGGCCTGCGGTAGCACATGGTTTGTCTCTGGGTCGCTTTGGCCCGTAGCCGGCTCAGCGGCCTCAAGCTGGTGGTCCTCGCCGGGGTCGGACTTGAGGATCAGTATGCCAAGGGGCGGTACTGTGACTGACAGTTCCCAGCCCGAGTCGCCCCAGGCGTTTTCCACCGCCCAGACTCCCCCTGCGTTGCCCACGTTGCTGCCCCAATAGACCCCTGCATCGCTGTTCAGAACTTCGCGATAGTAGCCAGGATGCGGCACCACCAACCGGTAGTCATAGCGCGGCACAGGCGTGAAGTTGCATATCACCACAACCTCGTCTTGCTTCTGCGGGCCGCGACGTATGAAGGAGAGAACGCTATTTTCGCTGTCGTTGGCGTTGACCCACTGGAAGCCCTCCCAGCTATTCTCGACGGCGTGGAGGGCCGGCTCGCTCTTGTACAGGTGGGCAAGGTCGCGAACGAAGTTATTGAGGCCGCGATGCGACTCGTGATCCAGCTCTTGCCAGGCAATGCTGGTTATTTCGTTCCATTCGGCGCGTTGGCCGAGCTCCGCGCCCATGAAGAGCAGCTTCTTGCCCGGGTGGGTGTACTGGTAGCCGACCAGCAAACGCACTGACGCGAACTTCTGCCAGTCGTCGCCGGGCATCTTCTCCAGCAGGCTTTTCTTCAGGTGCACTACTTCGTCATGGGAGAGAGGCAGCAGGAAGTTTTCTGTAAAGGCGTAGACCAGCGAGAAGGTGAGCAGGTTGTGGTGGTAGTGGCGGTAGATTGGGTCGTACTTCATATACTTGAGCACGTCATTCATCCAGCCCATGTTCCATTTGAGATCGAAGCCGAGACCGCCCAGGAATGTGGGTCGGGTCACCCCGGGCCAGCTGGTAGAGTCTTCGGCCATGGTCAGCACGTCGGGGTGCTCCAGGTGCGTTAGCTCGTTGAAGCGCCTGATAAAGTCGATCGCGTCAAGGTTTTCAGTGCCCCCATATTTGTTCGGAACCCACGAGCCTGCGGGACGCGAGAAGTTGAGGTAAAGCATGGAGGCCACTGCGTCAACGCGCAGGCCGTCGATGTGATACTTGTCGAGCCAGAAGAGGGCGTTGGACAACAGGAAGTTGCGCACCTCGTTACGCCCGTAATTGAAGATGAGCGTTCCCCAGTCGGGGTGCGCACCCATGCGTGGGTCTGCGTGCTCGTAGAGGTGGGTTCCATCGAACATGCCGAGGCCGTGCGCATCTGTTGGAAAGTGAGCGGGCACCCAGTCGAGCAGAACGCCGATGCCGTTCTTGTGGCAATGGTCCACGAAGTACTGGAAGTCGGCGGGTGTGCCGTATCTGCTCGTGACGGCGTAGTAGCCAATAGTCTGGTAGCCCCAGGAGCCGTCGAACGGATGCTCGGAGATCGGCATCAGCTCAATATGGGTGAAGCCCATGTACTGCACGTACTCCACGATCTCGTGCGCGAGCTGGCGGTAGTTGAACTGAAAGGTCTGGCCTTTGTCGTCGGGCAGGGTGCGCTTCCACGAGCCCAGGTGGACCTCGTAGATAGAGATGGGAGCGGAAAGGGCCTGTCTTTGCGGGCGCTCCTGAAGCCATTGCCGGTCTTGCCAGTCGTAGTGGTCAATGTTGGCGACGATAGAGGCTGTGGCAGGGCGATACTCCGCAAAGAAGCCGTACGGGTCTGCCTTCTCGGTGACGGTATCGGTGCCCGGCAGCTTGATCTGGTACTTGTACGATTCGCCTTCGCCCAGGCCGGGGATAAAAAGCTCCCAGATACCATGTCCGGGGTGGTTGCGCATGGAGTGAGCGTGCCCGTTCCAGTTATTGAAGTTGCCGATCACGCTTACGCGCTCGGCGTTGGGAGCCCACACGGCGAAATGCACTCCGCTTGTGCCGTCCACGTCGCGCACATGTGCGCCCAGCTTCTCATAGGTGCGGTAGTGGCTGCCTTCCGAGATCAGGTAGAGGTCGAAGTCGGATAGCAGGGGTCCGAAGGAGTAGGGGTCGCGCAGGTCGACCACGCCTCCCAGGGTATTCTCGGCGCGCAGGACGTATTTGCTGTTAGGGATGGCGTCCTGGGGGACAATGGCCTCAAAGAATCCGAAGGGGTGGAGACGCCACATCTCGTAAGTAGGGCCAGCGTCGAACATCAGGGAGAGGGAGGTCGCCCATGGCAAGAACGCCCGCACGGCCAAAGATGGCTTTCCTTCGTGCGTCACAGCATGAGGGCCAAGCACAGCAAATGGATCACCGTTGTACCCGCCCACAATTGAGTCTATGAGTGCGCTTGAGAGAGGTTGATCCATATTGCTCTGCCTCCTGCTGATATCTGGCCTATTATACCAAAGGTCGTGCTACCAGGTTTATTTTGCCTTGCAGATTCCCCCTTGACAGGCGAGCAACTCTGCTGTATCATTGTGTTATAATTATGATACAATGATACACAAGGAGGTATGATGGCCATATGGCTGGATATAAACCCGAGAAGCGGAGTGCCGTTGTATGTTCAGATCGTTGGGCAGATCAGGCACGCTATTGAGGTGGGCGCGCTCCAGGCAGGCGACCAGTTGCCGACGGTCCGGCAGTTGGCAACAGAGTTGACTATCGCCCCGAACACGATAGTAAAGGCGTATAACGAATTGCAAACCATGCAATTGGTAGAGAGCAGGGCGGGAGTCGGCACGGTTGTGATCGCGAGCAGCGACGAGATGACACGTGCAAGGCAAGTTGAGGCTATTCGCGGGAGATTGGGCGCTGTGGTGCGCGACGCAAGTGGGCTTGGCGTTGAAGCAGATGTACTTGATGCGTTCTACGCTGATGAAGTGGAACGCTATTACGGGGAACAGGGAGAGTAAAATGGTCACTACGCAAGAGAAAGCAATTGCACACCCTGTGGAGTTGGGCGACAGTGCAATCGAGATCAAAGACCTGGTGGTCAATTATGGCTCAAAGAGGGCGGTTGATCGCCTCACCTTGAGCGTCCCAAAGGGGTCAGTATACGGCTTCTTGGGACCGAACGGCGCGGGCAAGACTACAACAATAAAGACGCTGCTGGGGTTTCGCAGGCCGGATGCGGGTTCCGCTACCGTGCTCGGGTACGACATTGTGGCAAACAGCGTGGAGTTGAGAGCGCGCACGGGTTATGTGAGCGAAGTGAACAGCCTGTATGACAGTTTGACAGTGGGCCAAATGAACGACTTTTGCCGCTCCACTGCCCGCCAATGGAACCAGGCGGCGGTGGACCGCTATATCAAGATGTTTAATCTGCCCGAGCAGGTTAGGGTGCGCCAGCTATCGAAGGGAATGGGCAGGCAACTGGCC
Source organism: Chloroflexia bacterium (assembly GCA_038203825.1). GTDB lineage: Bacteria > Chloroflexota > Chloroflexia > QHBQ01 > JADMIH01 > JADMIH01. The sequence continues at coordinate 23,150 of JBBRDO010000024.1, read as the reverse complement.
TTCAGCCTGGCGATGGGTAGCGACCCCGATCTCCTCATATTGGACGAGCCGACTTCCGGCCTTGACCCCATTGCGCGCCACGAATTGCTCAACAGGCTGGTGGGCGAGATAGCGTCAGAGGGCAAGACCGTCTTCTTTTCTTCGCACATATTGTCGGAAGTAGAGGCGGTGGCAGACTGGATCGGCATCATAAAGGCAGGCCACCTGGTCGTAAGCGACGAACTGGACCATTTGAAGCAGAACCAGAAGGTGTTGAAGCTTGTGTACACGGAGCCTCCCACAGCCCAGGAGCTGGACGTGCTGAAGGCGATGCCGGGTGTAGGGCGCATCGAGCAGGAAGGACGCAGCGTGCGCGCCATGGTAGACGGCGACGCCGAAGCATTAGCCCGGAGCATCCAAGCGAGCGGACTAAATCTGCGCGACATCGACGTGGTCGGATTGAATCTGGAGGACCTGTTCCTGGAGTACATGAAGGAGGACGAGAGTGGTTACTAAAGAGCTTATTGATTCGCGCTGGAAGGTGCTGATCGGCGCGGTGCTGGCGCTGCTTACGATGATTATTGGGGCGCTCAGCTACGACATGGTCAGGCAAGCCCTTTCGCCTGCCGACTTGCAGAATCTGTCGAACGCGCTGGGCAGCGACTTCGCCAACCGCTTTACAGACTACGGGGCATTTATGTGGAACCTGACCTTCAGTTTATCGGGCGACAGTGGCCTGATCCTGATGGTAGTCACTGCGCTGCTGGGAGCCTCGGTGATCGCGGGTGAGGTGAATAAGCAGACGATCTTCCTGCTTCTGAGCAGGCCGCTGAGCCGCGATCAGATACTGCTTACCAAGTATGCGGTGGGGGCCGTTATCTTGCTGGCATTGAATATACTGAGCGGAGCCGCCGTCTATGTCGTCTCGGCGGTGTCGGGGCGACCTCAAGACCTGGGCGGAGTAGCGGTGTCTGTGCTGCTCTTCTGGCTTGGCACTTTGTGTATATTCGGCATAGCCACGCTGCTGTCGGTGGTGTTCAGCGATGTGCTGCGCCCGCTTGGCCTGACTGTGGTGATCCTGATTGTGCTCAACCTGCCGGGCCTCTTCCCGCACGGGGCTAACTGGTCAATTCCTTCTTACTGGTCAAGCCTGCCCGCCTTTCTCGGGCAGGAGTTCCCTGTGAAGGCGCTGATCATCTCGCTGATAGCGGCGCTGGTGCCGCTGCTGCTGGCGGTGCCGTTGTTCCGGCGTCAAGCGTACTAGTGGCTAGTGGTAAGTGTCGACAGCCGTCGGTCGTCAGTGGGCTGTCGACACTTACCTCCCGTCTTGACATCGGGGCTCCGAATATCTTACTCTTGAGCAAGACAGTTATCACTGTATGCCCCTATACAGATAACGGGACTTTAGCCGGATCAACATGTTGATCCGGCTGTCTCAAAATAAGAAGGAGAGTTTCCATGAGCAATACGCCTCCGAGGCGTGGTGATCAACGTCCCCCCCAGGGGTCGAATCGGCCGCGAACAGGGCCGCCGCCGCGTTCAGGCCCTCCTACCCGGTCCAACGCACCCCGGTCTAGCGCCGCTCGACCTCGTGCGGTAGCACCGCGCCGCGATCCGTTTCCGATAATAATGGGCGGGGTTATCGGCATGATGGTAGTAGGCCTGCTGATCGTGAGTTACTTGCTGTTGAGCCAGAAGAGCCCTGCCGCTGCCACCACCGACAATCCCGCGGCGGCCCAGCCGACGATGGCCCAGGCATCGGGGACAGGCATAGTTGTCGCAGCGTCCACCCTGATTGACGGTCCGGGCGTACCTGTTGCCGATGAAGGCCGAACCCACGTGGCCGACAGCCAGGTCATAACCTATACGAACTACCCACCCAGCTCGGGAACGCACTACAACTCGCCTGCCCCTCCAGGCTTCTATACAGACACCGTAAAAGAGGGATCGTTCGTACATAGCCTTGAGCATGGATATATAGTGCTGTACTACAAGACCGACACTCCTGCTTCAGTTAAGCAGCAGCTACAAGACGCCTACACCAAGCTGCCTTTAGAGAAATACGGCAAGGTCAAGCTGCTTATCGTTCCTTACGACCAGGGGATGACTACACCCTTCGCCATAGCGGCTTGGGACCGCCTCGAGAGGCTGCCGTCGTACAGCTACGAGAGCCTGCTCGCATTCTACCAGGCGTGGGTAGATAAATCACCTGAGGATGTCCCCTAGCTTCAACTACGCATCATACGCATAAAATATCAGCCTCTCACCTATCAGGTGAGAGGCTGATATTTTATGCGTGGGGGACGACGCATCAAAGGAGTATTCAGGCAAACAAAAAACCCGAACAATCCGTGAGGACCATCCGAGCTTTTTGTTCCTGCGCTCCGACAAGCGAACTTGTCTCGGCTCAGTTCAATCATTATAGGGGGTCGTGGTGTGGCTGTCAATACGCGTGATTGGCAGTTTTACACATCCGCCTATTAACTGGAAGAGAAGGGCGCCTAGCGGTAATAGTAAGGAACTATCAGGGCGAGCAGGCTATAGGCGGCAAAGAATACCAGCCCGCCGATCGCAACGTAGCGGCAGAGAACCTGCGCGCGAGGCGGGAGCCTGCGGTTCAGAGTGCTCAGCCCTGCTATGATGAGCCAGGTTATTGGTATCGCCAGCACGAAGAGGTAACGTCCCTGTGGATCGGAGGGGAGGCCGCCGTATGCCGTGAGCGCCATCTGTTTGATGAAGCTCGTGAAGATGGCAACGGTCAGCGCAAAGATTGATACGACGGCAAGTAAGCCGCGCCAGCTTATACCGTGTGAGCGCAGGATTATAGCCCGCAGGAGCAGATCACTCAGGGTGAGTAAGAGCAGGATTGCGATCAGCAGGTAGACGGGCGCGGGCAGGTCTATCGAGAGCCAGCCGAAACTGCCCCAGAAAGAGCGATATTGAGTGTTGGCATAGGCGAGCCAGAGCGCAGGCTTGCTGAAGGGCTGCGGATTGAGCAGAGCATCGGCCATGTCGCGAACGTCGCCCGGCATGAGGGACGAGAACGGTGCACGCACCGTCCAGGGCGCGTTTTCGCCCGAGGGGTCGAGTAGGGCAGCTTTGTATATGGGGTCATTCCAGGGCTGATTCACACCCTTTACGCTGAGTGACATATCGTCGAATTGGACGACGCCCGGACCATCTGCGCCGATTCGCAGGGTCACTTGCTCGGCATTTTGCTCTACGCCGGCTGTCACCTCCATACGCGTCCAATCGCCGCCGGGGGTGAGGGTAGCGGTGACTACACCCGCTTCTCTTGCTCCGTCTTCCAATGCAAGCCTGGCAGTAAGACCGTTTTGAGGCGCGCTTTGCTGGGGAGCGAGCCGGGCCCAGCCGACGAACGTGATACGCAGGGCGGGGTGGAAGATAAAGGGCGGGATGAGCTTCTGCATGGCTGTGCGTGATGCCGCCGTGTCTAGCTGGATCACGTAGTGCCCATCGTGGGCGGTGCTGCTTTCGACGCGCCCGATCCGCTGCACCGGCGTATAGCTTGTGACCCAGCCGAGCGTTCGCGTGCTGTCAGGTCCGCATACGACGAAGAACGCGCATGCGGCCAGCACGATTGCGCCCAGGGCGATAACAGGTGGCCTCCTGAATAGACTGGTGGCCGGCCGGCCCGACATGGTCTTGCTCCGGCCATAGAGTTTGCATGTCCCCCACAGGATCAGGCCGGCTCCCAGCATGGGAAGGGAAGCGGCGGAGGCCGTGGCCTTGGTCGCCACACCTGCCGCGGCCAGCAGTACACACAGCAGGAGCAGGACTGCTTCTCTTCCGTGCTTGCCATCGCCACGTTCTTTCGGAGCGCCGAACGAGGTTGCGTAAAGGGCAGCCAGGGCCACGAAGAGCGCTGATACAGCCAGTTCTGCCAGTATGTCGTTGTTGATGGAGGTAGCGATGAAAGCGTGCATCGGAAGGAGAGCCAGCACCGCCGGCAGGGGCGCCGAAGTTGCACACAGCCTAACGCTGAATACCCATGCGAGAGCTATGACGAGCAGACCCAGCAGAAGAGACACCAGGCGCATGATGTAGATGGCAGTCTCGGGCTGCGTATAGGGGTCGGCAGCGATGCCTATTGCGCGGGCGGCCCGGAGAGCCAGCGCGCAAAGCCAGTAGTAGGTCGGAGGCTGGCGCACCTGCTGGAACAGGAAAGCGTCAGTGCGCGTGGGCGCGCCCGGGGCGCTGTTGCCCGCGAGCCGGCGAATGAAGTCGTTGCGGTCGGCCGAGGCGTTGACCACCTTGACAAGGGCGGTGTCGCGATCAGCGCCGAAGAGATCGAGCGACTGCACCTCGCTTGCGTTCAGGTCATGCTTATGGAGGAGGGCGACATAGGCGAAGTGGGCATATTCGTCGGGCCCCTGCCAGGGAGGCATTATCACTATGAAGAGGCTGCCATATATCAGCCCGACCCCAAGGGCAGTCGCCAGCGACGACGCTTTGAGCCGTTCGGCCAGGCGCGGCGAACGTCGGGACAGGTAAGGAAAGGCCAAAGCCAGGACCACAGCCAGTAGCGCAAGGACCAGGAGCACATAGAGCAAAAGCGGCGAGGTGTTCGCGCCTGCTTCACCCAGCATGATTGACCATACCTGCAAAGGCGGAGCCGAATAGAGAAGGCCAAAGGCTAGATCACCCTTTGTGGGCTGGCCGTTCTTATAGGCCACGCCGTCCGCATAGGGGTCGCCCCTGGGCGCGGGTTGAAACCATAACACCGTTAGTGCCTTGCCCGGTGCGCCGTCGGGCGACTCCAGCGATAGGAAGTAGCTCCGAGCGCGGCTGTGCTCGATGGGGGAGAAGGAGAAAGTGTACCAGGGATCGGGATCAAGGGTCTGAGATGGAGGGATCGTGGCGGTGGCAAGGTCGGTTGGGGAGGTGGGGTCGTCGCGCAGGTGCATGATGAGTGTGCTGCGTGTAGTGTTGGCCTCGAGACCGAGAGTGGCGATGTGTACCTCTACGCCGGAAAGCCCATCATAGCGGGCAGTGAAGGTCTGCCCAACGCTTTCGCTCGCCAGGATCTCGCCCGGCACGCCATTAGCAGTCTCATAGCGGTGCCGGGTTGCAGCGACATATCCCGTCCAAAACATAAAGAGCGCGGCCAACACAGGTAGCACGACGCGGAGGATGGCCCACGGGCTGAGACGGCGGTATGGATGCGTTTGCATTCTACTCGCCTTATGTTTCGGGGGTAGGTGTTAGTGGCTCTATGGCCGGTGGGGGCGTGAAGATGCCGGGCATGGGTGTAATCGTAGGGGCTTCGGGCGTCGGGGTCAAAATGCCGGGCATAGGAGTAGGGCGCTGGGTAGGTACAGGCGGGCCTACAGGCGTATCCGTGGGGACGGGGGTTGGCACCACAGTGGGGGTAGCTGTAACTTCGATAGGCGTGGCAGTAGGTTCCTCAACCGTGTCCGTGGGTGCAGGTTCGAGCGTGTCGGTGGGTGCGACCTCGATAGTGGGCGGCGGAGGCTCAGGTAGTGGCGTGCCGGTTGGCACCGGGACAGGTGTGTTGGTGTCGACGACAATGGGCGTAGGTTCGATAGTGGGGGTTGCCGTGTCGGGGAGCGGTTTGGTTGGCGTTATCGAAGGGGTGGACGTGGGCGCGACGATCACAGGAATCTGTGTGGCCGAGGGGTTGGGCACAACTACAACGACGGGGACGGTGGGCGTGGGCACGACGCTATTCTGCGGAGCGGACAACACCGAGTACAGCCCCACAAGCACCAGTAAGGCACCCACGGCTACGCTCGCGAGCGCGCCCACGCCGATAACTGCTGTCGCGTCTATACCGGATAAGAGGGACGCCCTGTTGCGCCTGAGTACGCTCATAGCGCCGCCGGACGTCGGGTGTATCTGACGGGTCCACTCAGGCCAGGCGCTCGTGAGGCTAAGCATCTGGAGGTTGTACTTTCGGCTGAGAAAGGCGGGAATCGGCAGGGTGTCGCCGGTGACTGGGGCCCACGCTCCGACCACGATAGGGGCAGTGATGCGCTCGGCTCGCGCCGGTGCAGGGTCCACGCGTGCGGGTTCCGGTGTGGGCGTTGGAGGAGTTGCGGGTGCCATGGGTGCTAGCAGGTCAGCAAGCACCTCAGTTGCGCCTTGGGGTTCGCGAGTCCAGGCGGCACCGGCGTCTGCGTCCTGCTCTATGAAGACGGGGTGGTAACGGGCGCCATCCCACAGGTAGCATGCGCCCGCATTAGTGGTGGGGTTGACCAGCGCGAAGAGGTTACCGTCCGCGGGCATGAGTACTTGTACTGTGGAGAATGAGATGTGTGGCGGGGACGCGGCCAGGTCAGGGTCGCCGTAGAACCAGCCGACAATATACGCAGATTCGCCTGATGCGGAGAGCGCAGCCAACTCGTCGATGGCCGGTTGATCAAGCAGGAAACCTGCGCCGTCGGCTGCAAGGCTGAGTTTGAGCGCACTCGTGACGATGATCTGCGGCAGGCCATCTTGCTTGTGCATGGGAACACCCAGCAGCAGTCCCGTGACCTCGCCATGCGTGCCCGTAGGCCCCTCATGCATGATCGTGTCATACGCCTGTGAGCCGAAAGCGATCTCTGCGCTGGGCGCGACCTCTGGGTCGCCCACCACGTCTTGTTCGCTGCTAATCATGCCTCCTATTGTACTTTATGGAGGAGGCGCGTGTGGATGTGGAAACTATTCACGCAAGAGGCGTGGACCGAAGCGCATAAGGCCAGCCAACGTGCCTGCGAGCAGCCCTGCCGCCCGAAGCAGGCTCATAAGGGGCGCAGCCAGTGCCACGGCGGGATCGTCGGTGGCGATACGGGCCGCGATGGGGAGAGTGGTTGCGAGCAGTGTGCCAGCCGCAATCGCCAGTGCTTTGCGGACAAGCCGTGAAAAGGGCGCGGCAGGCATAAGGAGCAGCAGCAGTGCCAGCAGGGCCATTTGTGCCTTCAGGCTCTGGGGCGTGTGCGAGTCGCTTATGATACGGGCCGGGTGCATGGCGGCGACCAACACTTTCCAGTAGCCGATCCTGAACTTGCGCTTCATGTATGCCAGGGGCGTGGCTGCGTGCCTGTGGTATACAATAGCCTCAGGAGCGAACACCAGGCGCGCCCCGGCTTCGGCCAGCCTGAAGGATAGCTCCTGGTCCTCGTCTACCTGGAACGCCTCGTCGAAGCCTCCTGCTGCATCGAACACGTCCCGGCGGTATGCGGCGGAGTAGGTGTCAATGAAGTCGATGGTGGGGCGCTGCGCCATGCGGCGATATTTGCTCTCGTACTCGGCCTGCACCCAGCGCGCCACCACGCTCCTCTGGCGAGTGCGATAAGTCCCTTTCGCACCGTCTGCCCCGTCGAGAGCGCGGGCCAGGCTTTCTATCCAGCCGGGAGTAGGCTCGCAGTCGGCGTCGGTGAATAGTAGGATATCGCCCTGTGCTGCTGACACTCCACGGTTGCGTGCGGCTGCGGCACCGGCGTGCTGTTGCCTTACCAGGCGCACTCTGGGCGCGAAGGCTTCAACCTCGTGGGCTGTGTTGTCTGTCGAGCCATCATCCACCAGTATGATCTCATACGTGCGATGGGTCTGCTGATCCAGCAGCGCGCGCAGGCAATCGCCTACTGTCGCGGCTCCGTTATAGGCAGGCACTATCACCGATACCTGTGGAAAGGGAGCCGTCATGGCTGCTTGGCTTCCGGGCTGATGTCGTCGGGCGGCTGGGGTGCCATAGAGTTATGCTTGCTGCTGGATTGTAGCGGTCTTTTGGTCCGCGGCCACCAGCATGGCCAGAAGCACCCAGGTGAAGCCCAACCAGGTACCGTCTGTGATCTGGAAGGCACACAGGAGGCCGAGCGACGCGAGAAGGATGCCGAATGTGACATAGTCGTTTAGACCCCAGCGCGCCGCCGGCATGCGCAAAGTGTTGAGAGCGCGGCGACCTGCAATAAAGGCGGCGGCTACCAGTAGAAGGAGGCCCACAATACCCGTGTCGAACAGGGAGTGCAGTTCGACGTTGGCGATCCAGGTGCCGCCTTCGGGCGGGGGCGGATAAACATAGGGAAAAGTTCCCGCTCCCCAGCCAAGTATGGGCCGCTTGAGCCATCCGTTAAAGGCGTCGGTATAGATGCGCCATCTGCTCGAGAGGGCTGGGGCGCCGCCCGGGTTCAAAAGCTCGCCCACGCGATCAGCGGGTGCAGAGCCCTCTCCGGTTGCTATGGGTGTGGCGCTCAGTTGCGCGCCCGTTTGCGGCGCGGGAGCGACATCCGCGAACAACCTTGCCCGGACCATGTCATCTACCTGTGCCGGTGTCAATTCCCAGGGCTCGCCCATCTTCCACTGCGGTGCCGGCAAGGACGCTCCCACACCCAGCCCGATTAGACTGCCCAATATAGCGGGCAACAGCAGCCGCCTCGCGATGGTGCGCAGGGTGGCCAGCTTGATCTTCCATGCCGTAGCGGCCAGCAAAAGGATTAGTACAGGCCCTATCGCCCACACAGTGCGCGTCATGCTCAGCATCACCCCGCACATCCCCAGCGCGATTGCCACACCTAATGCAGGCGACGAACGCAATATGACCTGCGCGAGGCGCGACAGGTTTGATTCCTCGTTGGAAGATCGTTGGGCCTCAGGGGCAGGTCTTCTGAGAGCTAAGGCCCCGGCGAGCGCGGCTACTGCCAGCGAGAAACTGCCGTAGATGTTCGGTTCCCACAGCACGCCCTGGATCTTGGGGGTAACCACGAACACACCGTCTCTGTAGAAGCGCTCGAGCAGCACGCCGAAGTTGGGGCCAATTATGTTGTACAGGAGCGCGCATACCAGACCTACCAGCGCAGCGGCAGCGCCCAGTAGTATAAATAGCGTGGTCACCCAGGCCAAGGCCGTTTCTGACGTGATAAGCAGGCGGGCAGCCACGTATATAGTAAGCAGTCCAGCCAGTATCGCTACATACTTGAGGCTTTCTCTAATTTCAGGCGAGAAGAGGAGGGAAGACACGAGGTTCACGATGAGCCACCCGCCCAGGCAAGCATCCACCACTCCCCAGCCACGTAGACACGCCCGCCAATCCCTGAGCAGCAAAATGAGCGCAGCCAGCCCGCCGGCCATGAGCTCGGTGCGTAGATTGAGGCTACCTGCGCCCAGGCCCAGCCGGTCGGCAGACACAGCAAGCACGAGCAGGGCCAGTAAGCCTGCCGAGGTAGAATCGAACGTGGCAGGCTTGATCAGGTGCCTGTCGCGGACTTCACCCGCCGCCTGTGCGGACTGCACAGAGAGACCGCCTTGAACATCTTCGGTTGTGGGCATGGTAGTTGACATGCGGCTCACTCTTGCAGTGTAGATTCCCTCTGTTTGGCTGTCAAGTGCCCGAGTGCAGTGACAAAGGCCAGCAATGCCCAGAACAGCACGCCCGGCTTCGACACCATCACAACCACATCTATCATGCCGTGGAGAAACGAAGCGAAGAGGGCGGTGGCGAACCCCGCAGCGAGATATACCGTGCGCGGGGAGTCGGTCGAGAGAGGAGTATTACGCGCCAGTATGATCCATAGCATGCGGCCTGCCGCAATCCACAGGGTCAGATATGCCAGCAGACCTGGCAGGCCAAGGTCGAGCGCGGCCTGCAGGAACTGGTTGTGGGCATGACCGATATCGTAGGTGTCGGGGATAGAGGCGGCGGGATAGGTGGTGGGCAAGAGATGGCGAAACGCATCAAGGCCGATCCCTTCGACCGGGTGCGCGCTTATTGCCCTCAGTGCGCTTTGCCAGGTGTCTATGCGTACCGCGAAGTTATCGGCTGCCGATACCGAGAATTCGCCTGCGGCTGCTGCCGGCTTGGTCGCGCTTATCTCCAGGGTCAACGCCACACTCACGAGCGCTACAGCGGCAACAGCGCCAATCGCAATCGCGAGACGAAAGCGAGGCCACCTGAGCCACGCCAACAGGCCCACACCTGCCGCTGCGCTGGCAATGGCCCCACGTGATTGGGTGAGCACAAGGGTGCCGGTGGTCAACAGCAGCAGTATCGCCAGGAGCAAGCGCCGGTAGCTGAAGTAAGCCAGCCATGTTGACAGGCGCGAGCCGGGTGGCGTGGGGTCTCTATTTTCGCGCGCAGGCAGCAAGAGGAGGGCGAGCAGGGGAAAGACGACCCACAGCAGAGCGCCGGCCACTATGTTGGGGTGGAAGCCCGTCTGATCACGTGAGAGGCTATTGGCGATGTGGGGGAGCGCCTGCGTCAGGTCTCCCAGGAAAGGGAACTTGTACTGCCAGTCTGTCCCTATCAGCGCCAGCAATGCCATAGCCCCTCCTGCAAGCAGGTACAGAGAGAGCGCAATATCGAACGTGCGGCGGTCGGTTATCCAATCAACGAGAGCGTAGTAGAGCGCAATACCATAGATCAGGAAGGCAGCTCTGCCCGCGCCCCAGCTTAAGTATGGCGAGACGAGCAGTCCAACCGGGATCATGATCGACACGAGCGCGATAGGCCAGTCGAGAGGAGTGCGCGGCAAGAAGTGGCCGCGCCCCAGCCTGCGTGTTCCCCACAGCAAGGGGATCACGGCCAGGCCCAGTACGGTCAATGGCGAGGTAAAGAGGAAAAGCGGGAGGATAAGTACGAGGATGGGCAGCTCGGCCCGGAGGAGTGCGGCCGGCAGCCCAATAGCCCGGCTTTGGCTGACCGGCCGCAAGAATGTGCGCGACTTGAACCCGTCCACAGACGTTCGCGCCCACAGGAATGCCAGGACGGTTATCACCAGGGCCGCAGCACCTAGCAACAGCCAATTAATCATTGGCGGCGGGAGCGCTTGGCTCCTCTTTTCGCGAGTATCTTATAGAAGAGCGCAAGATATTCCTCTGTGACAGCGTCCCATGAATAGTGGGCCTGCACGTGAGCATGCGCCCGGCCGCGATACTCTTGCACGATGGAGCACTTATGAATAAGCTCTTGCAGGGTTGCGCGCAGGCCGTTATGGGCTTTCCTGCCCGAATAGGTCAGCCCGGCGCCGCCCATTGTCTCGATATTCTCAGCGGTATCCTGGGCTACCACGCAATTGCCCAGCGACATGGCCTCAAGCAAGGCGGGGTGCGTCCCGCTGGCAGAGGAGGTTTCCACAAATAGATAGGCGTTGCTGACCAGCTCGCGGTAGCCGTCGCCGCCTACATAGCCTGTGAAGACGGTGTCGGGCGTGGCCATCGAGTGCACCTTCTTGACATAGTCATCGGCATAAGAGGCGTCGCCCATGATCACCAGCTTCATGCCGGCGTTATCCGCCAGGTCGCGATAAGCTTCGATCAGGTGATGGACGTGGTTTTCGGGAACGATGCGCCCCACGAAGAGGATGTATTTGCGCGGCTCCAACCCCCACTTCTGCAACTCGGGGCCGGGACCCAGCGGCTCAACCTCTGAGCCGTAGGTGATATAACGTATCCTCGCGTTGTATTTTTCCCTGTAGAACTTCTGCACCACTCTCGAATCGGTAAGGGCCACTGTGGGCAGGGAGGTTGCCAGCCGCTCGGCCATCTGGATATAGAGCTTGGCGGGCCGCGGCCACTTTTCGCGCTTCCAGTCGAGGCCGTCGACGTTCAGCACGGTCGGCTTTCCTGCCAGCCGAGGGATCCAGCTGACGAGGCTGTTGCCCGCGATGAAATAGAGACACACGTCGTACGGCTGGAACATGGCATGCATCGAGCTAAAGAATGTGTGCGCCAGCGTGTCGAGGTACTTGTTCTGGACGGTGGGGGCCGACACGAGCTTCATCCCTTTGTATTCGTGCAAGTGGGGGTCAACAAAGTGGCGGCGACAATAGACGGTCACCGAATGCCCGCGCTCTACAAGGCGCAATCCCAGCTGCTCGGCGCACCTCTCGAAGCCGCCATAAATAGTGGGCACGCCTCGAGTGCCCAACAGGGCGATGCGAAGAGGAGGCTGTTCGGCGTCGGGTGCCTGCCGGCCGAAAACAAGGGATGTATAGTCGACGTTGGTCATGAGCCGCCGCGTATCTGTTTGGGTGTCAGTCATGGGCTATGGGCTGTTCCGTATCATGTACCGTCTGTTATCTCTTGATAGAGGGCCTCGAACTGTACGACGTGTGCGATGGCCGAGAAATCTGCGTGCGCTTTGTGCTGCATCAGTGAGCAGCGCGACAACATAATCCGGGGCGGTAGCGCCACCACTGTTAGGTGCTACCAAGCCAGTCTTGTTCAACTATTTCGGGTAGAACACCTGTGTCTCAAACGACCACAGGTTTGCCGACAGCCATAGCTTCTGCTATCGCCAGGCCGAAGGGTTCGGGTCTGTTCGGCAGGTGATTGCGACGGTCGAACGTGCCGCCTACGATGACGAAGTCTACTCTTTCTACTCTATTCAACGCTAACTTGGCAAGCTGGATCAGGGTCTACTCACCTTTCCACGCGCGAATACGGCCCACCATACCTAGTACACTGCCGACGGGCGGGAGGTTCAACGCAACCGCGCAGGCGGGTCACTTGACCTTCAGTCCCGTTCCTGTCTGTGTGCCGGCAGGGTGCAGGCGCCGGCATCAGATATCACCACCATGATCGGTCCATTATAATATGCGCATGGAAGTGATGACCAACGAAAACACACAGGCTCTCTTGCCTTACCGGAAACTGGCCAAGGCCCTTGCTGCGGTCATGCGGGACAAGGCTCGCGGTGCTGCCTACGCGCCTGCCCGGCTGGTCGTGCCGTTGGCCGAGGGTGGAGTGTTGCTGGTGATGCCGGCAGCCGACGAGGAAATAGCAATCACCAAGCTGGTGACCGTGCATACAGGCAACAGCGGGCCTGGTATAGCTCTGCCCACGGTGCAGGCCGAAGTGCTGGTGATGGATGCCAGGACAGGCAAGCGGCTGGCGATCCTGGACGGCGAGGTCGTAACGGGGCGGCGCACGTCAGCCCTTTCACTGTTGGCCGCGCAGACGCTGGCATCGGTCTCCACAGGTCCACTGCTTGTAGTGGGGGCGGGCACGCAGGCGCGCTATCACATCGAAGCATTCATCGAAGGGTTAGGTGTTCGGCAGGTATACATTTGTTCGCGCACAATGGATAAGGCCGAGAAGCTGGCGGGGTATGCTCGTTCCTATGCGGGTGGCGTGCAGGCCCATGCTATCGGCGATATGCGCGAGGTGCTACCCGATGTGACGCTGATTGTCACGGCCACCACCGGCACAACACCCGTCATCCCGGACGAAGGCGATGGCGTGCGCGACGATGCCTTTATCGCAGCCGTTGGCGCCTTCACACCCACCATGGCCGAACTGCCTCCCGCGCTCGTGAACAGGTCGCACGTGTACGTGGACACGCTGGACGGCGCACAGGCGGGTGCGGGCGACCTGATCCAGGCACATGTGGACTGGTTGGATGTGGTTGAACTGGGTGATGCGCTTGATGTGGTTAGGCCTGCCGGTAAGCCTATAGTCTTCAAGAGCGTAGGTCACGCTCTGTGGGATCTGGCTGCGGCGCGCCTAGCCTTCGCCAAGGATCTCTCGTAAGCGGTAGGTGTTGTAGATCGCGTGGCAGTAAGGGTCGTTGTTGAAATAGACATAGACATCACGTCCTTGCGACGCGTCCTGCCTGATTCTGCCGGCCCAGAACTGCAACTCGCCTTCATCAAGTCCAACGCCATATTGGCCGCCGTGGACCCTGATGTAGCGGAAGGAGCCTGCGTCGGGCACTTCCATGGGTGTGTAGTGGCCGCCGATGGCCCGCACGAGCGCGCAACCCGACTCGTCCAGCAGCCGCAATATGTCCGGCGCATACCACGAATTGTCCCGGAACTCGAAGGCATACCTGATACCGGGCGGCAGTTTCGAGATGAAGTAGCGGAGCCGCTCGTAGTCAGCCTTCATGCCCGGCGGCAGTTGAAACAGAAAAGGCCCCGCGTGCGAGCCGAGGCCGGATGCCGCATCCAGCAGCCGGGCGAGAGGCTCTTCGGGCGCGTAAAGGCGTTTGAGGTGAGTCAGGTACCTGCTCGCTTTGGTTGCGAATACGAAGCGGCCGTTGACGCTTGCCTGGCCGGCCCATGCCTCAAAGTTCTCGCGCGTAGGCAAGCGGTAGAAGCTTCGATTGATCTCGACCGTCGAGAAGTGGCGCGCAAAGTAGCTCAGCCAATCCGCCTGTTTCAACTCAGGCGGGTAAAAGCACCCAATCCAGTGCTTGTAGACCCAACCCGATGTACCGATCGTGATCATGATAGCCCTCTTTGTATGTGAACGGCCCGGCTAAACGCAAAGGGTCAAAGAGCTTGATTGAGTATAATACGACGAGAATTGATGCTCACATGATGCAGTAGGGAGGCACAAATTATGCCACGGGGTAATCCGGACAAGACCATCGAGAAGTACGATGCGATAGTAATAGGGGCGGGACAAAGCGGCGGGCCGTTGTCTTCTGCACTGGCGAAGGCGGGCATGAAGACCGCGCTGATCGAGCGTGACCTCGTTGGTGGCACCTGTATCAACTACGGATGCACGCCCACCAAGACAATGGTCGCAAGTGCCCGCGTTGCCTATCTGGCGCGCCGTTCTCGCGATTACGGCATTGGTACCGGGCGCGTGACAGTCGACATGAGAGCAGTGCGAGAGCGCAAGCGCAAGATGGTGGAGGACTTTCGCGGGGGCAGCGAGCGCCGACTGGGCAACACTCCCGGTCTTGACCTTGTCTATGGCGAGGCGTCCTTCACGGCGCCGAAACAAATCGAGGTCGCTTTACGTGGGGGCGGCACCCGGCAGATGCAGGCCGACAAGTTCTTCATCGACACGGGTGGTGCCCCATCGGTACCGGCTCTTGAGGGGTTGAGAGATGTGCCATTCCTCAACTCGACTTCCATCATGGAGTTGGACGTAGTGCCTCGACACCTTGTGGTGATCGGCGGCGGTTATATAGGGTTGGAGTTCGCTCAGATGTTCAGGCGCTTCGGTAGCAGGGTGACGGTTGTCCAGCGCGGAGCAAACCTGCTGGTCCGCGAAGATAACGACGTCGCAAGCGCAGTTGCGGACATCCTGCGCGAGGATGGGATCGAGATCCTGCTGAACACAGAAGCCGTGCACGTGGCACGAGCGGGCGAGAAGTCGGTCAGGCTGAGGGTGAAGACGCGTGGAGAGAAGGCGCGAAGCATCCTGGGGTCGCATTTGCTGGTAGCCACGGGCCGAACAGCCAACACGGGCAAGCTTAATCTGATTGCGGCGGGTGTGGAAACGGATAAGCGCGGCTGCATCCCGGTGAATAGCAAGCTGGAGAGCAACGTAGAAGGGATCTACGCAATGGGCGACGTAAACGGTGGTCCCGCCTTCACGCATATCTCATATGACGACTTCCGTATCCTGCGCACTAATTTGATACAGAGCGGCAACGCCACGACGACGGGGCGCATGGTTCCCTACACCGTGTTCACCGACCCCCAATTGGGCCGAGTGGGGCTAACAGAGTCGCAGGCGCGGGAACAGGGGTATAACGTGCGCGTGGCGAAGATGCCTATGAGCTCGGTAGCACGCGCCCTTGAAGTGAGCGAGGACAGGGGCTTCATGAAGGCGGTCGTGGATGGCGACACCGATAGGATACTGGGCTGCGCCATCCTGGGGATCGAAGGTGGCGAGGTCATGGCTATGCTGCAGATCGCCATGATGGGCAAGGTTCCCTACACCGAGCTGAAAGAGGCCGTGTTCGCGCACCCGACACTGGCCGAGGCCCTCAACAACCTGTTTGGCTCGTTCGAGAGATAGGCGTAGCATGGTTGAAAAGATGCAGATAGTTCTATCGCACTACGAGCTTGCACCCCTGGCGAAGGCGCGCTCTTTGGGCGAGCACTTAGCTGAGATCTCGCCAGACCTGGGCCTATCGCGCGTAAAGGTCCAGCTTACGAGCGATGGCGTGGTCTTTCCCGGTGGCGAGAAACTGGACTGGGAGTTGGTGGATGAGATAGCCCATTCACAGACCAAGTGCTTCCTGCTGGACGGCGAGGAGTTGTCCGAGATACGGGTTTTCTCGGAGGTTACGGGGCGCGTGTGCAGTCTCTATCCCACCGGCGGCGCGCCGACGATGGTGATCGGTGGCTTCCCTATGCACCGCATCAAGGGCACCGATCCCTACAAAGACACCCTTGAGAAGATCAGGGCGGCAGCGCCTATCGTGGGGCGAGTGCTGGACACGACTACAGGACTGGGGTATACGGCTATCGAGGCCGCCCGCTCGCAGTTGTGTACGGAAGTGATCACGATTGAGCTCGACCCCGGCTCGCTCGGAATTGCTCGGCAGAACCCCTGGTCGCGGGAGCTATTTACCAACCCGAAGATCGAGCAGGTGGTGGGTGACAGCTTCGACGTGATACAAAGCTTCGCCGATGGCCGCTTCACGCGCATAATACACGACCCCCCAACCTTCAGCCTGGCCGGTGACTTATACTCGGGCTCATTCTACAGGGAATGCTACCGTGTGCTGGCGCACGGGGGTCGCCTGTTCCACTACGTCGGTAACCTCGAAAGCAGCGCGGGCAGCACTGTCAGCCGGGGCGCGATCAAGCGCCTGAAAGAAGCAGGGTTCGAGCGCGTCGTGCCTAAGCCACAGGCGTTCGGCGTGGTCGCGTACAAATAGGCGTCACGACGCCGGTTGGATCACCAAGGGACCTGGAGGCGACACTAGCACGCCTCCAGGTCCCTTGGTGATTGGGTATTTCCTATCTGTCGTTTTGTATCCCGGAGTGCTTACGCATCCCCAGGCCGGCTGCAAGCAATAACGTACTCACGAGCACGATGAATGAGCCGAGCCATGGGAAACCGCCACCGCCGGTCGGAGGCATATGCAGCGGTGGGCCCGGCGCCGTGACTGTGCTGATCATCCCTGGGGTCAGGGGAGGCGTAACCACCGGCGTCTGGGTCGCCAGGGTTTGAGTTGGCGTACCACTGGCTTCGGAAGTCGCCGTTTGAGTGATTAGGGGCCCACCTGGTGTGAGAGTTATGCTCGCAGTTGGCGACGACAGGGTAGTCGTACTCGACGGTGGGCTTGTGGACACTGCGGTGCCCGTAGGCACCGAGGTGGCTGTAGAGACGGCAGTATTCGTAGGCATGGGCGTCGCCGTCGCGTGAGCAGTCGGCGTGTTGGTTGCAGCAGGCACCCTGGTGTTGGGTATTCTGGTGTTGGTCGCTGTCCTGGCGACTGTCGGTGTACCGGTAGGAGTTCCCGCAAAGCCACAGGCTGAAATAGTGTTGCTGTCCAGTGTCACCGCGCCATTTAGCGCGTACATGCCCGTGCTTGACGTTGCTCCCGTAATCAGCGTGATAGAAGTTAGCGCCAGGAGATTACCCTGAAAGTGGGTACCTGTTCCGAGGGTCGCAGAACTGCCGACCTGCCAGAAGACATCGCACGGCTGCGCGTTACCGATAAGCGACACTGAGGCATTACTTGCTGTGGTGATGGTGCTGCCTATTCGGAAGATGAAGACGCTATTGGGGTTGCCCTGGCCGTTCAACGTGAGTTGTCCGGTCAGTTGGGCCGAGCTATCGAAGCAGTACACTCCGGACGTGAGCGTCAGGCCTCCGAGGTCCTGGCCCGTCAACTGGAAATCGCAAGACTGCCCTGCGGCGTTGTTATATGCGATGGTCGCGTCACTCTGAGCCTGGGCCGCAACAGAGTCGCCCGCGTGTATCGTCCCAGCGACGACGCCGGGCGGGAAGCCGGTCACTGAGCTTCCCGGGCTTACGCCAAGGTCGCCCATCACGTTAGTTGGGCCCGTATTTGTTACCGCACTGCCCGCCAAAACGCCGAAACTGCCTGCCGTTCCTAATGGCGGTGCGACCGCGCCGATCCGTGCGTGAGCAGGCACTGCCAGTGCGAGCATCGAGGCCCCTAGTAAAATCGTCAGCACGACAGCATAAGCTACTCGTGTTGCTTCGCTTCGCATGATAGGTTTGTAGTGTCGATTCATGTTGCCCCTCGCTTTTCCGTTCGATAACGATTGTGCCCTTAAAATGCAAAGACTTCCAGCCCCCGGTCAATCGCTGCTCGGGCAGGAAGTCCTCATAGGTTGCCAGGTTGTTTCCGGCGCGCCCAGTGCACGGGCTTCGTGCTAATTATACTCCTACTCGACTTCTTGAACAATAGCCCAGCAGTCAGAATTGTTCGACGAGAGAGTACTATGATGGCACATGGCCATCCCGGCATCTCGATAGCCGGTGGTTGTGAGGGTAGCGGCTATGGGTTATCCTTAATATATGAATAGAGATCTGCTCGATTTGATGGTGTATGCGCCCGATGTGGCCTGGGCTTTGCGCGATGGGCGAGCCGTAGTGGCGCTTGAGTCAACGGTGATCGCGCATGGGTTGCCTTACCCCACGAACCTCGAAGTGGCGCGCAGTATGGAGGCTCTGGTGCGCGAGGGTGGGGCTATCCCCGCAACCATTGCCGTGCTCGAAGGTAAAATTCACATCGGGCTTACTCCTGACGAGTTGGAGCGCGTTGGTACCTCGGACGACATCTCAAAAGCCAGCCTGCGCGATCTGCCTATTCTACTGGCGCGCGGGCAAAGCGGAGCCACTACTGTGTCCTCCACGTCCCATCTGGCTGCACTGGCCGGGATCAAAGTGTTCGCTACAGGGGGCATCGGCGGAGTGCATCGCGGCTGGGAAAGCACCATGGACATATCGGCCGACCTGCCCGCGCTTGCCGGTACGCCCGTAGTTACGGTGTGCGCCGGGGCGAAGTCTGTTCTCGACCTGCCTGCTACCCTCGAATGGCTGGAGACACATGGTGTGCCCGTGCTCGGTTACGGCACCGACGTCTTTCCCGCATTCTACACCCGCTCGACCCAGCCCCCTCTGCCCGTTGATGCGCGTGTGGACGCGCCCGAGACCGTGGCGGATATATACAAGATGCGCACACGGCTGGGCTTCCGCGGTGCCGTGCTGGTGTGCCAGCCCCTGCCCGCCGAGATGGCTCTGGATAACGAGATGGTCGAAGCAGCTATAAGATCTGCGTTGAAAGATGCTGCCGGCAAGGGCATAAAGGGCAGGGAGGTAACTCCGTTCCTGCTGAGCACGCTTTCGCGTGTGACAGAAGGACGCTCGCTGGTTGCCAACCGCGCCCTGCTCGAAAACAACGCGACCCTCGCCGCTAAAATAAGCAAAGCCATCAGCCCCGGGCAGTACGTTTAGTGCGTCAGTTGGCCTCCAGATGAACATCCTATCTCTGGGCGATTTGTTGCTCGACGTGGTAATACGGTATGACCCGGTATCGGGCGAGGCCGACATGGAGCCTGACGCGGTGCAGTTGTGGCCGGGCGGGTCTGCTGCCAACTTTGCCGTGTGGGCGGCGCGCTGTGGGGCCAACGTGCAGTTCGTGAGCAGGGTGGGGCGCGACTGGTCAGGCGAAATGCTCGTGCGCTCTCTCGATACCGCGGGAGTGGTTGCGCACGTGCGGGTTGCCGATGACCTACCGACAGGCCGCGTGCTCGTCATGGTCGACCACGAGGGCGTGCGGCGAATGTGGTCTTATCCCGGCACGAGCGCCACGCTCCACCCTGATGACCTTGACCCCACATGGTTCCGTGGGCTGGACGCGTTCCACCTGACAGGCTATTCGCTGCTGAGAGAGGGGCCGCGCGCCTCGGCTTTGCGTGCTCTTGAGTTAGCGCGCTCAGAGAGCAGCGCCATATGCACCCTAGATCCTAACCCTTCCCACCTGATCGTTGACTACGGGACCGGCAGATACCGCGACCTGCTGCGCGAGCTACAGTTTGACGTGATATTCCCCAACGTCGAAGAAGGCCGCCTGTTATCGGGTGAGGATGAGCCTGACAGGATAGCAGGTTCGTTGCTGGCTCTGTCTCCCCTGGTCGTGCTGACTCTCGGCGCAGACGGCTGCATGGTGGCTGAGCGTGGGAAGGCAGCTGTCGAGCGGTTCCCTCCTATATCCATCGAACAGGCGCTGGACACCACGGGCGCCGGAGATGCCTTCGCCGCAGCCTTTGTGGTAGAATACCTCGCCGGCAGGGATTGGCACAGCGCCGCACAGAAGGCCAACCAATGCGCGGCGGAAGTGGTCGCTCGCGTTGGAGCGCGCTAGAAATATAGGATCAAGATGTCACAGTCAGAATCGCCGTCAGACAACCCAGCACCTCAGCCGCGACCTTCCCGCCACACCCGCAGACCGCCGCTTGCCGAGATAGATTCGTGGGAGCTCTGGCAGCAATGGAAGCGTGGAGAGCGTGCGGCAGTGATGCCCTGGATGCGGCTGCTAGCCGGGTTCTGCGTGGTGCTGGCCGCGATGTACTCCTTCTTTTTCGTTTCCAGCACTCTGAGCGATGACACCATTGCGCCCATTGCCCTTCTGTTCGTTTACGTGGGTTTCCTGTATTGGATATGGGCACGCATTTCGCCGCGGAAGAGTTTTGCTCTGGCAATTGTGGGAATAATGGTGGTCGTGTCGCTGATTGCCTTCGCGCTCTGGTTCGTAGCCTACGGGCTATCGGGTTGGAGCGTATGGGTGGGCATCGTTGGCACGCTGGTGCTCGGTTTGCTCGGCCTGGTGATAGCGCTCCCCGGCCTGAACGCAATGGCCCAGGAAAATGAGTCGTAGATCGTAAGTCTCGAGTCGTAAGTCGGGGCCCTGGCGCATGACTTACGATCAGCGACTAACGATCTACGACTCTAAAAGAGGTGTTATGCAAAAGCTACTACAATGCATCCCCAATTTTAGCGAGGGCCAGCGCCCTGAGGTAATCGAGCAGATCGCTGACGCGGTGCGCGCGGTCGAGGACGTGCGCTTGCTTGGCGTATCGCCCAATGGCGACCACAATCGCACTGTGCTGACGTTCGTGGGGCCACCTGACGCCGTGGCCGAGGCCGCCTTTCAGGCCACCAGTAAGGCGGTTGAACTGATAGACATGCGCATGCAAAAGGGCGAGCACCCGCGCATCGGGGCGATGGATGTCGTGCCGTTCGTGCCGATTTCGGGCATGACGATGGCCGACGCTGTTGACGTGGCGAACGCGGTCGGCAAGAGGATCGCCGCCGAGTTGGACGTCCCCGTCTACCTGTACGCGGCCGCCGCCACTACTCCTGCCCGCAAGCGTCTTCCCGATGTGCGCCATGGACAATATGAGGGTTTGCAAGAGTCGATAGCCCTGCCCGAGCGCAAGCCCGACTTCGGCGAAGCGAAGATGCATCCCACGGCTGGTGCTATCGCGGTGGGTGCCCGGCCCCCGTTGATCGCCTTCAACGTGAACCTGGGCACCGGCAACGTGGCGATTGCCAAGACCATCGCCAAGGGGCTGCGCGAGAGCAGCGGCGGCCTGATGAATGTCCAGGCGCTGGGAGTGGACCTGGCCGAACAGGGCATTGTGCAGGTCTCGATGAACCTGCTCGACTATACCCGCACTCCAATCCACCGCGCTTATGAACTGGTGCGCATCGAGGCCGAGCGGCATGGAGTGGCAGTCGTGGGCAGCGAGATCGTGGGCCTCGTACCCCTCGACGCTCTGCTGGGCGTGGTCGACTTTTACCTGCGCCTTAGCGATTTCACGCGCAACCAGGTGCTTGAGGCGCGATTACTGGAAGGCTAGGCGTAGTGGTTCGTGGTCACGCCGAAAACCTGCAAGAGAGGACAATACAATGGCAAACACCGGCTTAAACGTTGGAGATACAGCGCCCGATTTTGAACTTCTCGACGACGAAGGCAAACCCGTCAAGCTCTCCGACTTCAGGGGCAAAAAGGTCATATTATACTTCTATCCCGCCGACTTCACGTCAGGCTGCGAGTTACAGGCGTGCAAATTCCGCGATGGCTACCCGCAGCTCGAGGAGCAGAACGCGGTCGTGCTGGGGGTAAGCCCGGACACCGTGGACAGCCACCGCAAGTTCAGGGCGGCTCACGGGCTACCGTTCCATCTGCTCGTGGACCGGGACTTCAAAGTGGCTACACTATACAATAGCGCCAAAAGCAGAACCGGCGATAACGGCAACACCAAAAACTATGTACAGCGCGGCCAGTACGTCATTGACGAGAATGGCGTGATAACGGACGTACAAACGCCCGTGCAAGCACCCTCAAGCTTGCGGCTCGCTTTGCAGGCGCTTGGCGTAGAGGTGGAGTAGTCGCTAGCCCTGCAGACCTTGCAGATCATTCTGCATGTTGGTGACGAAGTCGAAGTCTGTGATGCTGCCCAGGTTGATTTCCACGTTAGCTACGGCTCCCTCGCGGGCCGCCAGGGCCAGGCCGCGCGCCACGCGAGCGTCAGAGGACACGTTGGGATTGCACTTCTCGAGCGCGATCTGTGCCAGCTGCGAGGTTTCCATAGCAGCCTTAGCCACATTCAGCGGCACGATAGTGGCGTCCTTGAGCGCGCGCTGTATGGCGGCAGTGCGGGCGTGCTTTTCCTCGTCGGTGGCCTTCGGCATTTTGTACGCCTGGCTGACGGCGCCATAAGCGTCCGTATCCTCGTCCACTGCCGCAAGCATGGCGATGCGAAGTTCCCCGGCGCGCGACAGCACCAACGTCAGTTCCTTCTCCACGTCGCGAAACTTCTCACGGCCGATTGTGAGGTTGCAGGCCATCTCGACGAGGCCCGCTGCCACAGCGCCGACGAACGCGCTGGCGCTGCCTCCGCCGGGCGTGGGGCTAGCAGAGGCCAGTTGTTCAACAAAGTCCTGGACGGTTAGTTTAACGAGCGACATATCGTCTCCTTTGTGTTGCATAAGCGAATCGGGGCATACCCCATCGCATGCGAAATCAGTGCCCCCAGTCTCGTGGGTAGCGGAAGTCTATGCCGGGGGTGCGCGACCCTACTTTGGCTATGACAGCAGTCATGCGCTTGAACTGCATATTGCGGACAGTGCGGATCGTCTTGTCCACCAGCGCCTGGCTGAAGCCTCTTGCGACCACCTGTTCCGGGTCAATCCGTTCGTCAACGAGCAAGTAGAGCACCTGGTCTACAACGTCATATTCCAGCCCCATCTCGGCCTCGTCGGTTTGGCCGGGCCAGAGGTCGGCGCTGGGCTTCTTATCGAGGATGGGCTGCGGCACACCAAGCGCGCGAGCGAGGGCGCGCACCTGGGTCTTGTACAGGTCGGCGATAGGCTGGATCGACGCGGCGTTATCGCCGTACCAGGTGGTGTAGCCCAGCAGGGTCTCGGTCTTGTTCGATGTGCCCAGCACCAGCGCTTTCTCGGCTGCCGACCTATCG
>JBBRDO010000023.1:0-55561 GCA_038203825.1 Chloroflexia bacterium | reverse complement strand
CCAGTGACCAGTGACCAGTGACCAGTGACCAGTGACCAGTGACCAGTGACCAGTGACCAGTGACCAGTGACCAGTGACCAGTGACCAGTGACCAGTGACCAGTGACCAGTGACCAGTGACCAGTGACCAGTGATAAGTGAGGCGTTGGCCGCTTTGGAGAAACCTGAGGCTTGTTCTATAATCTCTACTATGGATTCAGAGCACACCAATAGTTCGGCAGAAGCGATTATGGTCCAGTTTGTGGGGAGGCTGGAGGCCGCGTTCGCGGGGCAGGCGCAGACGCAAGCCTGGCAGGTGTTCAGGAGGCGCCTGGAGGAGCACTTTGGCGCGCTGCTTGGCTCGCTGCTGCGCCTGTACGGGCAGCGCGACGATTTCTCGGAGCAGTTGGATGCTATTCTACGGATGGCGGCTCAGATGTGGCTGGCGCGACCCGAGTCGCTCAGGGAGCTGGATAGCAGGCGGCAGGCCGAGCCGCAGTGGTTCCAGTCGGAGCAAATGATGGGGGGAGTGTGCTACGTTGACCTCTTCGCTAACGACCTGCAGGGCGTGCGCAAGAAGATAGACTATTTCAGAGAGTTGGGACTGACGTATTTGCACCTCATGCCCCTGTTCCGTGCGCCTGAAGGCAACAGCGATGGTGGGTACGCGGTCAGCAGCTACCGCGATGTGAACCCCGCTCTGGGCACCATGCAGGAACTGGCAAGCCTGGCAGACGAGCTGCGAGCCAACGGCATAAGCCTCGTGCTCGACTACATATTCAACCACACATCCGACGAGCACGACTGGGCGCTGATGGCGCAGGCGGGCGACCGCGAATATATGGGGTATTATTACATCTTCCCCGATCGCACAATGCCCGACGCCTACGAACGGACACTGCGCGAGATCTTCCCCGACCAGCGCCCCGGCAGCTTCACCTACCGACCGGACATGGATAGCTGGGTGTGGACCACGTTCAATAGCTTCCAGTGGGACCTGAACTACTCGAACCCCCTGGTTTTCAGGCGTATGGGCGAAGAGATGCTGAACCTGGCGAACATGGGCGTGGAGGTGCTGAGGCTCGATGCGCTGGCCTTTGCGTGGAAGCAGATGGGGACGGTGTGCGAGAGCCTGCCCGAAGTACACGTGCTGGTACAGGCGTTCAACACGCTTGCGCGCATTTCGGCACCCGCGCTGCTGTTCAAGTCGGAGGCGATCGTCCACCCCGACCAGGTCCTCGAATACATCAGCGAGCGCGAGTGCCAGGTTTCTTACAATCCCCTGCTGATGGCGCTGCTGTGGGAGACGCTGGCCACGCGGGAGGTGCGCCTTCTGAAGCTTTCGATGCAGCACCGCTTTAGGATTGACCCCCATTGCGCGTGGGTGAACTATGTGCGCTCGCATGACGACATAGGCTGGACGTTCGACGACGGCGACGCAGGACGGCTGTGGATCAACGGCTACGACCACCGCCGGTTTCTCAACGCCTTTTACACAGGACGCTTTGAAGGCAGCTTCGCCACAGGCGTGCCATTTCAGGAGAACCCGCGCACGGGCGACGCGCGCATATCGGGTACGACCGCTTCGCTCGCCGGGCTGGAGAAGGCGCTGCGGGAAGGCAACGAGTGGGAAGTTGAGCTGGCAATCAGGCGTATTTTACTACTGTACAGCGTCGCTATCTCAATTGGCGGCATACCGCTCCTGTACCTGGGCGACGAGGTAGGCACCCTGAATGACTACGTCTACAGAGACGACCCGGCCAAGGCGGGAGATAGTAGGTGGGTGCATCGTCCCGCGACCGACTGGGTGAAGGTGCAGCGCAGGCACGACCCCGATACCATAGAAGGACGCATCTTCGGGAGGTTTATGCGCCTGATTGAGCTAAGAAAGAGCGACGCTACCCTCGCGGACGGCGAGATGGAGGTCGTCGAAACGGGCAACGAGCACGTTTTCGGCTACCTGCGCAATCACGGCGACGGCAGAATAGTTGTGCTGTGCAATTTCAGCGAGGGCGAGCAGTGGATGGGAACGACGCAGATTGTGCATTACTTGCAAAGCGCCTCCGCCCAGGACCTGGTGACCGGTGAAGATTTCGCACTGGGCGAGAACCTGAGGTTGGAGCCTTACAAGTTCCTGTGGCTGGTTAGCGCTCGTTAGTCTCTGGCGAGGAAGAAGAACTCGGTCAGGGCCGCTATGATGAGGACTAGGAGCCCGTTGAGCCAATTCAGCACACCAATGGGCGACATCGCCATGATAGCGACCACTGCGCCCGCCAGGAGCGCGCCCTGACGGAATGCGCGGACGGTCTCGGTGGTGGGCGATGAGGCGGCAGGCAAGAAACGCTTGCCGACAATGCCTAGAGGGACGACGAAGAGAGTGCCAACCGCGAAGAACGTCGCGGCAAGGAAGATAACATAGTCGAGAAAAGTAGCAGAGCCAGGAGAGGGCGCGGGTACGAAGATAAGGAGATAGCCCAGGGCCGCCCAGGCGAAAGCGCCCACGATCGGCAAAGGTCCCAGTCGCAGGGCAATGCTAAGCGGCAGGAAGATAAGCAAGGGGCCGACGAACAACAGCAGATAGGCCACCACTCTATCAATCGCCCAGATGTCGGAAATGTTTACGACGTTGGCGATAGAGAGGTAGTAGAAAAGCATGGCTATCGCCCCCACGCCGGAAGTGAGGGAGAGGCCGGACAGGATAAGTTGGCGCTTGTCGCTATGCATAGGCGTCTGAGCGGTAAGGTGTGACAAGTAGGTTAGCAAAAGACGCGCTAGCATGCGACGTTTTCCACACAGAGCACATGTGGTGTCCTAGTCAATAGCCAAAGCGCTTGTCCTCGCGCACCAGGTCGAGGTGCTCCTGTAGGAGTGCCGATAGTGCGGCTTCCGGGAGGTCGGGGTGCTCCCGGCGGAGGCGCGCTTTCAGGAGCTTTACGTGACTGGAACGAATGCTGAGCATCTGCTCAACTTTGCGCGCTGCTGACATACGCGCGTGAACCTCTATCTGCGCCAGATCTAAGGCATCCCAGCCGATCTTGCGGAGCAGCTTAGTAACCTGGGCTTCGATATCGCTCATATCTTTGTCGACCTTACCAGTCGCATCGTCGGAAGAAGTCATGCAAGCTCCTTACGCGGCGTCACCGTCTTGCATTATGTGGGAGCCTGAGCCTGTCTTGACAATATTTATGCGCGTGGGAAACTCGTCCTTCAACTCCTCGATATGCGTGATCACCAGGATCTTCTCGAAGTCGTCCTGGATGGAGTGAATGGCGCTCACCAGCTTTTCGCGGCCCTGTCCGTCCTGGCTGCCGAAGCCCTCGTCTATCACGAGGGACTGCAATTGTGTGCCCGCCCTGCGCGCCAGCAACTTGCTAAGAGCTATGCGCACCGCGAAGTTCACACGGAAGGCCTCGCCGCCGCTGTACATTTCGTAGGCGCGGGTGCCCACTTCGTCGGCTATGTCGATGTCGAGGGTTTCGATGACGTTGCCCTTGCCTGTCTTGGCGTCGCGCTGGGTCTGGAACTGGACACTCATCCGACCGTCGGTCATCTTGTGGAGGATCTTGTTGGTCTCCTCCTCAATATCGGGGATGGCGCTCTCAATGATCATCGCCTGGATACCCTTCTTGCCGAAGGCCCCCGACAGCTCATCATAGATGCCTCGCTCTTCGGCAGCAGTGGCATATTTGACAGAATGCATTTCTCTTTCCGCTTGCAGGGTCTCGCAGCGGTCCAACTTGCTCTTTAGCTGGCCGCGCTCTCCCAGCAGGGCTGTCACCTCAGTATCGAGCGCCTCAGTTTCGCGCTGTTTCGCCAGCCTGCGCGCCTGTACTTCCTCAAACTCTGCCGCCTGTGGGGTCAACAGCAATTCGTCCGCACGGTCCGCTTCCTGCTCGGCACGCATGCTCGCCAATGTAATGTTGTCTTCGTCCATTGACTGCTGCACGGCAGGTAAGTCGCGCTCGGCGCTCTGGAGGCTGTGGTGCTGGCTGTCGTAGGAGGCGGAGCGAAGCTCGACGAGCCTCTTCTTGACGGCGGTGTGCGTTTCCTGGTCGTAATCAAGGGTAGCAAGGTTAGAGCGAACGGCATCAAGCTGCGTGCGTGTCTCATGGCCGTAGTCGCCATCAGACAGGCGCGTCCTGAGCAGCACAAGGGCCGACTCTTCCTGCACCAGAGATTGTTCGTCCTGGTCGAGGGTCTGCTGCTTATGCCTTAGCTCAGCCTCGCGTTTGCGGTGCATCTCAAGCGGCCTGAGTTCCTCCTGCTCGCGTGCGTAACGCTTATCCACAGCGATTATGCTCTGCCTTATGGCTTCGAGCTCGTTGTCTTTATCCCTAAAGGCCCTGCGCTTGAGCTCTATATCGGCCTCGTAGGACTTGCGCACGCGCATGAGGGCGTCTTCGGTGAGGCCAGTGCCGCAGAGCGGGCAGCCGACATGGTCGCCACCCTGGGTGTGGGCCTCCACGAGCAGGTCCAGCTTCTGCCGGAGGAGCTTGCCCTCTTTTTCAAGCGTGTTGCGCTCGCTCGTAATCGTGCGCAGCTTCACGTCGAGGGCGTCCTTCTCGCAACGGGTGTCTTCATGCTGCTGTTGGACCAGGGTCAAGCGGCTCACCTTGTCCAGCACCTCGGAAAGCTGTTGCTCCAGGACGCCGCGACCCGAAAGGCTCTGAGTATATTGCTTAATGTTGTCCATGTGGCGCTTGATCTGCAGATCAAGGCGTATCCGCTCGTTACTTAGCTCGCCGTCTAGCCTGATGCGCTCTTTGTCGAGGGCGTCGAGGCTGTTGCGCATGTCGTTGAGGTGGGCATCGCGCTCCTGGTGCGACTGCCACTCGGTCCAGCCCGCCTCGATCTCGCTGCGGCGCTCCAGAAGCTGTTCAAGGGACTTGCGCCGCTCATCGTTGCGCACGATGCGAGTCTTAACTAAGTCCATGTTGTGCTCGTTGCGCTCGATACGCTCGGCGATTTCGCGGAGGCGGTTGCGGGTGTGGACCAGGTTTTGCTCGTGCGACTGTAGGTCCGCCAGCTCAATACGGCGCTCAACCAGGGCCGATTGCTTCAGGGTGAGTTCGTCTTCAACTTCGCCCAGGCGCTCGGTGTAGTGGCCGCGAGGGGCAAGCTCTATGTCTATGCGCTCGATAGTGGATTTTAGCTCACCTATGCGGGATGCGCGTTCGCGAGCTTCTTCCTTGGCCTCAGCTTCAAGCCGGTCGTATTGCTCCAGCCCTAAAATGTCGGCAAGCACCTGTTTGCGCTCAGCGGGCTTCTTAACGGTAAACTCATCAGCGCGACCCTGCATGAGGAAGGCCGAATTGATAAAGGTCTCGTAGCTGATTTTGAGCAGATTGTTGATCTGGTCCTGGCTCTCCCGCTGTGTGGCCCCGCTGAGGCTGCGCCAGTTGTCTGATTCGGCGTCGTCAGATACCTGGATGTCGAGCATGGTGGTACCGCTTTTACCCTTCTGGGTGCGCTTGCGAATCACACGATAGGCGTCGCCGTTAAGCACGAACTGGTAATCGACTTCCATCTCGGTGGCACCCTTGCTGATCAGCTCGTCGTCTATGGAGCGATCGCGCGCTTTGCCCCACAATACCCAGGTGATTGCTTCCAGCAAAGCCGATTTACCTGCGCCGTTTTCACCCGAGAGACAGGCGAGATGGATGCCCGCCAGATTAAGGGTCTCCGGCTGATCGCGGTAACACATGAAGTTGCGAACTGTGAGTTTTATGGGGATCATTGCAAACTACCTCTACGAGTTATTGAAAAGCTTCGGCGACCTGCGGTCGGAGGAGGTACCAGATAACGATAATGGCGACGACCAGGTTGACGAATGTGCCCGGTTGAATAATCCCGGAAAAAGCATAGCTGATATCGAGGATAACGGTAAGAGTGTAGAGCACAAGGGCAAGTATGCGCCCCCAGCGATTGAGTTGCAACAACCACACGCCGATAAGCACCTGAAGCGCGGCCTGGACCGGCACGATATACAGGGCTGCACTATCCGCAACGTCATCGAACAGGGAAAACAAGAAACTCGCGAAGTACAAGACTGCGCCGATGAAGTTCAACACGGCAATAATCGTCAGACCAATCGGACGGCGCGGAGCCACATTCGCGTCCGCCTGCGGGGTGCCGCCTAACCGGGTCTGGCCCATGTAGACGGGGATCGCGGGCTCGGGGGTCTTATCGGCCTGCACAGTGTCGGTCAGCTTGTCAATGTTGATGGGAGACAAGCCGGGCTCGTCCGTCGATTCACCGTTCTCTAGTTCAGCAGGCATAGCGATTTATACCCCACAGGCACGTGCTTACGGTACGATCTGCCAGTCAAGAGGCAGGTCGTACTTGTACAGTTTCTTGGTAGGCTCACCGCTGACGTGGATGCGGCCCCTGTCCTGGCGCCGTACATTGTCGTAGGTGTTTTGTATCTGGATTATGCGGCGCTCCTTCAGGTTGAACAGCACAAGACCCGCGTTCACGGGTTCGAGGCTGGCCTGGCGGGTCTTTTCGTCCACCACGCGAAAGGCGGGAGTGCTGTGATCAAGATGCTGCTCTTCGGCGTAATCCAGAGTGTTGTGTATTTGCTCGTGATTCCCTCCGGCGTTATGCTCGTCAAAGATGGCAAGGCTGTTCAGCACGCGATCTTTGAGGTCGGTGTCGTAATGGGTAGAAGCGTCGAGGAGGGCAATGAGATCTGTGGGGTACTTGCTGCAGGCGGCGACCAGGGCCTTAAGCGCATTACAGGGCGCGACAAAGCTGACAGTGCCGGAAGGATCGATGATAGTAAAGCGCATAACGAACATGACGAGTGGATAGGCTCCTTCTAAGAGGGGGTCTGATAGGGGTTGCATTTAGCGAACGTTTGTGCAGGTTTGCTGTATATATTTTACCACAACGCACGGGGCAGACGCCATTTTTGGGGACGACGGACGACGCGGGCCAACGTTCGTCCGTCGCCCGTCGTCTGTCGTCTCTAACCCAGATATGCTGTACAATAGGGCGTAACTGAAATAGCAGCAGGAGGCATCACTATGACCCACCAGAGTAATAAGGGGGGGACGGGCAGCGGGAACATACCCGCGCATATTTTCCGCGAGTATGACATTCGCGGCGTCGTAGACCAGGATCTCAACGAAGATACCTACTACAAGCTGGGCCGCGCTTACGGCACCCTTCTCTACGACCAGCAAGGGACCAAGCCCGTGCACGGCGACCGCCTGAAGGTGGTGTGCGGGTACGACGCTCGCCTTAGCGGGCCGCGCTTCCAGAAGGCGTGCATCGATGGCCTGCTGGCGTCGGGGGTCGACGTGGTGAATATCGGCATGGTGCCCACCCCCGTTATGTACTTCGCCGTGAAGTACCTCGACGTAGATGGCGGTTGCGCGGTGACGGCCTCGCACAACCCGGCCGAATACAACGGGTTCAAGTGCCGCAAGCTCATCGGCAGCGGTTTGAACGCCCCTCTTACCTCCGAAGACATACAGGAGCTGTACACGCTCAGCACGAGCGGCGAGTTCCGCGACGGCAAGGGAGAGTATAGCGATCACCCTGTGACGGACGACTACATCGACTACATAGTGGGTAACGTCAAAGTGAAGCGACCGCTCAAGGTAGTGATAGACCCCGGCAACGGCGCGACAGGCCCGACGGCTATGAAGATCTACAAGGCGCTGGGATGCGACGTCACGGGCATTTATCTTGAGCCGGACGGCAACTTCCCACATCACCTGCCTAACCCGCTCAAAGAAGAGTTCGTACAGGACCTGATCGCCGAGGTGAAGAAGCAGGGAGCCGACGTAGGCATCGGGATCGACGGCGACGGCGACAGGCTAGGCGTGATCGCAAACGACGGCTCCATAGTGTGGCCCGATATGTACATGATCCTGTATGCGCGCAAGGCCCTCAAGCGCAAGCCAGGGGCAGACATTATCTTCGACGTGAAGTGCTCGCTCGCACTATCCGAGGACATCCAGGCGCACGGCGGCGTGCCTGTGATGTGGCGCACTGGCTACACCAACGTCTTCGCCAAACGGCAAGAGACCGGCGCGCCGTTCGCCGGCGAGTTCTCGGGGCACATCTTCTTCGACGACCCGATCATCGACTTCGACGACGGCGTGTACGCGGGCGCGAAACTGCTGGAAGCGTTGGGCGACGGCGAAGAGACCATAGAGGAAAGACTCGCCGATGCGCCCCACTACTGGAGCACGGCAGAAGGGCGCACAGATGTGGGAGAGGAAGTGAAGTTCGGGTTGATAAGCAACCTGAAAGCGCGCTTCGAGAAGGACTACGAGGTTATTGCGCTCGACGGTATGCGCGTGGTGTTCCCCACAGGCTGGGCACTTGTGCGCGCTTCCAACACCGAGCCCGCGATCACCTACAGGGTCGAGTCCACGAAGTCGGCAGAAGACCTGAACAGGCTAAGGGGCATCATTCGCGACGCGTTGAAGGACGAAGGCATCGATATAAAGATATAGCCACGACGTCGAATTCATAGCGAAGGACGACCGGCGGCAATCAGCCATCGGTCGTCCTTCGCTATTCCTGGGTTGGTCGGCTTATGCCGTTTTGCTCGCGGGTGCGCTCTCTGTGCCGCCGTGGGCTCGCAATACCTCAGCTATGCCATCGTCGCCGTGCTCAAGAGCTATGTCGAGGGGAGTCTTGCCCCGGAAGTCAGGCGTGTTGGGGTTGGCGCCGCGAGCCAGCAGCCAGTCGACCATTTCCCTGTAGCCCATCTGCACCGAGGCGCTGATTCCGGTGCTGGGGTCGGTGCCGCCTCCGTGCGCTACCAGCAGATCTGCGACCTCCACTTTGCCGCTAAGAGCAGCGTGGCACAGAATAGATATGCCGTGCACACCGTTTGCGGTTGCCAACTCGGGGTTGTCGCGCAGAAAGGCTGTCACGTCTTCGGTGTTGCCCAGCATCGCTGCCGCGAAGATGGTGAGCGGCGCGCCCTTGTCAAGCAGATAGGTGGCGATATCGGCGCGGCCCATATGACCTGAGGCCTCCAGCGCGTTCTCGTCAAATTGCTCCCATTTCGCATTAAGCAGACGCGGCTCCTGTTCCAGCATTTTCTGCACAACGGCGAAGTCGCCGTGGGCGTTGCCCACAAAGGTTACGACCAATTCCTGGTCCAGTTCAGGCGAGTCCATAGCAAGGTATCCTTTTTATTGCGATATATAGTAGTAGCAGCCTTCGTTATCTTAGCACATATGATCGGTGTATGGATCATCGAGGGTGTATTGGTGAGCAACCATGAAGTGGGAGTAGGAAGCAGATCGGGGCGTTTTGAATAAACAAAAAACCCGAACAATCCGTGAGGACCATCCGAGCTCTTTGTTCCTGCGCTCCGACAAGCGAACTTGTCTCGGCTCAGTTCAATCATTATAGGGGCTCCCCACTGCCCCGTCAACAAGCAGTTCCGAGAGTTTTCCACATCCACCTGCTTCCTGGAAGGTGGGCGAGCCGTAAACTTAGTCCCAACCCACTCCTAATGGGTGCAGGATTGCGCGGGAGAGTAAAATGTCAGTATCCGTGTAGAGACGAGGTTAGCCCATCGTGCAGAACCAGATAATCACCAACGACAACACGCCCCTCTCCCCTTATATACCCGGCGAGGCAGACGGCCAGATCCTGCGGTTCGATTTCCCCGGCTTGCAAGTGGGGGTGGCCGAGTACAGGGAGGGGCCAACGGGCTGTACCGTGCTCTATTTTGGCGGACCGGTCATGGCGTGCAGTGTTGATGTGCGCGGCGGGTCGCACGGTACGACGCTCACAGAGGGGCGCGATCGGTTGCACGGGATCTGCCTGGCCGGTGGGTCGGTGCCCGGGCTGGAAGCCACAGCAGGCGTCGTGGCCGAGATGTTTGCTATGCGCGGTTATGCGACCGGCTGGACCGATATCCCTGTGGTGTCGGGCGGGATCATATTCGACTATAACTTGCAGCGTGAGAACGCTATCTACCCGGACAAGGCGCTGGGTCGAGCGGCGTTACGCTCAGCGCGGGAGGGGTGGTTTCCTCTCGGGACCCACGGGGCCGGCTGCTCGGCCACGGTGGGCAAGGGACTACGTCCGACCCACACAGGAGAGCCATCTGGTCAAGGCGCGGCCTTCCGGCAGTTCGGCCCGACCAGGATCGCGGTGTTCACGGTGGTGAATGCTGTGGGGGCGATTGTAGACCGCAATGGGCGAGTGGTGCGTGGCAACCTCGACCCGGCCACTGGAGAGCACCACCACCTTGTGGAAGGGCTTGAACGTAACGCGGCGGCCCCACAGGAGCCTGCACCAGAACCCACGCCGGGCAACACCACCCTGACTGTAGTTGTGACGAACCAGAGGCTGAACGCCGACCGTGGACTGTCGTGGTCGCTGAGGCAGTTCGCCCGCATGGTTCACACTTCTATGGCGCGAGCTATCCAGCCGTTCCACACGGTATACGACGGCGATGTGCTGTGGGCGGTCAGCACGGGCGAGGTGGACAACCCGGCGCTGAACGACGTGGCGCTTGGCGCGCTGGCGTCAGAGGTGGCCTGGGACGCGGTGTTGAGTTGCTATAACAGCTAGGGTTGAGGGGTGCTGATCTTCTCCGATGGTGGAGAGTTGATTATACCGAAGTCCTCATCGAAGCGGCTCCACTTCCATGTGATATGATATGGCTTATCGGAGGGCTGCCCGTTCTCTTTGAGTGTCACCGTAGCAGAGCCGGGTTCGCTGGCTCCATCCGAGGATAAATTAGCTATACCATCAACAGCCATCTGACGGATAGTTGGGGTTATGTCAGTTGAAACCCAAAGACTGAGAGTTTTCGCATTCTCCAGGATTATAGTCGACGAGTCAAAGTTCACTAGATCGGAGGTCTGATTCGGCTCGGCAACAATGTGCCTGGTCATGACGCCATCGATATTTTCCAGAGTTGAATTACTGTCTCGGAACGTCGAGTGCTGTATCATGTAATCGCCGGTAGTGGGGTAGCCTGAAAAGTAGCGGGTGTCCCAGAGCATGCTGAAGCCTGCGATGAACAGGTAAGCGGGCGTATCAAGGTGTATACTAGTCCAGGTATTGCCGCTGTCATAGCTCTCATACCAATTGTCGTTCGCGAGGATCACATCTACGCCAGCCAAGGTGGAGGCTAAGGCCGGATCTGGGGTTACGTCTGATGTAACGGTGCTCGACCCAACATCTGCCCTGATTCTGCTTCCTTTATCGTCTGTCTGCATATCGCCGAATATATGGGCGTCAGAAGGGGTCGTAGACGCTGCACTTGGGAACGTACCGCTCACGTCAAAATGATAGCTCTTGAGCGCCTTCATGTCCCCCACAGCCTTCGTGAGCAATTCATGGTCGCTTAAGCTGGCGTTCGGGCCTGTGTCACGCGGTTGATTATTGTCATCACAAGCCGCCAAGAACAGAAGACAAAATAGGATGCTCGCCACTAGCCGCCATTTCGTGTTCGTTGTCATAGTCGCTCATTTCTTCCGCGGGCGTGCTTGCCTACCAAGCTAGTCAACCAGCCGCACGAAGTTCCTCCCCGCCTTCACGATCATACCAGCTACAGGGGTCACCATGTGGGCGCGGTCGGACACCTTCTCGTCGTCCACCTTCACTCCACCCTGCTCCACAAGGCGCTGCGCCTGCTTGCGGTTGGGGGCAAGGCCTGTATTGATCAGCAGATCGAGTATGCCTAGCTCACCCTGCTCGCCGGCTTTGCCGCTGACGGCGCGTGACAGGGGAACTTCGGGGATGTCGGTGGGCAGTCCTCTCTGCTGGAACTGGGCCTCGAAGTCAGACTTAGCCCGGTCGGCGGCCTCTTTACCATGATACAGGTTCACGATCTCCCAGGCGAGGCGCTTCTTGGCGTCCATGGGGTGGGTTGTACCGTCTTCAAAGCCCAGCTTGAAACGCTCAACCTCCTCCATGGGCATGGTTGTTATGGCTTCCATGTAAGTGGGGATGATATGGTCGCCCATCGACATGATCTTGCCGAATTGGTCGCGCGGCTCGTCCAGGATCCACACCGCGTTGCCCCACGAGGTGGACATCTTGCGCCCATCTGTGCCCGGGATCATCTGCAGGGTCATGACGGCCTGCGGGGGCTGGTTGAAGTCTTCCTGAAGGGCGCGGCCCGCCATGAGGTTGAAAAGCTGGTCGGTGCCCCCAAGCTCGACGTCCGACTCGATCGCCACCGAGTCGAAGCCCTGCATGAGCGGGTAGAGGATCTCGTGCAGGCCGATAGGCTTGCCGGCGTCCCAGCGGTCGGAGAAGTTCTCCCGCTGGATCATCTGGGCCACGGTGAATTTGGAGGCCAAGCGGATGATATCCTTCAGGCCGAGCTTGAGCAGCCAGTCGCCGTTGTAGCGAAACTCCACTTTATCCAGATCCAGCACCTTGCCCACCTGTTCTTTGTAGGTCGCCATGTTCTGTTCGATCTGCTCGTAGGTGAGGAGTGGGCGCTCGGAATCCTTGTCCGAGGCATCACCCACCAGGGCCGTGCCGTCACCAATGATGAGCACCACCTGGTGGCCCGCCTGCTGGTACTGGCGCAGCTTGAAGAGAGGGACGGAACGCCCGATGTGCAGGAGGGGACCCGTCGGGTCGATGCCCAGCTTCACACGCAGCTTGCGGCCCGACCTGAGAGCCTTCGCCAGGTCTTCACGCACTATCGCGTCCACAACGCCTCGCGTCAGGATCTCTTGTACGACGGCGTCGCTTGTATTGACGCCCTCCCAACGCTCCGCTTCCTCCAGCTTCACATCGGCGCGCGCCTGCGCTTCAGCTTCGAGATCGGATAGCTCCTCGGCTGCATCTTCCGACGGCCCTGTGGGTGCATTTGAAAGATCAGGGGTCTGTTCCGGCTTTATGTTCGGGTTGGCGTCCACTATTTTAGCCTCCTCAAAAGTCTTCTGCGTTCTTGGCGGCGGCGAATGCATTAAAAAAGCCCTATCCGTCAATGCGACGGACAAAGCTTGCGGCTTTGCGGTACCACCGTTGCTTCGCGCAAGCCTCGCGGCGGTGCGCCTCTGCGGGTCGTCATGCGAAGGGCGTTCGCGGGTCGACCTTGCGCGCTAACGGGCGCAACCCGGCAGGCTCCTGAAGCTGTAATTCGCGATGCGGTTTCCTAGGGTTTGCACCAACCACCCCATCTCTGCCTGGTCTGCCGCACAGCTACTGGGTCTTCGTTCAACGCCCGCTGTTTATTAGCTTGTTATGCGTAGATTATATGCGATTTCCTGTGGGCGGGCAAGGTGAAGGCCTGGTGCACGCAGGGCAAACGCATCACGACAGGGGACTTTGGCCCGCGCGCTTGAGGCCATTTGAGATGATCACCGGTGGCATAACGGCGCTTACGGGGTCTGACAATCAGGAAAGAAGGTGTTCGACACGATCTTTGCCGTCTGCCCCCTGCTCACATTAGCGGCTGGCCTGTAATAAGGCCGGTTGTACTCATCGCAAGGCTCTCCCACTTCCCCGCAGGGGTAGCCATTGAGGATGCTATGCGCTACTGCTCTCTCCACATATATCCAGAATGGGTCGTCAGGAGGTACGTCTATAAAGCTGGCCTGGTCGGGTGATATCTGGTCTATGTACCCCGCTCCGTTTGATGCCACCTTGGCTAGCTGCCCCCTGCTCAGGTTGTTGCCTGGCCTGTAGTATGGCCGCTGCTGCGGGTCGCAAGGTTCTCCCTGCCCTCCACAGGGGTAGCCTGAGAACACTCCATGCAGATACCCCCTCTCCACATACACCCAGAACGTGGAGTCGGGGGGCGCATCTGTGAATGTCTGCTGGGTGGGAGGGATGTCATCAGAGAAGCCAGCCGCGTTGGACACAATCTTGGCAGCCTGTCCTCTTGTGAGGTTATCATTCGGGCGGAAAGTGTCGTCAGGGTATCCTCCGAGCACCCCCCTACAGGCAAGGCAGCGTACGTAAGGGTAGAAGGTTGAGCCGGAGGGTACGTCTGTGAACTCGATTGGGCAAGCCGTGGGCGTCGGCGTGGGTACGGGAGAGAGGCACTCCCCAGTATAATGCACGACGGCGGTCCGTTTCTGTACATTGCCACTCCCATCAACGCCCACTGCCCACACATCGTTTGCGTCTACAGCAGATACTCCTCTAAGGGTGATGAGACGCGGATTGGGAGGAGTGGCATATGCCTCCCACTGGCTTCCGTTCCAATGGTCGATATTCATACCTCTTGGAAAGCCAATACCCACTGCCCATACATCATCTGTTGCAATGGTATCTACTCCATAGAGGACGTTCCAGTACCAGCCCCACAGCGATTGATAGATTGTCCAACCGCTGCCATCCCAATGATCTTCAATGGCATACTCTGGCTGCCATGACCCACCCCCAACTGCCCATAGGTCGTTCGAGGTTAGGGCATCCACTCCAAAAAAGGCGTTACCGAAGCAACATGGTCCAGGTGCATACACTGTATTCCACATCTGGCCGTCCCAATGCAGCGCCATGAATTGCCCATCGCCCCACTCGCCTACTGCCCACGCATCGGTAGGCGAGATATCCACAACTCCATGAAGGATGTTGATTATGGTATCGATATTTGGGCTGGGGATAACCTGCCAGCTTTGCCCATCCCAGTGCATAGTCAGGGTCAGCCATTGTTGTGCTAGTGTTGTGGGACTTGTGGAGCCTACAGACCTTGCAGAGCTTGCCGTGTATACGTAGCCTACAGCCCAAATATCACTTGTGGAAAAAGAATCCACAGCACTCAACATCCCTATTCCTGGGTTAGAGACCACTGCCCATTGAAAGCCATCCCAGTGGGTGGTGAGAGCCAGAGCGTCTGAGTTGGAGGTGAGTTGATAGGAACCTACAGCCCAAATATCGTTGGCTGCAAGCGCGCTAACACCTTCCAGTCGAGAAGATGCACCTCCCGGATTGGGGCTTGCGATAACCGACCACCTAACACCATCCCAATGCTCAATGAGGGTTTGTTCGAGGATCGTACTACTGGTGTAATAGCCTACAGCCCACACGCTGTTCTCGGCTACGGTTGCCACTCCCAACAGATAGCTGTTGCCAAAGCCTACATTAGGGCTATCAACAATGGGCCAAAGTGTACCGCAAAGAGGCGTGGCCGAAGCGGTAAATGTGGGAATAGGGATAGATGTATGTGTATAGGTGGGTGTAGCTGTATAGGAGGGAAGCGTAGAAGTCGCAGTAGATGTTGTGGGTAGAGGGGTTGTAAGCGGTGCTGTGGATATTGCAATGGATGAAGTAGAACTCTTGATGGTGTCCATACTCAGGAGGTGGCTCTTTGGATCAGCCCTACCGGGGGTAGCTAAGGCGGTTAGTACCATCAGAAGGGCAGCGCTGACAAGGAAGGCTATTCCTGTTGTTCTAGTAATGGGCTTGATCATAAGTGGGCTCGCTCCGGCGTGTTACTCACGTCAAAATCCAACCCAATATCAGACTGGGTATCAAATGGCTATACAATTGACCCCCAATAATCAGGAAGTCAATAAGCACTTTGTATAAGGGGCAGTGTAGATCACTTTTACGTAGAATACAATAGGTTTTGCCTCAGTTGGTAGCCGACAGGCTAATCCTGCTCAGGCACGAACACGCGCACGTTGCTCAGGGTTTTGTAGCCGAGGCGCTCGTAGAGGGGCTGGCCGTCGTTCGAGGCGAGCAGCATGCTCTTGTCGCAGCCGAGATCGCGGGCATCAGATAGTATATGACGCATGAGCGAAGCGGCGACGCCTCGGTGCCGGTATTCTGACATGGTCCCAACGTTCCACACGCCCGCCACGTCGCCCGATAACACCAGGCTGGCGGTGCTGATGGGGATGTTGTTCAGCCAACCGAGATAGTGGCGCACATGGGGTATCTCAAGCGTCTTCTCGCCCAGCACGAGATTCACTTCGGTTATGCTCAGGTGGAAGACCTCGCTAAGTATGCGGCGGAACGCGGCGAGGGTCACAGGCGAAGTTACCTGAGTGATCCAGAGATCACCTGACCCGAGCGGCTGATCGGCGGGTTCGCCGGTGAGCCACATGGCGGGCATGGCGTCGTACTCGAAATAGCCGTAAGGGTGGATGCGCCTGCGAGCGTCCGGTACCAGCGCGTCGAGGGTCATCACGCTGAATGGGCGGCCTCGGGACCTGAAGTAGTTTTCGATGGCGCTCAGAGTAGTGTGGTTAATGAGGTCAGGGTCGATAATGGACGCGCCGTTGAAGACAGGCACATAAGACGTGGAGTACCAGCAGATAGCACCGCCGATATCGTCAGATGACCCGCCATCGGCAGACATCGAGAGCACTCGGAAGCCGTCTGCGGCGGCGCGAGCCAACGCAAGAAACGTGCTGTGCTCTGTTGTCTCTTGTTCTGCGGTCAACGGTATTTACTCCCAGTTTAAGTATAGCATATTGCGAACTTCAGACTGGGGCCGTCGAGTGTCGCCCGCTAGTGCTTTCGCTTGTTACGGAGGCGCCACAGTACGCCGCCGGGATAGCCGAGCATCTTGGCTATGTCGCCGGTGAACCGGATTACAGGCACAAGTGCAAGAGCATACAGGGTCGAGATTAGCGGCAGGCCGCGCAGCATTGGGACTAGACGCATGTAGGGGCGGCGGCAGTAGGCTGCCATAGCGAACAGGACCGAGAGAAGACCCGCCTTGCCCGGTAGAGAACTGCGATGCAGCAGTGACCAGGCGGCGATAGCCGGGCCAAGAGTGTAAGTGGCATAGCGCGCCGCATGCCGCTTGAGCCACAGATTGGCTTTCCCGTCGCCCCTCGCATAGCGGTAATACTGCCGGTAGAAGGCGCGCAGGTCGGTACGCGGACGAAAGTGCGCCACAGCGCCGGGAGCGAAAGCAAACTGCTTGCCGGCATCTCGCAGGGCAATGTCGAACACGAGGTCTTCGCTGTAGTCCAGCCATTCGGGGTAGCCCCCCACCTCACGCCAGGCAGCCTTGCGAAAGGCTACAGACCTGCTGGAAGGCAGGAACGTGGATGGGTTGATGTCCTCAGGCGCGGGCAAAACGGTGGCTCCCATGGCGCTCTCAAAGGGCGTTTGCGGGTCGGACATAAACCAGCCCGATACAACGTCCACCTGTGACGAAGGCAACAGCAGCGGTGCTGTAAGGAGCTCGAGCCAGCGCGGGTCGAGTCGCACGCCTGCGTCGGTAACAGCTATCAGGTCGTGAGCGGCCATGGCTATAGCGGCGTTGCGTCCCTCAGAGATGTTTGCGCCGGGCCGCTCGATCAGGCGTACAGGCAGCCTGTTGCTATAGCTCTGCGCGACCTGCTGTGTGCCGTCGGTCGAGCCGCCATCTACAATCACGATCTCGTCGGGCAAGAGAGTACCGAGCAGGATGCTGTCCAGCAAGCCGGGCAGGCTGACGGCCTCGTTTCGCACGGTCATGATCAGGGAGATGGGCATTTGAGGTGTAGCTGCGGGTAACAGGGCGCTGATTACAGCCAGCCTCTACGCTTGAAGAAGAGGAACTCCAGGGTAATCATCAGGACTACGAATATGAACACTGCCGGGTAGCCTATTACAGTAGTCAATTCCGGCATGTTCTGGAAGTTCATGCCATACCAGCCTGTGACAGTGGCTATGCTCATCAGCATGATGGAGAAGGACGTCAGAGTTTGTACTGTGATGTTAAGGCGGTTGCTCTGCATCGACAGGTAGCTGTCGAGGGCGCTGGAGAGAAGGTCGCGGTATGTATCTATGCTGTCTGTTATGCGGACCACGTGGTCGTACACGTCCTGGAAGTAAACGAGGGTGTGCTCGTCAAAGATAGGCAGGTCACGGCGGATCAACACATTGAGCACATCGCGCTCCGGTGCAAGCACCTTACGCAGGGCCAGCAGGTCTTTCTTCAGGGTAAATATGTCCTCGATGGCTCTCTGATCGAACTTCTCGAATATCTGTTCTTCAAGGTCTTCTACACGCTCGACGATACTGTCAATTATGGGGAAGTAATTGTCTACGATAGAGTCGAGCAGAGAGTACAGCAGGATGCCTATGCCGCTCAATTGCGCAATTGTCTGCTTGTCGCCCTGGTTCGCGATAGCGGTCTTCTCCTGGGCAGCAGTGTCAGCTTTTAGCTGGCCACTCTCACTGGCGGTGAGCGCACGCGTACCCGGCAGATTGTGCGACTCATCTCCGTTCGGCGGGATCATAGCGGCGTTACGCCGCCAGCGCACGGCGGCATCATCCAGCTCAGGGAGTGCCTTGCCGTGGACCGTAACAAGGTAATTGGAGCCCATGAACATCGCCAGTTCGCACAGGATGATCCGCGAGCTGGGGCCGGACGTGCGGGGTTGAGTAAGATTGTCCGCCGGTGTAGCAGGAGCGCCCGTCTGGGCTTTGTTTATTGGTGCCCCGCCGCCCGGAGTGAAATTGTTCCGGACATCCTTAGGAGACAATATGACACTGCTACTGGCCGCCGTCTGTGACGTAGTATCCGGCACAGGCGGCGCGGCATCACTCTTGACATTACTCCAGCCGGGTGTTGGCGGTTGGTCCGCTTTACTGGCCTCTATTTCTACAGAGTAGAAGATGACAAGATAGAAATCGGTGTACTGGTCAACTTTGGGACGCTGGTGCCGGGTGGTGGCGTCCTCCATGGCGAGAGGGTGGAAATGGAACTCTTCCTCGAGCAGTTCTATCTCTTCTCGCGTGGGGTTCTCCAGGTCGATCCAAAGGAGCAGACCTTTGTTCTGGATGAGATC
The DNA here is from genome assembly GCA_038203825.1 of Chloroflexia bacterium. Taxonomy (GTDB): domain Bacteria; phylum Chloroflexota; class Chloroflexia; order QHBQ01; family JADMIH01; genus JADMIH01. Next base: position 36,888 of record JBBRDO010000023.1, on the reverse strand, counting down.
GCTGATGGCCGCAGGGTCATCGACAACGCGAAAGTGGTTAGATTCGTCTCGAAGGAGGGTTCTGAGCAATTGTTAATTCTTAATTGAAGATGGCTGCTGACCGGAGTCACCCGCCGTCGGGATCACAGTCTACGTATATTGGGGCGGTCGCCCAGCTTTCTGGTGGCGTTGCGGGTATCAACTACCATTTTCGCGTTGTCCACGATCCAATCATAATCATATGAGCTATGGTCTGTGACGATTAGCACCACATCGTATGACTGTAACGTTTCCTCGGTAAGCTCCACGGTATGAACAGTGATAGGCTGGTCGCGTAGCTCGGCTATTTCCAGGTCCGGCACATAAGGATCATGGTAGTCGGCGTGAGCGCCTTTGCTTAGCAGCAGACTTATTATGTCAAGTGCTGGCGATTCTCGCACATCTTCAATATCGCGCTTGTAGGTAACACCCAGGACGAGCACTCGACTGCCGCGCAAGGGCTTGGTCAAGTCGTTGAGAGCGTCCGATACGAGGTCGATCACGTAGTTGGGCATGTTGGTATTGATCTCGGATGCCAGCTCGATAAAGCGCGCGTTATAGTTGAGCGTTTTCAGCTTCCAGGAGAGATAGTGCGGGTCGATCGGTATGCAGTGTCCGCCCAGGCCTGGGCCAGGATAGAACGGCATAAAGCCGAAAGGCTTGGTAGATGCAGCGTCGATCACTTCCCATACGTCGATGCCCAGCTTGGCGCACATAATGGCAAGCTCATTCGCCATGCCGATATTGACGGCCCGGAAGGTATTCTCAAGTAGCTTCACCATTTCGGCGGTAGCGGTGGACGAAACAGGGATAACGCGGTCTACTATGGTCGAATAGAGGGCGGTGGCCAGCTCGCCGCAAGCAGGCGTTACGCCGCCTATCACCTTGGGGATATTTGCCGTCTGGTAGCGGGGGTTGCCGGGGTCCACGCGCTCAGGAGAGAAGGCGAGAAAGAAGTCTTTACCGACGAGGTAGCCCCCGGCAGAGAGCCGTGGTAAAATAACCTCATCGGTGGTACCCGGATAAGAAGTGCTTTCCAGCACAATGAGTTGGCCCGGACGAAAGTTTGCCGAGATAGACTCGGTAGCAGAAACAATGAATGAGATATCGGGATCTTTCGTCTTACGCAGAGGAGTAGGCACACAGATAGAGATAGTATCAACTTCAAGCAGGGCGCCATAATCAGATGTAGCGCGCAGGCGGCCTGCCTTTACCATGTCAGCTACGTCGCTCTCAACCACGTCCTTGATATACGAACGGCCCGCGTTGATAGCATCGATTTTGTTGCTGTCAAGGTCAAGGGCGACCACGTTGAACCCGGCCTTTGCAAACTCCACCGCGAGGGGCAAGCCCACGTAACCGAGCCCTATCACACTTACAACTGCTGTGCGGTTCGCAATCTTATCTGCAAGTATTTCTTGATAACCTTGAGCGGTGGGGGAAATTTGCGACAATGGTATAGTTCTCCTGGTATATTATGACTATTGAAATCTCTTGATTCCTGCTGCTTCATCTTGAATTCACGATAACGCTCACCATAAGACTATAGCAGAGAAAACAGGCATAACGCAAACTAAGGTAAATGTTCAGACCTGAGGCACCCAGCCAAAGACAGCTCACATCTGAACACTTACAAACTGAGGTAGAAATCATGGAGTCGGTACGCTTTACAACTTATGACGGGGTCGAACTGGCAGCCAACCTTTATTTGCCAGAGAAGCTCAACGGCGATTGGTCGCCGGCGATAATAGTCTGCCACGGTTTCGGTTCTTGCAAAGAGAACCACGCTGATTTCGCCGATTTTGCGACTCAACAGGGGTTTGCTGCGCTTATCCCCGATCTGCGCGGGCATGGCGAAAGTGGTGGGGAGGTTGACGCCAACATATTCAACGACGTGGCGGCGGCCCTGCAATATATCCAGGCGAGACCCGAAGTAAACCCAACGAGTATCGCGCTCAGGGGTAGCTCGATGGGTGGCTGGTTGGCCCTGCATACGGGGGCGCACTTGAAGGATATATCGCCCGTGGTAGCCTATTGTCCCGCGAACGAAGCGGCGATGCTGTTGCTGATGGAAGAAGTGGGGATTGTGCAGCGTGGTCATGAATCGCCTGTGATCGGCGACAACCCGCCGCGAGTCAATGTAAACTCCATGATTCAGTTGCTTTACAGGCTGGATGTCGCCAAGGCTGCGCGCAGGATCAATCCGAGGCCATTACTGTTGGTGCATTGCGAGCACGATGAAGTAGTCCCCGTCCATATAAGCGAGACCATCTACAAGACGGCAGAAGAACCCAAATCGCTATGGATCCTGCCGGAGGGTGGCCATCGCTTTGCCTCGCACGACCCTGACACGAACAAGCGTGTACTTGATTGGATCTCGGTAAACAAGGCCACCACCGAAACCCTGTCGGTAGATCGCTTACCAGATATATAGCGACTGCTTAGCGTTTGCGGAACCACCGTTTGATGGCGGCCAGCGGATCGCTATTATTCGGTGTGACATCGTGGCGGGGAGAATAGTCGATGGGTTGGCCTCGCCAGCGTTTTTCCTCGGTTGGAGAATAGCCGCCTGAGGTCGTGCCTGTATTGCGATAGAGCACGAACGGCACGCAGAAAAGGATGGCAGAGAGTATAATCAGCACACCCGCTACTATAGGGATACTCCTGCCGACCACCACCGCGAGAACAGCCGCGCCGACCGCCATGGCAATATATTGTCCCGAGCTCAGACGTCTCCAGTTGGGCATCGAAGGGCCCTTCTGGGACATGCGCGGTGGGTAGGAAGTGCGGCGGGCCTGGGCGGCGCGAAAGTCTATCGGCGCACGAGAGCCAGGTGTGCGGCTGCCGGGAGCCTCGGGGCCAACAGAAGGCGCGCCGGGTTCTTTGCGACTCTTTTCTTCCTCATACTTTTTCAGGATCTCTTCGATCTCTTGTTCATATTTTTGCTTGCTCATCGCCGTTCCCTCTTAGTCGGAAGTCGGTCCTCAAAGTCCCCTCGCAGGCGTCTTTACTGGGTGGTCGTCAATTGCCGGTCATCAAACAATACAACTACGGTTTCGGTGCGGATACAAGCCAGGTGTTAAGTATCCAGCCTGTTTCTCCTGGGGTTCCCCCGCCGCTAACGACGGATACGTTGCGCCAGACACCATCGGAATTCTTCTGGTCGGGCCCTATGATCTTGCAAATTGTACCTTCTACCAGACCGTCAACTTTGGCGGCATCAGCGCGTGGCTCGGCCCGCAAGCGAACGCCCTGCCCTCCGGTGTTTGCTACCTTCACGTACTCTTCGGCCATTGCAGTAGGTGTGGCAGGGATGGAGGTGGGAAGGCTGATGGTCGCGGTGGGGGTTATAACGACCACGGTCTGCGTCGCCAGAGCGCCGCCTGCCTGGGTGGCAACGACTTCCGGGACGGGGGTGGGAAGGCTGATGCCGAATATCTGCCGCACCGGATTAACCATGCCCTGTGCTATGTTCGGAGTGACCCGGAAGAAAAGGAAAACGAATATTCCGATCAGAATGATGGGCAGGATCGTAAGCGCCGAACAGCCTATGCGCTTGGGCGGTGAATATAAGGGATATTCTTCCGGCTCCAATGGGAGCCTGGGGTTAGGGGTGTCTATCATCTTGGATTTTAAGTCGCGACTTTGCGGGCAATGAGAGTGAGACGTACGAAGGTCGATAAAGGTATTTGCACTTCTTTTCTACACTTTACAGGGGGTCGGCGTCAAGGGTCACGCACGAAACTCGGAGTTAGCTCATGTTTGCCGGCCCAGGACGGTGCCGTCTATACTCCTGTATCCTGAGAGGAACGCATCTGCCTTCATGGAGCCTTTTCCTGCCGGTTGAAGCTCAACGATTCCTAGAGCGCCCTTCCCTGTTTGCACCACCAGGCTCCTGGAACCGACGGCGTTAGTGACCGTGACCGTTCCAGGAGGAGACGTTGTGTCTATCTGCAGTTGGTGAGCGCGCAAGATCTTTAGCATAGTGCCGTTCCACAAGGTGTAGGTGCCGGGCCAGGGTTGCAGAGCACGTACCCGCCGCGCCAGTTCTTCGGCAGAAAGTGTCCAGTCGAGCAAGCCGTCCTCTTTGCTGAGCGTATGTGTGAGCGTAGCTTCCGAGTCGTCTTGAGCTATTGGTTCGATCTCACCACGCAGCCATTGGGGCAAGATTTGGGCCAACAATTCAGCGCCAACAACAGCCAGACGCTGACTAAGTTCGGCGTGGGTTTCCTCCTGCCCGATCTCGACTGATCGTTGTCCGAGGATGGGGCCGGTGTCGAGACCTTTGTCCATGCGGATAATGGTGACGCCGGTCGTGCGGTCGCCGGCGAGAATAGCCGACTGGATGGGCGTGCTGCCGCGCCACCGAGGCAGCAGGGACGGGTGGAGGTTTATGCTGGCGCGCTCGGGCAGGTCGAGCAGTGAAGATGGGAGGTACTCGCCATAGGCCACTAGCACTGTAGCCTTTGGGTGAATGGCAGCGAACCGGGCGCGAAAGTCGGGGTCGCGCATTGTCTCAGGCTGGAGGATGGGTAGGCCCAGCTCCTGCGCTGCCACCTTGACGGGTGGCGGAGACGGTTTGCCGCTTCTGCCCGCGGGCCGGTCGGGCTGCGTTACCACTGTGATCATATACGGCCCGGCAGCGAGCGCGCGCAGCGAAGGCACGGCAAAATCGGGGCTGCCCATGAAGACGATGCTCGGTTCGATTGCGCTGGTGGACATATGGTTTATTATATCGTAGATCGTAAGTCGTAGATCGTAAGTCAAGGAAATCTATGCTTGAACCCGTCGCCGAAGCTGATTTCTTACAAGGACTAGCAGCCGAACCAGGCTCTGTACTGGACGCAGGGTGCGGCACAGGTCGCGTAGCTATCGAGCTTGCACGACGCGGCTTCAGCACTACGGGGGTCGATATTAGCACCACCATGCTGCTGCAGGCCCGGAGGGCAGCCCCTCATCTCGATTGGAGGCTGGGCGACATAGCGTGCGTGCGCTTGAACAGGAGATACGACCTCGTTCTGATGGCAGGCAACGTGATGATCTTTCTGGCTAACGGCAGAGAAGGCAGAGTATTACACAACATGGCCCGTCACGTCGCGCCGGGTGGACTGCTCGTCACCGGGTTCTACCTCAGCATGGGCAGGCTTCAGTTGGAGGACTACGACACATTGGCGCGCCAGGCCGGATTGCGCCTGCAAGCCCGGTATGGCGGCTGGCAGCGTGAGCCATGGACCACGGAGAGCAACTACGCCGTGTCTGTTCATGAGTCGTAGATCTTAAGTCGCTGATCGTAAGTCATGGCAACGACGGAATACGGACCACGAATATTTCGGAAAGATTAAGAGTTTGACGCATGGCGCATGACTTACGATCAGCGACTTAAGATCTACGACTCGTCAAGGCAGTGTGCGCGATACCCACTCCAACGGGTCTACCGGCGCTCCGCTGACGTGGACTTCCCAGTGCAGGTGGGGCCCGTTCGAGAGGCCGGTGTTACCCGACAGGGAGACCACGTCGCCCTTCTTGACCACCTGCCCCGCTTTGGCAACGAAGCTGGTATTGTGCGCGAGCAGGGAGAAAACGCCCATCCCATGATCTATTATGACCGCGTTACCGCGCTCGGCCAGCGCCCCCGCAAAGACCACCACGCCATCGGCAGGCGCGTGTACAGGGGTTCCCGCGTTGACCGCCATGTCCATTCCCCCGTGGTAGCTGGTGGGCGCAGACCCATCGGGGCAGTTGTAGCATCGGCGCGTGGCAAAGGCCGATGTAACGCGTATGGGGCCATCCAGGGGCATGCTGAACGAGCCGCTCCAGTACTGGCGAGGGGTGCGCCTAGAGAATATGACGCCCAGGGCGGAAAGCTCCTGCGCCACCACGTCGGGTGCGAGCAAAGCGGCGGTTTCAGGGTCGAACTGCAGCGACTCGGACGGGAAAGGATAGGGTATAGTCTCGAGGTTGCGTGTAACTGTGCGCTTGCCGCCATCGCCGTTTTGTAGATCAATCGTCACCTGGTGTACACCTACGTCCTGGAAGGGCTGCGTACCAAGCACGGCCCACGCCACTCCCCGCTCAGAGTCAAGCTGGAAGAATAGCGGCTGGCCCTCGTACTCGCCCGTGACGGTTACGCCAGCGCTCGCGCCCAACGTGACAGTCGTTGTGTGTCCCTCGGCCACGCGCTGCGGGTTGAACCGCACAAGCGCGCCCATAGGCAGATTGAAATTGGCACCCTTAAGGGCCAAATAGCCCACAGGAGAGAGTTGCACGCCGTAGGGTGCGGGCATGTTGCCGTAGTATTCAAAACGGGCACGCTCGAACCACTGTACAGTTACCCCGTTGTCGGCGGTTTCCTCGCTGATGGGATAGCCGAATTGAGACAGGCCGCCATTGGTCTGCCAGTAGGTAAGGAAGGCATTCGAGAGTGTGTGCCCTGTCTCGGAAAAATACACGCTTGTATCAGTGCTGTCGGTCGGGACGTGCCTATCGAAGGTCTTGTTGACCAGAATATAGGAAGAGAGCGCGCCCAGTTGCACCCGCTGTCCCGCGGGCAGTTCGGGGTGCCACTCCATCCGTGCGCGCTCGAAATATTGCACGTAGAGAATAACGCCGTTGTTGAACTGCTGGGGAAACTCCTCGCTGATGGGCAGGCCGTAGAGGGTAGAGGCCTGAGGCGAGGCGTTGTAGTAGTCGAGGAACTCGCCACCCAGGTAGTGGCCTGTTTCGGTGAAGTAGGTCGTGTAGGGCGCAGGTGTGAGCGGAGCAGGCCGGGGCGCAATCGGGTCGCCTGTGAAGGGCTGGTCGAGAGGAGCAGCTATTGGCGAGGCCGATAGAGAAGACTGCGTGCCCGAGATTTCTACGCGTGGTGAGAATGCTGTAGCGTTGGCCGAGGGAGACAACGAGGATAGGAGACTGACAACCAGCAAGAGTAGAATAGACAAGACGCGCACGTTTGTTGCCCCTGAATTGATGTGATAGAATAGCCGATGGGCGATTTCCGTTTGCCCCAGGTGGTATTATACATCGCTTTAACGTCTATAGAAGGATGGTGCCAGGGTGTCGCAAGCATATATCGAACAAACACCTGCCGGTGGAGCGAACGAGAAGATAGAATGGCGGGTGCGCCATTTCAGGGATAGTGATGTACCGGGCATAGTAGCATTGTCAAATGCAGTTGCCGACCACTACAAGCTACAGCAGAGCACAACTGAGCAACAGATGCGGACACGTCTCAATGCGCCGCGCACCGATGCGGAGCGCCAGGTTCTGGTCGTAGAAGGGCCAACGATGGAGGGTGTCCCGCTAAGTATGCCCTCAGGATACGCTCGCGTTTTCTACGAGGAAGACGAAGAAACCAACGAGCGAATGTATTTCCTGAGCATAAAGGTTCATCCTGCCGCCGAAGGTCTGGGCCTGGAACGCGAGCTGGCCCGGCAAATCATGGATGTCGTGCGCGAATACGAAAGCGATCCCGATATGCCGCCCAGGCTGAAGATAACCGTGAAAGCATGGGCGCTTGAGCCGTCGTCCAATCTGCGCACACTGTGGCCGGAGATCGGACTTGCCGAGGTGCGCCAGTTCTGGACAATGGCCCGGCCCCTCGACCTGCCCATTGATGAGCCCGCACTCGTGGAAGGCGTAAACATCAGGCCTTACAGGAGGCCCGAGGACAACGAGGAGGCGCGCAAGGCCTTCAACGTCTCGTTCAGCGACCATTGGGATCACCACCCCACGTCTACTGAAGACTGGGAGTTCTGGACAGCCCAGCCCGACACTCGACCTGAGCTTTCATGGCTGGCAGAGATAGAAGACCACCCCAGCACGTTCGCGGGCTTCTGCATCATAAGCATAAACAGCGAGGACAACCGCAAGCGCGGCGTGCAAGAAGGCTGGATAGAACTGCTGGGCACCACTCGTGATTGGAGACGTGTGGGCCTGGGGCGAGCCCTGCTCCTGAACGGGCTCTACTCGCTGGAGGTTGCGGGCATGGAAACAGCCCTCCTGGGCGTCGACTCCCTCAGCCCGACAGGAGCCAACCGCCTGTACGAATCTGTCGGCTTCCGCATCAGGATGCGCGAGTTCGGCTATGCAGCGCCGCTGGAACAGGTGAGGGTGTGACGCGAGTCGTAGGTCGTAGATCGTAGATCGTAGATCGTAGATCGTAAGTCATAGGTTGCCGACCGGCTTACGATCTACGACTCGTCCAACATTCCAGAGGCCGTCATGATAATGCAGGATAGTGCCGTACGCACCCACCGCCCAACCTTCCTTCGCAGATGTCATATAAAGGCTGTTCAGAGCATATGCGCTCGTTCCCGGTACCTGCTCCCAGGCAGTTCCGTTGTAATGCAAAATGCCGCTAATGCCTACTGCCCAGCCCTCATTGGAGGAGGTCATGAAGACATCTGTCAAGAGCATCTTCTCCATAATTGGTAAGGCTACAGATACCCATTGACCATCGGTATAGTGCAGAATAGCGTTGTCCCCCACTGCCCAACCTTCACTGGCTGAAGTCATGAAGACACTCCGCAGAGATGCTTTGACAGGTTTGGGTTGTTCTTCCCATACCCTGCCTGTCAAATGCAGGATCTTGTCTCCAACAATCCAACCCTCGTCGGGAGAAGGGAAGGCCAGGCTGGTCAAGACGATATGTGGCATTGGCGCGCCTTCTAGTGTCCATTGGCCATTGTTGTAGTGCAGAATCTCACCAAGTCCTGTGCCACCGCCCACAGCCCAACCCTCGGTTGGCGTCACCATCCTAACATCGTTCAGATGTTCCCCCGGCTGACCGGATGCGTTTTCCCACTCGCCATTGACGAAGTGGATAATGGTGCTGAACGTTCCTACCGCCCAGCCTTCGTCGGGAGAGGTCATATATACGTTGCTCAGGTTCCTGACCAGATCATGGGTGACAGGGCTGGACACCTCACGCCAACTACCCTCAGTGTAATGTAAGATAGTTCCTAAATCACCCACAGCCCAGCCTTCGCTAGGAGAGGTCATGAAAACACCATTCAAGCCTCGTTCGGCGATAGGCACGGAAGCATAGGGATCGGTGATCGGTGTGGTAATAGGGGTTGGTGTAAGCGTCGTTTGACTATGCTTCGACTGATAGCTGAACGTACCCAACTGGCTGAGTAGGACATCGTAGGGAGACTGATTCTCGGGGTGATACTCAAAGACTGCCCGCTCAAAGTATTGGACGCTATAAGACCTACCGTCCAGATCGGAGGTTTCGACGAAGTCGTTCGATATGGGATATCCATTTTGCGTCGAGCCGCCATGATCGTGCCAGTAGGCCAAGAATAGTCCGCCTACGGTCATGCCCGTCTCAGGGAAGAATTGCGAGTTGTGGTCAACACTGGCTTGCTGGTTGGGCGCGCCGGCGGGGTATTTCTCGTGATAGCGCAAAGTACCCAACAGGGCAAGTAGCATATCGTGGGGAGCAGGGTTTTCGGGGTGGTATTCAAACACGGCCCGCTCGAAATACTGGGTCGTATAAGTCTCCCCATTTGTATCACTTGTCTCTTGCAGTTCGTCCGAGATAGGACAGCCTTGTTGCATCAACCCGCCGTGGTCATTCCAGTAGCTCAGAAATCGACCCTGTACAGTTTTCCCAGTTTCAGGAAAGATGCAACTACTCGCACCCGCACAATTGACAGGCTTCGATGACGCCGCATATCCTGAACTTGCGACTCCGAGCAGTACAGGGAGCAGGCCAACAAGCATGCTCAGCATCCCGAAGAACTTGGTGTTCGTGATACAATCAAAGGTCAACTCACAGGCCCTCCTGATCTCAACTATCACCAGACTACTCTGTAACCACGGATCTACAACGTTTAATCGCCGGAGAGGTCGCACACGCCAAACAAACTCAGAACACATGATAATAGCTACTTGACTTCTTCCCTCGCATCCGCAAGTGGCCGTGGTGGATCTTGCCCCGCCGACATATACGGGTTACACTTATACTGGCAGTATAAGGTGTCCTTTAGATAAAGAGATGGGAGATCGCCATGGAAACAGCTCAAGTGATACGCGCACCGCGCGGTACAACGCTCAGTTGCAAAGGCTGGCTGCAAGAGGCTGCTCTCAGGATGCTCATGAACAACCTCGACCCGGAAGTGGCCGAGCGTCCCCAGGACCTCATCATCTACGGCGGTAGCGGCAAGGCCGCGCGCAACTGGCCCTCTTTCTACAAGATCATTGAGTGCCTGCGCGACCTGGAGAACGACGAGACCCTGCTTGTGCAGAGCGGCAAGCCCGTGGGCGTCTTCAAGACTCACCCCGACGCGCCCCGCGTCCTGCTCGCCAACTCCAACCTTGTTCCCCACTGGGCAACGCGCGAGGTCTTCTCCAAACTGGAAGCCGAGGGCCTTATCATGTACGGGCAGATGACCGCGGGTAGCTGGATCTATATTGGCACGCAGGGGATATTGCAGGGCACGTACGAAACCTTCGCACAGGCCGCCCGCAAGCACTACGGCCCCGATGCGGACCTTGCGGGCAAACTCGTGCTGACGGCGGGACTGGGAGGCATGGGCGGCGCACAACCGCTGGCCGTGACAATGAACGGCGGCGTGGCCTTGTGCGTGGAGGTCGACCCCGCGCGCATCGAGCGGCGGCTGGAAACACGCTACCTTGACACGTCTGCGGGCAGCCTGGACGAGGCGCTCGCACTCGCCGATCAGGCTGTGAAGGAGCGCAGACCGCTTTCTATCGGCCTGCTGGGCAACGCGGCGGAGGTCTACACCGAGATGGTGCGGCGCGGGCGCGTGCCCGACATGGTGACCGACCAGACCTCAGCACACGACCCCCTCAATGGCTATGTGCCGGTGGGCTACAACGTGGACCAGGCTGCAGCCTTACGGGCGAGCGACCCCGAAGAATATGTGCGCTTATCGCTGGCGTCAATGGCTGTCCACGTGGGCGCCATGCTTGACCTGCAAAATATGGGCGCTGTGGTGTTCGATTACGGCAACAATATTCGCCAGCAAGCCTACGGACAGGGCGTGACCAACGCCTTCGACTTCCCCGGCTTCGTACCCGCATATATCCGCCCGCTCTTCTGCGAGGGCAAAGGCCCCTTCAGGTGGGCCGCGCTATCGGGCGATCCTGAGGACATCTACAAGATAGACGACATGGTGTTACGAGAGTTCGCGGATAACGAATCCGTGGTCAAATGGATAAAACTGGCGCGAGAACGAGTACAGTTCCAGGGCTTGCCTGCACGCATCTGCTGGCTCGGTTACGGTGAGCGGGCGCATTTCGGGCAGGTCGTGAACAAGATGGTCAAAGACGGTGAGCTTAGCGCGCCCATCGTCATCGGGCGTGACCACCTGGACGCCGGCAGCGTGGCGTCGCCCAACCGCGAGACGGAAGCGATGAAGGACGGTAGCGATGCGATAGCCGACTGGCCAATCCTGAACGCGCTGATCAACGCTGTGGGTGGGGCAACATGGGTGTCGGTCCATCATGGCGGGGGCGTGGGCATAGGCTACAGCATACACGCAGGCCAGGTGATCGTGGCCGACGGCACAGATGAAGCGGCGGCGCGCCTGCAAAGAGTGCTCACGACAGACCCCGGCATGGGCATAATCCGCCACGCCGACGCGGGCTATGAAGAAGCAATCGAGGCGGCAAAGCGGTTCGGCATCAAGGTTCCGATGCTGGGGATCTAGCAATTAGCTCTAGTGAGGAATATGTACAACTTCGACCTGAAATACACGCCCCCCGACTTCAGCCTGCCCCACCTGGCGGGCGCGCACGACGTGACGATGGAGCCCGCACCTGCCGACGGGCTGGCTCCCACTGCCTTCTACTCTTCAACCAACTTCCCCACCTACGTCAAGCGCGACGGCAAATGGTACCTGGCGAAGAAGGCGCGTATGGACGCGCTGATCGTGTGGGAGGAGAAAACTGGCGAGTTCGTCTGCACTGAGATGCGTAGAGTGCGCGCAGGCCAGCCCGTCGTCACGGGCAAGCAAGAGGACGGCAGCACAGGCTTGTTGGCCTACGACGAAGGCTTCAACACGGGCACCGCAGCCGACGAAGCGTTCACCTTTATGGCGAGCGGCGCGTCACGCGAGCGGCCCATCAACTACAAACGAATAGCCGAGCTTATCGCCTGGGACAAAGCACGCAACGGGCGGAGCATCTGGGTGCTGGGGCCTGCAGTCGTACACGCGGGAGCGCGGGACAGCATGGCCTGGCTCATCGAGAACGGCTATGTAGGGGTGGTGTTCGGCGGCAACGCTGTGGCTGTGCACGACCTGGAAAGATCGCTATACGGCACCGCGCTGGGCATGGACATAGAAGGCCACACCGTAGTGGGCGGCCACAGGCACCACATGGACGCCATCAACACAGTGCGGCGGGCGGGCAGCATAGCGGGCGCGGTAGGAAGCGGCATCATCCCCAGCGGCATCATGTACGAGTTGGTCACCAACGGCGTGCCCTTCCTGCTCGCAGGCTCCATCCGCGACGACGGTCCCCTGCCCGGCGTGATCACCGACACCATGGAAGCCCAGGACAAGATGCGTCTGTTCACGCAGGGTGCGACGCTGGTGGTCATGCTGGCCACCATGCTCCACTCCATAGCCACGGGCAACATGCTCCCCACTTTCATCGAGCGCAACAATAAGATCGAGCCTGTATACACCGTCGTTGTAGACCAGGAAGAGATGGTGATCCAGAAGCTGGCCGACAGGGGCACCCACCAGGCTTTCGGGGTCGTGAGAAACGCCGACGACTTCCTGAACAGGGTGGTGTCCGAGTTGAAGCTGTTGCGCGGCGCCGAGGAAGACCGGGGCTGATAAATGACGCGAATCTCCCTCTCGCTGGATGACGACAGGTACCTGAGGCTGGAAGAGTTGGCCCACCGTACGGGGGCAACTCCTGTGGACGTGGCGCGCATTGCTATCGAAGAATACCTGTCCAGGCAGATCACGGACCGCGCCGATTGGTTGAAAGAGAAGCGCAGGCTGGCCGAGGAGAGGATGGACCTCCTGTTTGCGCCCTCTTACGACGCAGGGTGGGGAGAGATTGCCCCCACTCACTGGAGCACGCTGGCAAAGTTCCTGGAGATGTGCCCACCCACAGCCTTCATCCTCGACGCGGCCTGCGGCACCGGCAAATACTGGTCGCTGATTCTGGCCAGCGGGCTGAGGCTGACGGGACTCGACCAGTCGAAGAACATGCTCGTGAAGGCTAACGCCAGGCACCCCGGCGTGCCGCTGGAGAAGTCTGGTTTGCAGGAGCTGGCTTATAATGACATATATGGCGGCATCATCTGCATGGACGCCATGGAGTATATCCCACCCGAAGACTGGCCCCTCGTGCTGCGCAACTTCCATAGGGCACTACGCGCAGGCGGGCACCTGTACTTCACGGTCGAGATAGCGGACAAAGCAGAGCTGAAGAATGCCTACATAGCAGCGAAGGCGCAAAACCTGCCCGTAGTCGAGGGCGAGTGGGCATTTGAAGAGGGCTATCACTATTACCCGGACCTCCCACAGGTCAAGCAGTGGATAGCGAATGCGGGATTTACCCTGCTAACAGAAACCACAGGCGACGGTTACGAGCACTTTATCATGCAGAAGAATTAGCATCGTTCATCTAGGATACTGGCGAAATGATCCATCTGGAAGATAGCGAACCCTCTCGCTTTGTCATTCTGAGCGAAGCGAAGAATCAGTTGGCCTGGCATACTGCTGAGCATAGTGATTCTTCGTTCCTAAACGGAGCCATACTACGCTCAGAATGACAATGCAACAGGCGAGGCTTATGCTGAGCGGAACGGTGGGGAAGATGATTCTTCGCTTCGCTCAGATGACAAAGCGAGAGGGATGGTCTTGCACCCAGCCGTGTGGTAAGCAAAACATCGTTACCAACTATGCGTAAAATGGATTAGGTAATTAGAGGACACAGCAGATGAAGCTGGCACAACTGATGGAGCAGGCACATATCGACGGCGCGTCCATCCTGGGCGGCAACGCCGACGTCGAAGTTACGCATATAGCCGAGAACTCGCGGCAGGCGCGGCCCGGCACGCTGTTCGTGGCCGTGCACGGAAGTGTGCATGACGGGCACAAGTTTATACAGGGCGCGCTCGAACTCGGAGCGGTGGCCGTGGCGGGGGTGCGGGCCGAAAGGCCCAACGAGCTGCCCGATACCGTGCCATATCTGCATGTGCCCGACGACAGGGCGGCCGTAGCCGAGCTATCTGCGGCGTTCTTCGGGCACCCTTCGCGCAAGCTTCAGGTGATAGGCGTAACCGGGACAGACGGCAAGACCACCACCTCCACTCTTATACACTCCATATTGCTGGCTGCGGGCAAGCGCGCAGGCTTGATCTCCACGATCAGGGCCGAAATCGGCGGCCAATCCTACGACACAGGCTTCCACGTCACCACCCCCGAAGCCTTCGATGTGCAGCGTTATCTGCACGACATGGTGGAGGCCGGGACCGAGGTGGCGGTACTCGAAACAACTTCGCATGCCCTCGATCAGGGCCGCGTGCTCTGCGTCGATTACGACGTGGCAGTGGTCACCAACGTCACGCACGAGCACATGGACTGGCACGGCAACTGGGAGAACTACATGGAGGCTAAGGCAAAGCTCTTCAAGATGCTCAACGAAAGCTACCGCAAGCCTTCCACGCCCAAAGCCGCCGTGATCAATGCAGACGACAGGTCGTACGACCGGCTCAAGCGCATACCCGCCGATATGCACTATGTATACGGCCTGGACAGGCGGCAGCAGCCCGACATCACGGCTGACGAGCTGGAGTTCAGGCCGAGCGGCACGCGCTTCGTAGTACAAACCCCTGTAGCAGACATAACCGTGACCCTGCATTTGCCGGGCAAGCACAACATCTACAATGCGATGGCGGCGGTAGGCGCGGCGCTCGCGCTGGGCATATCGACAGAGGCCATCAAGCACGGGTTGGAGGCAGTAGAAGGCATAAAGGGGCGCACAGAGTGGGTGAAGGAGGCGCAGCCCCTCGGCTTTGACGTGGTGGTCGATTTCGCCCACACCCCCAACGGCCTGGAAAAGGCGCTCGAGTTCGCACGTCAGACGGTGGACGCTCGAAACGGGCGCGTGATCGCGGTGTTCGGGTCTGCCGGGCTGCGCGACAGGGAGAAGCGCGGCATGATGGGTCACGTAGCAGGCAAACTGGCCGACCTGACAATCGTCACCGCCGAAGACCCGCGTACCGAGCGTGTGGAAGATATTTCGGCTGAGATAGCCCGCGCCCTTGAAGCGGAGGGACGGGTCGAGGGGCGCGACTTCTGGCAGATCCACGACAGGGCCGAGGCCATCGCCTACGCCATTGGTCTGGCACAACGGGGCGACATGGTGATCACCTGCGGCAAGGCGCACGAATCCTCGATGTGCTACGGTACCGACGAGACGCCCTGGGACGAGTTCGCGGCGGTGAAGGCCGGGTTGGCGCGGCGCGGAGTGTCATGAGCACAGGGCAACAGCAGAGGGAACAACTGAGGCAACAACAGCCGAAGAGCGGCCCGCCCACATGCCTGATAATGCTGCTGGGGTTGCTTGCGCTGCTGATATGCGCCGTAGCTGCCGGGTTCCTTATCGTCCCGATGCTGCGGAATGCGAATATAAACCTGCCCTTCCTCAGCGCCGGCGCCACCCAGACCCCTGCCCCCACGCAACCTGTCGTCGGGGCCAAGTTCGTAGTCCATGTCATAGACGTGGGACAGGGCGACTCGATCTTACTGCTGGGGCCGGGCGGCTCTACAATGCTGATCGACGGCGGCGAGAAGAACAGCGGCTCGCTCGCATACCTGAAGGCGCATAATATCAGCCGGATCAACGTGATGGTGGCAACCCACACCGACGCCGACCACATAGGCGGCCTGGTCGACATACTGGCTGCTTTGCCCGTGGATGAGGTGGTCGCAACGGGCGCCACCGCCAACACAAAGACCTATGAGCAGTTGCTGGACGGTATTGCCAAATCCAAAGCTAAATACACGGAAGTGCACCGCGGCGATAAGTTGGCTCTGGATGGCATGAGCTTTCTTGTGCTGAACCCGGGAGTGGACGACAAGATCAAGGACGCAAACGACTCATCCATCGTGCTCAGGACCGACTACGGTCCGACCGGCTTTATCTTCATGGGCGACGCCGAAAAGCAGGCCGAGAACCGGATAATAGCATCGGGGCTGCCCATGCAGGCGACCATATTGAAGGTGGGGCACCACGGCAGCAGCACTTCATCCTCGCCCGCGTTCTTGCAGGCCGTCCAGCCGAAGATAGCTGTCTACAGTGCAGGGCTGGACAACAAGTACGGCCACCCGAGCAAGACCACGATCACTAACCTGACCAAGAGCGGGGCACAGATCTACGGCACCATAGCGAGCGGCACCGTGACCATAACCGCCGATAGCCAGGGCTACACGATAGAGACCGAAAAGTAAGCGTGAGGCCGAAAATGGATTATACAGGCAACGACATGGCCGACAGGGAAGAAATGAGCGACGCACCCGGCAGGGACGACGTCGCGCCACAACCGGCCAAGCCCAAAGCCCGACCCGCATCCGCCCGGGCAGGAGACACTCCGGAGCAGGAGGAAGCCCCCCAACTACTGTTGACCGCAGGCAACACCGGAGAAAAGGATGCCGCGTCCCCGCAGGACGGCGCAAAGGCAAGGACCGGTAGCGGCAAGGCATCACGGGCGGCAGATGAAGGCAAACCGGGGATAATATTCAACGGCAAAGCAGTGATCGACAGGTTTGAAGGTAAGTGGGCTGTCCTGCTTTTGGGCGATGATGAGAAACAGGTCTCCGTGCCCAGGAAGGCGCTCCCCAGGCGTGTGCAGGCCGGGCAGTGGCTCAATGTGCAGTTGGCCGGGCAAGAGGGCGACGAGGTTGTATCGGCGCAAGTTGATCCCGAAGAGACGGCCAGAATGAAGAAGCGCATCATGGACAAGCTGGCGCTATTGCGCAGTGGCGCGTACCTGACCGAGGGAACAGACGAAAAACCTCCGCAGAGCTAATGTCTGCGGAGGTTTCTATTGGTGGCTCGTTCGGGGAGCTATGCCGGATTATCTACATCCATCCCTGTGTCGGTGGGAAGGTTCAGATTCGAGTCTGGGTAAACAGGGTGTATCTGGCCGAAATAGACTGCCGAGGCAGCTGCAGGGGTAACAGGCGCCGGCGTATCGTCCACGAATTCCTGCTCGCGTGAGCTCTGCGGCTTCTGCGCGGCCATAGGTTCTTCGGCTTCCGGTTCAGGCTGGGGCTGCTCCTGTTGCGCCGGCTGCTCTTGCTCCTGCGCGCTCATTATGATGCCGGTTGCCACGCCTGCGGCAGCCAGAACCATACCTGCTCCCGCAACCACGCGAGGCAAGCGAATGCCGAGGGCGTGGTCAAGAGAGAGTTTACCTGGGCCCAGCGTGGCATTCGCGAAAGCAATGCTAATATTCGTGAGCGTTAGCTCCGGGCCACCTGCCGAAACCCATATCGGCTTGCCCCAGTGTACTGTAGAGGTCGCCATGGACATGGCCGACATAACGCCGATAGGGCCTATAGGATTGAGGAAACCCAGCGTGGTCAGCACACCGCCGCCGAACTCAGACAGGGCTGCAACGTAGGCCCATTGGCGCTCGGGCTTGAGGTTGAGGTGCTGCATCATGCCCTTTGTGCCCTCGATGCCGCCACCGCCGAACCACCCGAACATTTTCTGCGCGCCGTGGGCAGCCACCAACCCACCTGATACGCCGCGAAGTAGTAATAAACTAATGTCTTTCATATATGCCTCCTGTGTTACAACGTGCTTGATGATGAGGATTCCTTGCTGTAACTGCATGCACTGCAAAGTGTATGCCATGGAGGATATAGCCTGCCCGCTCCAGAGAGTGACGAATCGGGTCATTCTTCCCCAGAATGAGGCGCAGCCTCAGTTCCGGCACTGCCGTAATAGTCAGGCACTATCAAATGGCTCTCACGAGGCGGACGAACGTAGTGTTCATCTGCAAGCGGGCGAGGTGGCAGCTCAATCGGAGGCGGTGTGACATCCTCGTATGGAATTATGCTCAATATATGCCTGATGCAGTTCAGCCGGGCGCGCCGCTTGTCTTCCGATTCGACCTGATACCAGCGCGCATCGGGGATGTCGGTGTGGCTGAACATTATGTCCTTGGCCTTGGAGAACTCTACCCACTTGCTGCGCGACTCGATGTCTATAGGGCTCAGTTTCCAGCGCCTTGTGGGGTCCTTGGCCCGGCCTTTGAAGCGCCGCTCCTGCTCCTCGTCGCTGACCGACAGCCAGTATTTGAGTAGCTTGATACCGGACCCGACAAGCATCCGCTCGAACAACGGGCACGAGGCGAGGAAGTCCCAGTATTGTTCATCGGTGCAAAAGCCCATAACCCGCTCTACACCGGCTCTGTTATACCAGCTTCTGTCGAATATGACTATCTCGCCCGCCGCCGGAAGATGTGTGACGTAGCGTTGAAAGTACCACTGAGTTAGCTCCACGTCGGACGGTTTGCCCAACGCAACCAACCGCACCCCACGCGGGTTTAGCGGTGCGACTATGCGCTGGATTAGCCCTCCTTTGCCTGCGGCATCGCGCCCCTCGAAGATGATCACGACCCGTACACCTTTCTCCCTGATCCAGTATTGCATCTTGACCAGTTCGTACTGTAAACGCGCCAATTCTTTGTCATAAAAGCTCGCGTCCAGCCAGCTGCCTTGAGGCTCGTCCGTTTCCTGCACGGCCGGCAGCGGCGAGGGTTGCCTGGCTGCTTTCTTGCCCTTGCGGTCGGGCGTGTCTTCGGATTTGCTATGGTGTGCCATGCTACTAACCTCCCATCTTCCGATCCAAGGGGTTCAGTCCACACTTTCTTACTTACACTTATACCACCAATAGCACGCTAACGGACGCCGTATGCAA
This sequence comes from Chloroflexia bacterium, assembly GCA_038203825.1. GTDB lineage: Bacteria > Chloroflexota > Chloroflexia > QHBQ01 > JADMIH01 > JADMIH01. The sequence continues at coordinate 17,946 of JBBRDO010000023.1, read as the reverse complement.
GCTAATCATACTGCGAGATCGCTTAATACAAAAGTAGGGCAGCCAAGCTTGGCTGCCCTACTAGTATATATCCGTTTCGTTGTGGACCTGAGGAGACTCGAACTCCTGACCTCTACAGTGCGATTGTAGCATTCTCCCAACTGAACTACAGGCCCGGATGGTGAATTTAGTATAACATCAGCGCGAAGTCAGCGTCAAGACATGCGCAAGGCTACCGGTTGTCCGCCCGGAAGGTTAGCACCGTCGTGAAGTTGGTGCCGTCCACCTGGAAGGCGTAGCAGCCCGGGGCGCGCAGGCGCATATTGGTCGGCCAGTTGGGCCAGTTGTTCGGGTCTGACGCTGAGCCTACGGTCGAGCTGCTGGGGTCAAGCTGTAGCTCGACGGCCGGGTTAGAGCCGAGGCCGAAGCGCACTTCGTTCGGACCGTCGATCTGATGCCCACGCACAAGGATCGGGCCTGAGTAGCGCGCCGGATCGGCTGTCCACAGCACCTTCAGTATGTACCACCACCCGTCCTGGCTCGTGCCACTGAAGTTATAAACGCCGTTCGCATCGAAGCCGACCGGATAAACAGGGCCATCGCCCAGCACCAGACCGAAGTTGGGGTTCACTGTGCCGGCCTTGTTAGCGGCGCAGGGCGCGCCTGAGCCGAGGTAAGGCAAGTTGAGCCGACGGGCGCGCAGCGTAGACCAAACGTCCCCCGCGACGGGCTCGCCATTGGGGTAATGGCTCTCGAACCGCTCAGCCCCCAGGCGGGACAGAAGGACGGACGGAATAGCGCCCGTTTCAGGGTGTAGCTCGAAGCGGGCACGCTCGAAGTATTGCACCAGTAGAGGCTCAGAGTTGGGTGTAACGACCTCAGGCATCGGGCTCGATATAGGGTAGCCCTGCTGTGCCAGCCCGCCGTGCTCTTGCCAGTATTGCAGGAAGGCGCCGCTGATCGTCCTACCTGTTTCCGGGAAGGTAATGCTCGGACCGGGGTTCATTTGAGGTGGGATCTGAGGCGCGCCGTTCGGGTAGTTGGCTTCCAGTTCGAGGCGGCCAAGCATTGAGAGCAACACATCATACGGCGGCTGGTTCTCGGGGTGGTGCTCGAACACGGCCCGCTCGAAGTACTGCACCGTGTAGGTCGTGCCGTTTATGTCAGAGCGCTCCTCAAACTCGCCTGAGATAGGGTAGCCCTGCTGGGCCAACCCACCGTTGTTATCCCAGTATTCCAGGAAGCGCCCGCAGACCGTCTTGCCCGTTTCCGGGAAGGTCCTGCAGGTCGCACCGGAAGCCTGGTGGGAAGGCTGGGCAAGAACAGAGGCAGATGTGATCAGCAGTAGGATTGCAATGAAGATGTTAGGCATAGCAGTTCGGGGTTTGGTCTGTTGGTTGGTGGGTTGCAGGTCAATCGAAACGCCCTTGTGCACCGGCGTCTACTGCTATAACGACTGAAACGGGCCATAAGTTGCATCGCAGACTGTATCCCCGGCCATTTCACGTCTGCGCCTCAGCCGACACCCCTCCTATTTCACTTCGTCCTTAGGCAAGAAGATTGCGCTGTAGAGAAGGGCCGCAAGCACGCCGCCAATTATGGGGCCGATCAGGTAGATAAGGATGTTGGCGTTATAGGGGCCGAAGACGATGTAGGGGCTGAGGGCACGCGCCGGGTTCATAGCAGCCCCCGTGATAGGTCCGCCTACGAGAATATCCACAAATACCGTCAAACCAATCCCGAAGCCGCCGATCCTGGGAGCACGCCTGTCTACTGCAGTGCCGAACACCGCCAGCACGAGGAAGAACGTCAGCACCGCCTCAAGCACTATAGCTTGCAAGAAGTTCACGTCGGCTGCCGGATTGGGAGTTGCTGACGTGGAGAGGAGGGTACCGGCGTTTGGTACTGTGAGGATGAGCACCAGGCACGAGAGGACGCCCCCTACGATCTGCCCTAGCATGTATAGGATGCCCAGAGTGGGGCTGATGCGTCGCGTAGCCATCATTCCTGCTGTCACAGCCGGGTTGAAGTGCCCGCCCGATACATGACCGAGCATGGAGATCGCCACCGCCAGCACTACACCGTGCGCCAGAGCCACGTACAGGACGCCGGTGCTCCCGGCGAACATGACGCTGCCTATGCCGACTAAGAAGAAGAAGAACGTGCCCAGCGCTTCAGCTATTACCTTATACCAATCTTCAGTGTCAATTCTCGCCATTCTCTTTGACCTCCTCATAGCTTTAAACTCGTGTGCTGCTGATCCTCGGAGCCCGCAGGCGGGATAGAGCGCTCGTCCATCTCGCCGGGGGTTCACTCATTCTATAGAGTGAACCCCGATATTGCAACTTTATACCGGCAGCAATCCCCCGGCCGGGTTGACGTGCCTGTGCCAATGTGTTACAAAGTGCCGATGCTTATAATACTGCGGGCCGCAGATGAGCAGGCAATATTATACTATGCAGGATGGGATAAATGTCGCAACCACCGAAGAACAGAGGGACTAACACAGGCAGCAATCCCGGCGCAAAGAAGCCGGGGCAGCAAACTCAGCGACCGGGAACGCCCCCTGCGAGGAACGGCACGAGGCCTCCTGTAGCTCGCCAGCAGGTGTACGGAGCAAAGGGACGAGCACAACAGCCGCCGCAGACAGGCTTCCGGGCATCATTCGACAAAGCGCTGCCGCCCTTCACCGCACAGCGATACGTTGTAATATGGCTCGCCTTCATCATCCTGGTTGCGCTTGTGCTTCTGCTACTGGCACAACCCTGGAAGGGCGCCCAGGTCGCGACTTCTACCGACAAGTACATGGTGATCGAAACCCCCAAGGGCACGATAGTAGCCAAGCTGTACACGGATGCCTCGGCCGGGGTAAGCAAAACAGTCTCCAACTTCCAGACCAAGGCCGACGCAGGTTTCTTTAACGGGTTGACCTTCCACCGCGTCGAAGACTGGGTAATCCAGGGCGGCGACCCCGCCGGGAATGGCAGCGGAGGCGGCACAATGCCCTCCGAATACAACAAGATTACGTTCAAGGCGGGAGCTTTGGGGGTGGCCAGGGGTGGCGATGCAGCCATCAACAACGACAGCCAGTTCTTTATCACCAAGAAAGACTCCGCCTTCCTCGACGGAAACTACACCAACTGGGGTCAGGTCATGCAGGGGATGGACGTAGTGAACAAGATCGCCATAGGTGATAAGATGATTAAAGTGACGATCACTGACAAACTACCATAACGAGAGAGAAGAGAGGTACACGATGAAAGTAATGGTAATCGAAACAAGCAAGGGCACCATAGTGTGTGATCTGCGGACAGATGCGAAAGACGGAGTGACAGGCACAGTAGCCAACTTCGAGAACAAGGCCAACGCCGGCGACTTCGACGGCCGCATATTCCACCGCGTCGAGAACTGGGTGATCCAGGGCGGCGACCCGCTTGGAACAGGCACCGGTGGAGGCAAGATACCCGCCGAGTACAATAAGGCACACTTTTCTGCGGGCGCTCTGGGTGTGGCACGTGGCTCGGACAAGTCGCGCAACAACGACAGCCAGTTCTTTATCACCAAGAGCGACTCGGGCTGGCTCGACGGCGAATACACCAACTTCGGCCAGGTCATAGAAGGGCTGGACGTGGTGAAGAAGATCGCTATCGGCGACAAGATAACCAGCATCCGGGTCGAAGAGCGAGACGCGACGAATTCTTAATCAGGGGCAATCCGTATGGTAGACGTACGTCGCCAGGGGCCAATCCGGCATCTACTGCCCATGATCGGGTGGTTGCTGGTGGGAGTGCCTGCGGTGGCGCTGATGCTCAGGTTTGGGATGAGAGCGGTAGGGGTGCGGACCGACGTGCCTCTACCGAGCTTTGTTTACGGGGTGACAGACTGGCTTGTCACCCCTTTTTATAGCTTCTTCCCGGCTGATGCCCGGTTCGACAGAAGCGCCCTCGAAGTGGCGGCACTGGCAGCCGCAGGCACGCTGTTTCTGGCAGCAGTCGGGATATACCTGATAACACTGCTGCTTTCTACCGAATTGAGCACCCGAAGCTAAACCTGCATACCGTCATTAGGCTCTGTCCGTACTCACAACAGAATGCCACACATAAGGGCGTCCATCGCAGTCCGGTGACTGGCCTTCCTCATATTCTAGGGCTTTCGAGGCCGCCAGCAAGTCGCCGCCGCAGTCGAGCTGAGATAATGTGAGACCAACGTCGACTGGGTTGAGGCTGCGAACAACGATCATGTGAGATATCCACAAACCCGGTTCTGCGTCGCGCTCTTCCAGCAAATTCTTCAGGCTTGCAGGTGTGGCAATTATCGACCACCTGTACGCCCCGTCGCTGAAATGCATCGTGACTTCGACCAGCATTTCGGGTTTCTCATCAGGTGGCTCATCGAATTTCCATCTGCTCAGCCTGGAAGCAGGATTACCTTCAAGATCAAAGCAGATGGATGGGTACCACCGAATTCTCCCGTCGTCGCTGCACACACGAACCTTGCCTTCTTTTTCGGCCAGGACTTCGTACTGCTTGCCCCTTGTAAGAGCACTGCCATAAGACGATTCATCAGCGCATGTAATCATCTTCCCCAATAGCTCACCTCAACAACAGCACGTCGCAGGGCGAGTGGTCCACCACGAAGCGGGCCACGTGGCCGACGCTGGCGGGACCCGGGGCGATCGTAGGGGCCCGCTTATAGCTTGACCCTATAACCACCAGGCCCACGTTCTGATCAGGATCCTGGGCAAGGCCGATTATTTGCTGCTCAGGGCGTCCCCGTCGTATTTCGCGGCGGATGTTTTGCGGGTTGAAGCCCTCTTGCATACACTGCTCACCCGCTTCGTTCAGAACTGCCTCGGCCGTCTGTTGTTCTGCTGACTCCATTAGGGCTGTGTGTTGGGAAGATAGGCCCGCGCTGTGCATCCTGCGCGCGATATAGCCAAGCTCCTCGACAGGGCGCGTGTCGATCACGTAGAGCAGGACAAGCTTCCTGTCACGTGGGATATGCGGGGCCGCGCGCGTGATAAATTGAGCGGCATCAAGCCCGCTAAGGCAGAACAATATATCTTTCGCCATGGTGTGACCTCCTGGGCGGGTCTGTTCCAATATCGCCACTGAGCATATTATACAAGGCTCTGGCATTTAGTACGCCTTATAGAACGTGTCCTCCCGCTAGCTCCGACAGATGAACGGATATTCCTGATATCCATCCCATCCAAAAAGAGGCCTTTCGGCCTCTCAATGAGTTGCATAAGGGTGCTCACAGACTTACACCTGTACAGGTAAGTCCTGATTAGCAGCACGGGTCCTGAGCGGTCTGCCGCGCAGACGGCGCGCCCTCAGCTAACCGCTTTCTTCACAAGCGCGACGATCTTTGCCTCGTCGGCGGCGGTCAACTCCTTCAACGCGAAGGCGACCGGCCACATGTGGCCTTCGTCGAGGTTCGCCACATCGTTGAAGCCGAGCGTCGCGTACCGCGTGTTGAACTTCGCCGCGCATTGGAAGAAGCAGACGATCTTGCCATCCCTGGTATACGCGGGCATCCCGTACCAGAGTTTCGGCGAGAGGGCCGGCGCGCTGGCTTTGATGATAGCATGGAGCCGCTCGCCCATGATGCGATCCGTATCCTGCATCTCGGCGATCTTCGCGAGTACCGCGCTTTCCCCCTCTTCCGCGAGCGCGGCCGCCTTCAGCTCCTTGGCGCGCTCCTTCATCGCGGCTCGTTCTTCGTCCGTGAATCCCTTCTTTGTGCTCATAGAAACCTCCTCATACCGGCTTGAAAAATGTGTCTGCTCAGCCAGACGTCATGGTGAGAACTGCGGCCTTCTTGTCTACTACCTGCATCCAGGATTTTGTTCTACCCGGAGAGTTGGGAGTGCCTTTGGTTTCTGCGAGAGCAAGTGTAGCCACCATACGCCCTGGCGAACATTTGTACTATAGCGCTTTGCCCCCCGTTTTTCAAGAAATCCTTTCCAGGCAGCCCCAACATATGAAGGCGCAACCAGGCCGAAGAAAAGCGTGATGGCTGCCCACCCGTCGCTCATAACGAATAGCCGGCCTGCGAAAGCTGTTGAGCCAGGCGAACGTGCGCTCGCCCTCTCTACACTCAATGCCGCGCGATCCGGTATGCGAGGTCTGCCGCCCCTGGGCTTGGGTGGCTCCGGATAAGGCAGCCGGGCAGCAATATGGCCCGCTAACTGAACCACAAATGCGTGGCAAATACAACGCGCTAGACGCCGAGGGCAGCATGCGCGTTCAGACGCAGCAGGCTGACCGCGCCGTGGCAGGGCGAGCACGTGCCGACTACCACTTCCTTGCCCGCGCATTCGGGCTGAGAGGCAAGCGCCAGTAAACGGCCACGGGCGTCTGTGTACTCTCCTATGCGGAGAGTGTCCACGCCCGGGACGTGGAAGCGGGGCTCGAAGACAACAGACCCGGCGGTGGTGTCGGCATGGGTCTGGGCGTAATTGTTGATGGTGTCGGCCAGCTCCCAGGTGCGGACGTCGCGGATCATGGGGCAGACGTGGGGAGCGCGGCAGTTGATGGGGCAGATCCAGTTGGCGGCAGAGATATAGCGCGCTCCGCTCGGCGACAGGTATTCGTAGGGCAATCCGCCAAATTCGTGCACCATCGGCTCTATCGAGATGGCATCGCCGCCCAGGCGCTCGCGCAGGCTCCAGACCAGCCACTCAAAGGCGAGGTGAGGAGCGATGGGCGCGGGGATCGCTTCGGCTGTAGCCGGAAGACTATCCCAGGTGGCCTTCATATACTCGAGCCAGTCGCTCTGCACATATGTCAGGTGCGGGTTTTCAGCTATGTCAGGCAGGTCAAGCGCCGCAGGATGAGCATTGCGGTCCACCATGATGAGCCGCGCGTCGGGCGAGATGCGACCGCGTGCGCGGCCTTTTTCGACGCTGCGGACGTGGTGGGTGCCAAAGCACCCGCCGCCGAACACTATGAAAAGTTCGCCCGGAGTCTGGTCCATACGTTTACTTTACCACATACGGACGATCGGCGACGGACGACCGACGAGTCGTAGATCGTAAGTCGCTGATCGTAAGTCATACGCCATACGTGGTCACTTATCACTTATCACTTCCGGTCACTGGTCACTGGTCACTGGTCACTGGTCACTTCCGTCGTCCGTCCTCAACCTTTTCGATAGGTCTGCACCCACGGCAGGAGAGCCGCCGGGCAGGGGGTGTGGTTGCCCGCCCCTGTCAGTTCCCCGTGACCCCACACATCACTGCGCGAGGCCGGGAAGTCGGGGCGTTCATAGCAAAGATGTTGGAGGAGGGTGAGGAGCCCGCACAGTTGTGATGGTGGCGGCTTCTGGTCGGGGCCCAGGTCGCAGCAGACCGCCAACCCTGAGTAGTTAGCGTTGCGGGCGTGCCAGGTCACGAGCTCATCGGGCTGCGTGCGCCACAACCGCCCGTCCGCTGACACCCGATAGTGGTACATGAGCCCGAAACCGCGCACGATCGGGCCTGCGCCTTCGTTCCAGTTCTTGCTCATGTGGTACTGCGCCTGCGCGATATACCTCTCCACAGGGGCATAGCCGAGCGTGCCATCTTTCGACGGCGGCACGTCCACAGCATCGTAGTGCACCACGATCTTTGTGATGGCGCTTACGGGGCGAGTGCGGTAGTTGCGGCTGTTAGCATCGCGGGGAAGTTGCAGGGTAACATCGGTGATGCTGAGGTCTGTAGATTGAGTAATTTGCATAGATTTTGTCCTTTCGTACTTAGCATTTGCGCCACCGGAGACGCGGCACGCAAAGTGCATATATGCTCGTATGAATCACACCAACCAGATCGAGGAGTAGAGCCATGTCCAGTAGAGCAACCAAAAACAAGGCCGGTGGACCGTATGCGAAATTGCCTTTGTTCCCTCAGCCCGACGACTCCAAAGAAGCGGACGAACACCTCGTCAACGCTATCGTAGAGTCACCCAGAGGCTGCAGGAACAAATACAAGTTCGACACGAAGCTCGGCATATTTTCCCTCGCGAAGGTGCTGCCCCAGGGGAGCGTCTTCCCCTTCGATTTCGGCCTCTTGCCCAACACGAAGGGAGAGGACGGCGATCCCCTGGATCTGCTGATCCTCATGGACGAGCCTGCTTTCACGGGCTGCGCTGTCAAGGTGCGCCTTATCGGCGTGATCGAGGCCGAGCAAACCGAGAGAGACGGCACCACCACCCGCAACGACCGCCTGATAGCCGTCGCCGCGGACAGTCACAACCACAGCAACATAAAGTCGCTGCACCAACTGAACGATCATCTTGTCGAGGAAATTGAGCATTTCTTCGTGTCTTACAACGCTATTGCGGGTAAGGTTTTCAAGCCCGTTGGACGTTTCGCGGCGAAGCGTGCGCTTGAATTGGTGAAGGTTGCTACTGAAGCTGGGTCTTAGATATGTCGCCGGTGCTATTCTTTGAAGGCGCGGTACTGACTGTAAGCCCCTGACGAGGCCAGCCCCAGCAACACGCCCGCTATCACGAAGCGCACAAGCGGCGTAAGCGTGGGCCACTGGGTGACGGCCTCGGCCAACCCCGCCACAGATAGACCCACCACTATAGCCGCGATGCCCGCCCACCGAGAAGGCAGTCCAAGCGATTTGATGCCCTGCACAATGACAGGCACCAGCACGACAGCCGGTATGCCCAGCAACATGATGCCGTTGAGGAAGTTTTCCATCGAGTTCTCCTTTCTTGAGTCGTAGATCGTAAGTCGCTGATCGTAAGTCGCTGATCGTAAGTCGTAAGCCCATCTGCAAAACGCAGAACCCAGGCTCCAACGTACGATCAGCGACTTACGACTTACGATCTACACCCGCACGCCTTCGAGGCGCGCCAGGGCTATGTCGCGGAAGAGGGCCAGCCCGCAGTACCACTTGATGCGTGTGCGTGGGAGTTACAGTGTAAGTTGCGATGAGAATCAGCTATAAACAGTCGGAAAATGTCTGAAGAATCCTGAGAATATTCCGCCGTAATCTGCGAAAAAGTACACAGTTCCGCTGTAAAGTGCGAAAAAGGTAAAAGGTGCGATCATGCGTAGTGCAAGCCGATGCCGCCCGATTTTTGGAGAAAGGAAACCCGGCAGATCAGCACCGATAGCGGACCGGACTGCCTTTAACCTTGTTCACCACGTAGGACAGGAATCACGGAGACACCAAGCTAGAACCAAAGTGCAAGGAAGAACTCATTTCCAGCACACGTCTGTCCGCAGCCTAGATTGCCTGCCCACCACATGTATGATCCTGGGTTGGGCAGGTTCCCTTCGGCTGATAGTATTGTGTCTGGTGCTACAGATAGTTTGGGGGTAGACTACCATGAACTTGGTGGTTTGTTAGGATCAACAAGTCATAGGTTTGGTACTCCTGGATCTCTAGGACGCTATAGCTACGTGCTAAACAATCCGGTTCGCAATATTGATCCGACAGGCCACAGGAGCGATACATCAAATAGCGTTTTGCCTCCGGACAGCTGGGGAATCATGCCAGGCGGACTATGTGGTTTTTGCACCAATTGGCCTGGAATTGGCTGGTTAGACGGAAACTCCAATATCCTGCAACTGCCTCCAGGTATGCAGCCTCCGAACGTGCCACCGTCTCCTGGTATGACAACCTGCGACGGCCGTTTTTCCATGAGACTTATTGCTCCCCAAAAGGTGCGCGTGCTCGCAGCCGCATCGTGCAGCTATATAATGGGTGCAATAGTGGTTATTAGTGCCGGGGACTTTACTACGCCTACTAAAACTACCGCTGTAGGATGGGTTTTCGCGTGCTCGAACTTTTGGACCCCGTTGGGCGCCCCCCCTTGCGGGGAGGATGGGCGTACGCTCATACAAGACAACGAATGGAATACTGGCGAGCCTGGCTTTGTGATTGGCACAGTAGTCATCGGCGGTATCGACATGCGCGGAGCGGCAGTCGTACCCGTAAGTTTCCCACTTTATGCGTCGTTTGTATGGTGAGGCGTGCAAGTGATCGTGTTGCTGCTCACATTGGCGATGGTGATGATTATGTACGAAAAGACTCGATCTTTCGGGCAGTATTATCTTCTCATGGGAAGTGCCGTTCTGCTGTTGATGGTGTACGCTGCATTGGCTGTGGGGAGGCATATACAAATAGAAAGGACCAAAACAAATGGAAAGGAGCTCTCGTTGATAAATAATCACGATTCACTACCGTCGATTGGGAATATGATCGAGCGAGCAATTATAACGACGGCAAGCGTAGGTCGGATCCATTTTGAGTCCGTTATCAATGACTCTTTCCCTGATGGGCGGTCTTCGATAACAACTAGAGACGGAGACTATATAGCTGATGAAGGTGTTTATACCAAAGTCAGTGGAGATGCCGGTTCTATTGAGAGCCTTTCACTAAAGTCTGGTTACTACACAAAAGACATAAACGTATGGACCCGAATTGAACTCTCAAACAATTGGACGTCATTGCTCGAGCTAACGCATGGAGTCACTGGTTCTGAGGATGTAACTTTGCCAATATGGGGTCCGATTGACGTAAAGCAGTATGCTTTCACGCAAGAGAAAGAATCATCGTCGGTTGACGACGATAGCCTTGTTTTCACGGGAGTTCCGTCAGGGCCGAATGCCTTAAGTGCCCTTACGAAAAGTAAATTGAAGCTTTGGGTCGAAAGAGAAACGGGCTACATTGTGAGGTTGTACAAGGTTAATGAGTTCGGCCCTCCTGTCAACAAAAAGACCGAAACAACTATGATGTACAGCAGATTCGATGACCCCACCATAATTTTGCCAAACCCGTAAGAAGAATATGCATATGGCCTCTGATTGACCTGCCTTGACCTAGCACCGTGAAAATAGTCCAACATGAAAGAGAGTTCTCCGGTAAAATAGCTTTATCACGGAAGGAGAACTCGAACATGAAAAGGGGACAATACACCGAAGAGCAGATTATTGGCATCCTCAATGAGGTCGAGAACGGTCAGAGAATAGCCGATGTCTGCCGTAAGTACGGGGTAAGCGAAGGGACATTCTACCGGTGGAAGAGTGCCTATGGCGGGCTTGAGATATCCCAGATGAGAAGGCTGCGCCATCTTGAGGATGAGAACCGCCGCCTCAAGAATATAGTGGCTGACCTGACGCTGGACAACACCATGCTCAAGGACATTACCTCAAAAAAATGGTAACGCCCGGTGTTGGACGTGAGATGGCCACGCATCTCACAACCACGTACAAAGTATCTCAACGCCGGGCGTGCCGGGTGATCGGCCTCAGCAGAGCAACACTCAGATACAGACCCCATCGCAGCGTGGAACGTGTCCAGACGTCTACCAGGGTTGAAGCTCGAATGTTGGAACTGGCAGCTAAGCGGCCCCGTTTTGGCTATCGCAGGCTAGCCGTCTTACTCAAAAGAGAAGGATATCCAGCTAACCACAAGCGCATATACCGGCTGTACAAGCAGGGCAACCTGGCACTGAGAAGGAAAGGTCGCAAGAGGCTAGCCTCAGTCAGTCGGGTTCCTCTTACTCAACCAGTCAAGGCTAACCAGGTGTGGGCTATGGACTTTGTACATGACACGCTGGCAGATGGTCGCAAGTTTCGGACTTTGAACGTGGTTGACGTATTCACAAGAGAATGCCGAGCGATAGAAGTGGATGCAAGCCTTGGCGGACACAGGGTAGTACGGGTGTTGGAACGTTTATGCGAAGAGCATGGAACGCCGGAGCGGATAATGATGGATAACGGCCTGACCTGCCCCCCAAAACTCCGCCAACTACGACGTTAGCTTGACCGCTTCCAACGACCTCTCTGGATGCCATCCAACTGGTCCCTGGCCTGCATTTCCCCTTGCTTTTTCCGCCAATGTTTCGGCCAAATACTTCACATGCTCCGCTGGTGTTCTGTTTGCCAACGAGCTGTGTGGTCGTTCTGTATTGTACTCTATCCTCCACTTTTCCAGTATTTGCCTTGCTTCTTCCAGACTCTCAAACCAGTGCTGATTCAAGCATTCTTCCCTCAGCCTGCCGTTGAAACTCTCTATGTAGGGGTTGTCTGTGGGCGTGCCTGGCCGACTGAACTGGAGCTTTACTCCTCTTCGGTGTGCCCATTCATCCAGTGCCTTCGATGTGAATTCCGGTCCATTATCTACCGAGATTACATGCGGGTAGACCCCATTCTGCTTCCGCACAGCATCCTCCAACACCTCCACTACCTTCTCCCCTCCTATCGAGCGCTCTGCCCGTAAAACAGGGCTAACACGGCTAACGTTATCCACTAACGTAAGCACCCGGAATCGCCGCCCATCCGCCAGCTGATCGCTCACGAAATCCATGCTCCAGTGCTCATTTGGTGCCTGAGCTTGCACCAGGGCCGGTCTTAGCGTACTGACCCTCTTCTTCCTGGACTTCAGTCTCAGCGATAACCCTTCCTGCCTGTAAAGCCTGTAGATCCTCTTATGATTGACATGCCACCCTTCCCGCTTCAGAAGCACGTGCAGCCGCCGGTACCCGTAGCGAATACGAACAGCCGAGAGATCTTTGATTCGAATCCGCAAAGCTACCTGAGCAGCACTGTCCCCCACCGGCTTGTATCTGTAACAGGTTCTATCTACACCAATCACTCGGCATGCTCGCCTCTCGCTTACTCCAAAGCCGACCTGCACGAACTCGACCAGAGGTCGTCTGCGGGTCGGCTTTACAACTTTTTTCTTATGACCTCCTGGAGCATTGTCTTGTCCAGGCTCAGGTCAGCTACCAGCTGCTTGAGACGTCGGTTTTCTTCTTCCAGCTGGCGCAGTCGCCGCAGCTCGACAACACCCATGCCTGCGTACTTCTTCTTCCAGCGGTAGAAGGTCTGCTCGCTTATGCCCATCTTCCGGCATATTTCAGTAGCTACATGCCCGGCTTCTACCTGTCGCAGGGCATAGGCAATCTGCTCTTCTGTGTATCTCTTCCTCATCGTTCCTAGTCCTCCTTTTAGTTAGTCCCTTGTCTGGATTCTAACTTAAATTCTGGAGGAGTTTTTAGGGGGAACGTCACCAGCTACCGCGCCCACAATTCCTATCCAAGCCAGTGTTAGCGCCAGCGTAGCAGAGATTGCGCCGCCCTACGACGAGATCAAAGCAACGATACTCGCATTGAGAGGCGATCCGAAACTGCCCTTAACTCAAGAAGAACAAAGGGAAATTGCTGCCTATCAAGAATCCCTTATAGGTAAGCGGATTGACGAATGGGTTGGCTGGACAAGCAGTATCACCCCCGCGAAAGAGCTTGCAGAGGCCGATCAGCATAACTTCACCATGTGGATGAATATGGATAACCCTAGCACTGAGAAAGGCATTCCATACACGGAAGTCATGCTTCATGGATTGAGCCGGGAACAAGCGGAACAGTTCGAGGCATGGAGCATGAACCCTGATATCAACAAGACCAATAAAGTCGTATTCAGCGGCACTATTTACGGTGTACATGATCTGACTGTAGAAGCATATGTTTCTCAAATAACGCCCGCGGAGTGATCTCATAGTTGGGGTGAGCGTACCAACTCCGCCTTCTTGAGCGTGGTTCTCCATCTTCCAGCAGTATCTTCCCCATTAATCATCTTCATGATCTCTCTTGCCCTCATAAGCGTCCTCTATACTTCGCGAAAGATTCCTTCATTCTTCTTGGCGATCTTAGCGTTTCAATTCTTGCTTCCGTCCGCCGTCAGCGCCCTCTAGCCACGCGAGGCCGCCAATCAACCCTGTCCAGCACCGCGCACAGCGACGCGCTGATCAGCAGGTCGTCGTGCGTGCGCGGCTCCTCCACGAACCACCGCAGCAGCTTGCCCGGCGCGTCCGACACCTGCGAGGTGCAAGCCTCAACCTGCGCCCAGAACAGGCCCGTGTCGCCCTCGTCATCCTCGGCATACTCCTTATAGCGCCCACTCTCGACCAGCGACAGGAAATCCCAACCCAGCTGCGACTTGCTCTGCGCCGAAAAGACGAACGGCACTACCTTGCCCGGCAGCGCCTGTCCCAGAAACCCCGCCAGCCCTGCGCCCACGCCCGTCGCGTCCACCACCAGCCACCGCGCAGTCCACACATTGCGTGCGAGGTCAGCTATTGCCGCATAAAGCTGTGGGTGCGGCGTCCCAACCCACTGCCTACGGTCCACCACGCGAAACCTCGGACGCATAACCAGCGGATCGTCCAGACCCGCAAGGTCAACCTCTACCACCGTGAGGGCGGTCGCATCCCTGTTGGCTCTCGCAACACCCGCCGGCGGCTCTGCTCCTGGGTCACCGCGTATTCCAGTTTCGTCTGCACCCGCCACATCAAGCAGAAGCGCGTAACTCCTCCCCGGCGTGGCCGAGCGTGCGCGTGGGTGGTCGCCTCTCATGTGTGCCCGCCGAGCAGGACCAAACAAGCGGCTCTCGTCGTCTATCTCCTCCAGAAAATACTCGGTGCGAATAAAAGGGTGGTCCTTGCCGAACTGCGCGAGCCGGGCGCGCACCTGCTCGCCATACTCCGGTACATAGTGCTTGCCATCTTTGCGCTCAAGCTCGCCCAGGTAGGCCATCTGGCGCGCCAGCAGCGTCTTCGAGGTCCACACCGTGCCCGAAAAGACCTGTGTGGCGTGCGCCGCTGCCCCCATCGGGTCAAACACTGCGTCCCACCGCCCCGGCAGCACGTCCTGCGCTTCGTTGCACACAAGCATTAGCGATGCCGTCTCTCCCCGCGCCTGTGCGTGCGGATATGCCGAGAGGAAGCCGCAAGTAGCCCTCCCCAGCGTCAGAGTATTGTCCCTCCCGCGCGCCTCGCCAAGAAGCAACACCTCCGACAACCGCGCATGAAGGCGGCGCATAGCGATCATCCCCTGTGGTCGCAGCGTGGGCGTCACCGTGATGATCGAGCCGCCGCGCAATTGCGCCCGCCACATCAGATAGGCCGACAGTTGCGCCAGCAATTCATCCTTGCCCGACTGCCGAGCGAACACTACCACGAACTGGTCGCCCGCGTGCTTCATGACAGACCGGACAACAGACCTCGCGACCCGAGCCTGGTAAGGCCTCAAAGCGTGACGCGGCCAGGCCATTTGCGACAGCGCGCCAACGTCCTCGATAAAGGTGCGGTCGTGTATCCTCGACTGCATATCACTTCACCAGCCGCACGATAAACTCCAGCACCACCGCGCCCGCCACCATCCACAGCAGCGCGTTCACCCTCCCCTTGATGTCGTTCACGTCCTCGCGCATCTCGTCCAGCATCCTGCGCGTCATAAGCTCGTACACCGACCGGGGCCGGTCATCCACAGGCGCGCCGCCGTCAAGGTGTAGACCGGTCCGCTCGGCGCAATCGCCATCATAGTTCCCCCCACTCCCCAGTGTCTTAGCTCTTGTATTCATCTACCTGCCTCATTTCATATTAGTCGCGCACTTCACATTCCCCAACAGCCAATCCCCACGTCTCACGCATGACGCATGACTTACGATCAGCGACTTACGATCTACGACTCATTCTCCCCCCAGCCGATAGCCCGAAAGATGCGCTTTATCTCCGCCTGTACTTCGGCCATATCATCGCCTGTGCCCACCAGTTTCTGCTCGGCCAGTGTTGCGCGCACGATCGCGTCCGAGAGGCGCGCCATGACCCCTCCCAGGCGTGCTATATCCGCCGGTTCGCCTTCCTCACCCTGTGCAAACAGGCTCCTCTCTGAAATGTACAGTGCGCGCCTGAGAATGGTTATCTCTCCGCGTAACGACTCGGCAGCCTGTGCCCCATCCCTCGCCCCTCCTTTTGCCTTAATAGGCGATTTTACCAGTTGCAAAACCATATCAACCTCCCGATAATCGTGATATAATGCCAAAAGCGGCATGTATATGCTTAATGACCTGGCGGCCCAATTTTGAGACAGACAGGGTGTGGCACGTTATTTGCGTATGGACATGCAAGCGGCAAGGTAGAAGGAAGCAGGAAACCTATAAGGAGGACAGACTATGAGTGGAATAGCAGGAATCCTATGGATAGTAGCGGTCGTATTAGTAGTGCTATGGGTACTGGGCTTACTGTTTGGCCTGGCGGCAGGTTCTGTCGGCTGGCTGCTCCATCTGTTGCTGGTCGTAGCAGTGATCGTAATCATCTATAACTTGCTGACAGGCCGAAAGGTAGTTTGACGCAATTCTTGACTGAGAATTCGCAAACGCCACGTACGTTACCGCTGTGACCAAAGATCAGCGGCTCGTGTGGGGATTGGTAGGTGCGCTCGGCGTGATATATATCGCGGGCCTTGCACTTGGTTGGGCTGAGCGTGCGCCCTGGCACTTGCTGCTGGTAATAATCGCCATCCTCTTTCTGTACGGTGTGTTTATTACGCGTAGGTAGGATGCTTTGGACAACGAAAAAGGGAGGCCGCAATTGGCCTCCCTTTTTCATGCCTCCCGTTCAGAGAGGATATGTGCTAGAAGCGGAGTACAGTGGTGACGAAGATCGCTGCTATTATAGCTCCTATGATCACCGATACGAAGAATCCTGCGATTACAGGGATCCACACAGACAACTGGCCGTTCATTGTATCGGTTCTGTGATATGCCTGAATAGCAAGCCCCGTGTGATAGTACTGGTAGATGGTCAGCACCGCGCCCACTATGCCGCCAAGTACCGGGATAATGCGGAATATGCTGGCGATTGATCGCAAAGGAGCATAGCTTAGCGACAACAGGTAGGCATGCGTCCAGAAGTCTGGGCCCTGTCCTTTGAAGAATTGTTTGGCAACCCAGAAGGTGACGTAAGCGCCGATGAAGAAGCTTATGAACGTACCGATTATGCCCGTAATCAGGCCCAAGATAGCGGCGCTAATGCCGCTTCCACCGATATAGTCATTAAAGCCACCGAAGCCCCTGAAGCCGCCGAAACTGCCAAAAGCGGCCGTGAAAAGCAACGTTGTCAGGAAGGCAAATAGCCCGTTTATAACGGCTGTCATGCCTATACCCAGCATTAGGTCTTTGCGGTTCGCTTTGGCTATCTCCGGCCCGTAAACCGTGTAATCATACTTGGTTACAACATTCCTGTACTGTTGGAACAGACGCTGGAAGTCGCCCTGGCTGAACTTCATGTCCATAGCAGGATTGGCCACGCCGCCCGGCGGCAGAGGATAGCCACCCGGAGGTGGAGGAGCGCCGGCTGTACGTGGTGGGGGAGGCGCATACCCACCCGGAGGTGGCGCCTGATAGCCGCCTGGAGGCTGCTGGTAGCCTTGCGGTGGCGGTTGGTAGCCTGCCGGTGGAGGCTGGTAGCCCTGCGGCGGCGGTGCGTATCCGCCCTGTGGTGCTGGAGGAGGCGCGTACCCACCCTGCGGAGGCGGAGGAGGTGCGTATCCACTATCGGTGGGCTGAGTGGGCGTGCCCCCTATATCGCGCGTTTCATTTCCCGCACCGGCATCGCCTGGTTGACTTGACTCCGGATTGTTCGACATTCCTGTAACTCCTTTCTACGGGCTGCAAACCAGCCGCAGATTTATATTAGAGTCGGCCATACTGCACGATTAGTAGGCTATAGTCTAGAAATAGCCTGCATTTCACGAGGTCGCGTTGGGGCAGAAACGAAAACAATGAGCGATCTGAGAGTGCTTCACATGCGCGTAACTCTAGCACAAGCACGTACCAATGTCAATAGTTTTGAACCTCAGCGCAAAACCGCGTGTAAACCGGCCCGTCATGCTCTATCTACGCGGCAACAACCGCAAACGTTGCACACCCGGCAATCCAGGGAGCTGCACGAGGTTCCTCCCTGCCCGCCACCCAACTGAGCAAGGGGGTGCACGGGTCCTCCCCTGCCGGGGTCATAGGGGCGTTCCCACTCCAACCCCTCTTGGGAGTGTCTAGAAGTACAGAGAAAGGCAAGACCGCTTGTAAGGAGATAGATTGTTAGCCAGAATTACCCTCTGCCTTCGGTTGTAATACCAGGCGAACAGCTTCACACTCCTGGCTAATGCCTTGAAGCATTTGGAGTAA
>JBBRDO010000022.1:0-55740 GCA_038203825.1 Chloroflexia bacterium | reverse complement strand
AGCGGCAGCCATGGACATGGACGTCACGATCTTCTTCACCTTCTACGGCCTTGACCTCCTCAAGAAAGGCAAGATCGACAAACTCAAAGTGGCCCCTATCGCCAACCCTGCCATGCCTGTGCCCGTGCCCAATATTATCGGTATGCTTCCGGGCATGACATTCGTGGCCACGAAGATGATGAACAGCTGGATGAAGAAGGCACACGTGGCCAAGCTCAGCGAGCTATTGGAGATGGCTCAAGAAATGGGCGTCAAGATGATCGCCTGCCAGATGACGATGGATGTCATGGGCGTCAAGAAAGAAGACCTGATTGACGGCGTAGAAATCGGCGGCGCAGCCACCTTCATCGAGTTCGCCAGCAATAACGCAGTCTCTCTTGCTTTCTAACGCGAGCCCCAAAACGAGCTTCAATCCGGCGATAGCCGGCAAACAGACCTGGCTATAGATATGAAAGGGACACCCTGATGGACGTTCAAGAGAAATTCTCAATAGTGCTCTTCTCGGGCACGGTTGATAAGCTTGTGGCCGCAGTAACACTGGCGACCGGGGCCGCCGTAATGGGCAAAGAAGTCAACATCTTCCTCACTTACTGGGGTGTCGTTGCCTTCCGCAAGGACGATTGGAAAACCAACCGCCGCTTCAGCAAAGATTTCGAAGATTACGCTGGCCCCACCTTCGAAGCTATGGAAGCCAAGGGTGTCCCCTCCTGGATGGAAACGCTGCAGGGCGCAATGGAACTGGGTAACGTCACCGTGACAGCCTGCAGCGCCACCATGGATCTCTTCAATATAAAAATGGAAGACATGGAGCCGGTGGTGAAGGAGATCTCGGGCGTAGCCACCTTCGTCGAGGACGCCGAGGGCGGAGCTACCATCTTCATTTAGCATTCGCTCAATAACCTACCACCTTGGTAAACACTCTCTTGTACGTAGCCGGACGCTCAAACAGCAGCGTCCGACGCAACGGCTGCTGGTGCTGATAAGCACGAAGGATAATAAGTGGAACAAATCACCGTAACCAAAGAAATCGACGCTCGAGGCAGCTTCTGCCCCGGACCCCTCATGGAGCTCATACGCAACGTCCGCATGGCCCAGGTCGGAGACGTCATAGCAGTCATCTCAGGCGACGAAGGCAGCAAGAAAGACATTCCCGCCTGGATCGCCAAAGCAGGCCAGGAGTTCCTCGGCATGGAGCCTGCCCTGGGCGCCACCCGCTTCATCATGAAGAAGATAAAGTAACAGGTCCCCTCTCGCGAGTGACACAATAAACAGGAGGCATACTTCCAATGAAAAGAATTGTAATTGTGGGAGGGGGCACAGGCGGGACGCTCGCGGCCAACCTGCTGGCCAGGAGGCTCAAGAGCGAGGAAGCACAGATCGTCGTCGTAAGCGCAAGCCAGCGCCACCTCTACCAACCTGGCTGGCTCTACGTGCCTTTTGGCCGCCAGGATCCACGCACCCTCAGTCGCTCCGAGCGCACCCTCCTCAACAAGCGAGTCAAGTTGCTCCACGGCAAGGTAAGCGCCCTCGACACAGTGAAGCAAACCGTAACCGTTGAGCGCCTCGACACCCACCTCAGCCCAAACGGGCACGACGACAACTCCGACACCTCCACGCGTACTCTCTCTTATGACTACCTCGTCCTGGCAACGGGATCCGTCCCCACACCCACTGACGTGCTCGGGCTTGCCGAAGGCGGCCACCATTTCTACACCGAGGAAGCCGCCTGGCGTCTGCATGCAGCACTGGAAGAGTTCAGCGGCGGTCGGATCGTGGTCGGGGTCGGTGGCCTCCCCTACAAGTGCCCCGTGGCGCCCCTGGAATTCACTTTCCTTCTGGATGAATACCTTACCAAACGCGGCCTCCGCGATAAGACCGAGATCGTCTACACCTTCCCCATCAACCGGGTATTCACTATAGAGTCCGTGGCCGAGGTGGCCCAGCCCATGCTCGAAGAGCGCGGGATAAAGATTGAAACCTTCTTTAACCTTGAGGAAGTACTTCCCGAAGAGCACCTTGTTCGCAGCATGGAAGGCACCGAGTTCAAGTACGATCTGCTGGTAATGATACCGCCTCACCGGGGCGCACAATTCCTCCAGGGCCATGCCATTGCCGATGCCCAGGGCTGGGTTAAGACCGACCGCTCCACCCTCCAGGTAAAGGACGTTCCCCACGTCTGGGCCCTAGGCGATACCACCGATCTTCCAATCAGCAAGGCGGGTAGCACAGCCCACTTCGAGGCCCCGGTCATCGTTGAGAACATAGTGGCAGACATCCACGGCGTCACGCCCGACCCCAGGCATGCTGAGTACGAAGGCCACGTCATGTGCTTCCTTGAGGCAGGGTACGACAAAGCCAGCATGCTCGACTTCGATTACGAGCGCCCGCCCCAGGTAAAAGAGCCTAATACGATCGTCCACTGGCAAAAGATGGCCTTCAACAAGGCCTACTGGTATCTGGTACCCACAGGCGTGCTCTAGAACACGCCCTCTATCCTGTATTTCAGGTAACGACACAGGCCGGCCCATCCGGCTGCATTGCAGCAAGGGCCGGCCTTCGTTTTGCGCTTTCCACTGTAAACCTCGCGAACGAGCCTCGGCCCGTGCTCAGTATCTCGTGCATGACAACAACATCGCGATTTTTCACTATCTATTCACCCACATATACCGGCCTCGTTACCCGCCTGAGGTAAATTGGTATCAGACAACAGAATAGTGAACGCAAGAAAATGTGCAACACTATTCTGTAGAGAGCCCAGCCGAAGAAGCAAATATCTCTGAAGCAGGCAAGAACAACTTATCAAACTTTACACAACAATCATTTAGGAGGAAGAAAAGTGAACAAGGATCTACGATGGAGAATTATCATTTTGCAGGTAGTCATGATCGTCGTTTTCGGATTTGGTGCCGGCCTGGCATATTATGCAGGTAACTTCACCCACGATCAAATCAAAGCTCAGTTGGAGCCGCAGCAAATCACCTTCCCGGCAGTAGGCAAAGGTCTCCCTGAGGGGCTGAACCAGTACGCAGGACAGCAGGTCCTCACCGGCGAGCAGGCACATGCCTATGCAGACCAGTTCATTGCCCTGCACTTGAGCCAGATGGGCGACCCCGCAGGCAAGCCTTACTCCTACTGGTCAGGCGTAGCCAGGACTGAAACAGACCCCGCCAAGAAGGCTGCCGCAACAGATTTGGTAGACACTATATTCCGCGGCGACACTCTCCGCTCTATGTTGAACCAGGCATGGGCCTTCGGAACAATTGGTGACATCGCAATCTACGCATCAATTGGTCTGGCACTAGCCGCACTGATGGTGATAGGAACACTCGCCTTCGAGCTCTTCGTAGCCCCCAAGCGGGTACTTGAGCCGGCGAACCTCGCCCCAATCGCCGCAAGCCCTCGCTAAGAAATAAAGCGACCGCGTAACAATAGGGCAAAGAGAATGGTCAGGATACATGAAATCCTGACCATTCTCTTTGCCCTGCCCCACCTTATGACTCACAAATATCCCGATCACGCACAACCACCTATCCATAAGCTGCTTTCCCAACCTGCTATAATCTGTCAGACACGATGAGGGGATATTGCCAATCTATACAGGGAGGAAACAACGATGGCCAAGTCCGCTAAGACAGTAGTTGAAGTTGTAGAGCTCGGGGGCAGCAAGGTACTGTTGGTCGAACTGCTGACTACGGAACAGTTGGAATGGATCTATGAGGTATTCGAGCCATACTCGCGCAAGTACCGGGGGCAGTATCAGTCTCTGGCTAAGGCAATCGTCCAGGCACACGACCGTTGGGCTGGCAAGAAAAGCTAGCAATGCTCCCTCGCCTCACACGAGTACCGCAGCACAAAAACAGGGAGGTCAAGCGTTAGTCCGCTTGACCTCCCCGCGTCTCTCGCGATCTGCTCTTACCACAACATACTTTGTGCTCGGTTCAGATCCGGGTCCAACGCTGTACCATCCTCATTCCCAACCGTCGCTAACGGCCCTGGAATGGACTTACCTTCCAACCGCCCGATAACACGCCCCATCCGGTCAAGCTTGGCCGGTTGGTCGTGCATCGGCAGCAGCCACGTGCCCGAGCTCAAAGCCTTCTTTACTGCCCCTCGCTCCTGGGCAACAGACACATCAAAGTTGCCTGTCGTTTTAGGCTCGCGGTACTGCAACTGGAAGGTGGGACCCACGATCTGCTGTTGTACATTGTAGATAACGTCCCCGCAGATACACGCGGTGCCGTCGCTCGTCTCCACAAGCACGTTCATTGAGCCTTCAGTGTGGCCGCCCGCGAGATCACACACAACGCCGGGCACGATCTCTACCGGCCCCGAGTAGGCCAGGTCGAGCAGCCACGAGGCACCTCCGGTATACACACGGTCGATGATATGCTTCGTGTCGCGCGGCTGGTAGGCCATAGTTCCGTGTCCTGCTGCAACCTCCAGTTCGCGGCGATTGACCACCATAGTCGTGCTCATAGGAAAGATGTCATCCTTGCCCACGTGGTCCATGTGCAGATGCGTGTGAATTACATAGCGAATATCCGCCGGCTTCATGCCATGCCGAGCAAGCTCGTTCTCAAGCCCTGTCCCCGGGCGAATAATTCCCTTCATACCTATCACTTCCAACACAGATGGATTTCGATATCCCGTATCCACCAGCATCGGTCCCTCTTCGCCACCAAGTAGGAGGTAGCCCCACGTAGGTACCTGCACCGGGTTGCCCGGTGTACTGTAGAGTACCACCAGGCTCGAATCGAGCACTACCTCTCCCAGGCTCAGTATTTCGATCTTCAATGCCATGTCTTTACCTCTCCTTTGCTGGGCTCGTAAAGCTCGACCGCCGGTCTTTAGCCCTTGATCTACCGTTGCGCCTCAGCCATCGCGATCTCCGCTAGATTCACGATGTCCTTCGTCTGCCTTTGTGCCTCGACCACCGCGATGGCCGCGAGGTTTACTATGTCCTTAACCTCATCCTCACGCTGGAGGATATACACGGGCTTCCTCATTCCTACGAGGATCGGCCCCACAACCTCGGCGTTAGCCAGTTGTTGCACCAGCTTGTAGCCGATGTTGCCCGCCTCCAGGTTGGGGAAGATCAGCACGTTGGCCGCTTCCTGTAGGCGATTGAAAGGATAGTTATGGTTCAGCACGTCTGCCACCAGGGCTGTGCTGGCGCGCATCTCGCCGTCGATCAGCAGGCCCGGCTCACGTTCCCGTACGATCTCCACCGCGCGTCGCCCCACCTCTGTCCGGTCGTTGCGCACGCTGCCGAAATCAGAAAAGCTCAGCATGGCGACCCTGGGTACCACGTCAAAATCGCGGGCCAGCTTCGCCGCGAGGATCGCTATTTCTGCAAGCGTCCCAGCATCGGGCGCAATGTTCACCGTCGTATCAGCGAAGAAGAGTACGCGATTGCGAACTGTGACCAGGTGCACGCCCGCAGCCACCCGGCTATCAATTGAAGTCTTTATGATCTCCAATGGCGGACGCAGCACATCAGGATAGTGCGGGCCCAGCCCTGAGATCATGCCGTCCACCTCGCCCATCTCCAGCATGACCGATGCATAATAGTTTGAATTATTGATCAGTTCGCTGGCTTCATTCTTCGTCACGCCCTTGCGCTTGCGCAAATCGTACAGTCTCTCCGCGTAGTCGAAACGCCTACCTGAGATGGCCGGGTTGACAATTTCGATGCCCTCCAGGTGGATCTGCAGCTGCTCTGCCCTCGCCCTGATCTTCTGCGCGTCACCAAGCAACACGGGCCGGGCGATCCCTTCTTCCACAATCTGGTGCGCCGCTCGTATCGTCTTCTCGTGCTCCCCTTCCGCCAGCACAATCCGCTTGGGATTAGCCTTGGCCTTGTTGAACACGATCCGCATCATCTCGCGTGACTTGCCCAACCGGGCCTCAAGTTGCTCTTTGTACTTCTCCATGTCGAGGTGCACCCTGGCAACCCCGCTCTCCATAGCCGCCTGCGCCACAGCCGGCGCTTCCCGCATCAATATCCTCGGGTCGAGTGGCTTCGGGATCAGGTAGTCGGGGCCAAATTGCAGCCCTTCCAGCCCGTAAGCCTTAGCAACTGCCTCCGGGACGTCCTCTCGGGCAAGCTCGGCCAGCGCATGTGCCGCCGCGATCTTCATCTCCTCGTTAATCTGTGTCGCCCTAACATCCAGTGCCCCCCTGAAAATAAAGGGGAAGCCCAGCACATTATTCACCTGGTTCGGGTAGTCCGACCTCCCTGTCGCCACGAGCGCATCGGGCCGCGCGGCCTTGGCATCGTCATAGCTGATCTCCGGATCGGGGTTCGCCATTGGAAACACTATAGGCGTGGGCGCCATCCCCATGAGCATCTCCTTGGAGACGATGCCACCCATCGAAAAGCCCGCAAATACGTCGGCCCCAACCAGCGCCTCAGCCAGAGTGCGTGCCTTCGTTTCCGAGGCAAATTCCTCCTTATAGGGGTTCATGTCCCCTTCGCGGCCCTTGTAAATCACGCCCTGGCGGTCGGTCAATACGATGTTTTCCTTCTTCGCGCCCAGCAGCACATAGAAGCGGGCGCTGGCGATGGCCGCGGCCCCGGCCCCGCTGATTACGATCTTCACGTCCGACAGCTTCTTGCCTGCCAGTTCCAGCGCGTTGATCAATGCGGCCCCCGAGATTATGGCCGTCCCGTGCTGGTCGTCATGGATCACGGGTATCTTCATAATCTGCTTAAGCTGCTCTTCTATATAAAAGCACTCCGGCGCCTTTATATCTTCCAGGTTGATCCCACCAAATGTAGGCTCAAGCAGCCTCACCGTCTGGATAATCAGGTCGGGGTCCTCCGTGTCCAACTCCAGGTCCATCGCGTCGATATCGGCAAATCGCTTGAACAACACCGATTTGCCTTCCATAACAGGCTTGCCCGCGAGCGCGCCTATATTCCCCAGGCCCAGCACTGCTGTCCCGTTCGTTACTATAGCGACCAGGTTTCCCTTGGCCGTATATCGGTAGGCCTCGTCAGGCTCTTGCGCTATCACCAGGCACGGCTCAGCGACTCCTGGTGTGTACGCCAGCGACAAATCACGCTGGCTCAAGCAGGGCTTGGTTGGCGTTATCTCCAGCTTTCCCGCGGGCCGCTTTGCGTGGTAATCCAACGCTTCTTGATTGCGAACCATTTCGGTGAACCCTCCCCTTCAGATGAATTTCCGTGCGTGCACCATTGCTGAAGCGACGTTCGTCGCATGCCGCACCTTGCCAGAATATCGGATAAAGGTGACATAGCAGGTGTATCAAGGTGAAAGCTAGGTAACACTTATGTCTCTTTTCACCAAATGTACACCCACTTGCATCTTTGTTTCAACCTCCATGTGCTATCCTCATTGTGTATGTGATGCGGTGAATAATAGTTTTGCTGCTTACCACCACGAATAACCCAATCGGCACGTCTCAGCAACGGGAGCAATATCATGATCGGAACCTTGAAAGAACTTTATGAAGAGACAGTGGAGTCTCAGATAAGGGTCTGGGATGACGAGATTGAACAACTGGGCGCGAGGTCAGATATCATTTTGGCCCGGATCGAAAGTGGATATTACAACCGTCTTAGGTGTCTGCGCAACAAGGAAAAGGCACTGAAGCAGCAACTTGAGGAGCTCAAAGCCACCAGCGAGGCCGATGCAAGTTGGCACGAGATTAGCGAACTGCTCGCCCGCACCACAGAAGACATGAAGACGGCCATAGATCAGGCCGCACACGAAATAGAACCTATTTGAGCTGGAGGAACAAGATGATCAAGCGCATAGTTGTACCCCTTGATGGGTCGAAACTGGCCGAGATGGCCCTGCCCCACGCCGTGGCTTTTGCTCGCGCCAATAACTGCGGATTGACGTTGTTGCGAGTGGCAGTTAGCAGCGCTCCGATAACCACTGCCCCATGGGGCGCTGTGCCTCCGCCCAATGCGTGGGCTGATTGGGAAGAGGAAGAGCGAGAAGGGCATCATTATCTCCAAAAAGTAGCCGAGCGCCTGCACCCGTTTGGCTTTGAAGTCCACACCCTGATGATGGAAAACGAGAGCGGGCCGGCTGCCGGAATTATATCCTACGTGGAACAGCACCCCGAAGTTACACTCATCGCTATGTCCACCCATGGCAAGAGCGGCTTGAATCGGTGGGTGTTCGGCAGCGTGGCTGAAAAAGTCTTGCATGCGTCACCCATACCCCTGCTGTTGGTACGTTCTGCCCAGGACGACGAGTTGCCCGATGTGATCACCCCGGCTGACTACAGGTCGCTGCTTGTGCCTCTCGATGGCTCGGTCTTCGCAGAGCAGGCGCTCGACATCGCCGGCGACCTGGCCGGCATCTTGAAAGCCAAGGTCACCCTCGTGTCCGCTATACCCGACCTGCCCCTGGCCACCGAGTTGGTCGCGCCCCCCGCTGTCGTCGTCCCCGTTACCGACGAGACTGGCATTCTGGCGAACTACCTGGCCGAGAAACGCGGCAAGCTTGTGGCAAAGGGCCTCAAAGTTGAAACCAAGCTCGAATATGCACCCCCTGCCGAAGCCATCCTGCGCGTAGGCGACGTTGTCCATGCCGACCTCATCGTTATGGCCACCCACGGACGCACCGGCCTGCCTCGCCTGTGGGTGGGCAGCATCGCCATGAAGGTGGTGCAGGCTTCCAGCCTACCCGTCCTGCTGGTACGCTCCAAAGAGCGAGTACAAGGGGCTGAGCCTGCCTTCGCCGAAGCGGGTACCGCTGCAGGCGTAATCTTCTAGCGCCTACAACAATGGGAAGAGGGGTGGACGTAAGAATCGTCCACCCCTCTTTCTGTTCACGAGGAACCTCAAGGACCGCCCGCCCGAAAGGACCGGTCCTTGCCGTCCTCAACCCACTACTGCCACTGCCCCTAGATTCTCAGCGATCATGTGCGCCCACTCTGCTGCTCGCTCCAGCTCACCCTCCTTCAGAGAGCCTTCCCTTCCCGCAACCAGGAAACTCTCGGGCGGCACTAACAGGTTCACCTGATACTGCTCGAGTTTCTTGCCGATCGTGCTTGCTGCCGAACCCGACAGCCAGCGCACAAAGTCCATTCGTGTATCGAACGCTATAGTCCCCATATTCAACAGCTTCTCGGATGGAACCTTGTCCAGGATCTCTCTAATGGCAGGCGATACACCATGCCCCTGTGTCGGCCCGCCCAACGCTAGGAGATCAATCCCCGTCAAGTCCAGCACGGGGGTCGAGCTTGCCTGCACCACCTTCGTAGGGCCATACTGCTCGAACGTGCTTGCAATAGCATTGGCTATCTGCGCTGTGTTCCCGTAAACGGAATCGTAAATCACCAGGGTATTCATTCCTGCTCTCCTTTACGCCCACTCGCGGCTGCCATCAGGCCTTGCGCTCCACCTCAATGGTCAGGTCGGCTACCAGGGCTGCAATTGCGCCTATGGCTGCCCATACAGGTACGAGGATTGCACCCACCACGCCCGCCGTCAGCGGGAACTCCGCAAGCACATGACCTGCATCATTCTTGATGACTATGCGTCGTACGTTCCCCTCGTGTACAAGCTCCTTGATCTTGGTCAGCATCATCTCGCCACTCACCTTGAACTCGTCCTTCTGAGTGGTCTCTTCTTTGGTTGCATTCATCTCGTCAATCACTTTGGTTCTCCTTTTGCGAGCCATCACATACACAGCCACCACTCGTGGCCGTCCCTCGACACTCGCATCCCTCAGTCTAGCAGTCCAAGGTTACAAAACAGGTAAATAGAGGCACCCAAAATGGCAACAGCCTGCTGGTATCGCAACCTCTTCTGCCACCCGCGAATCCTCTCTCTTGAACCCGAAACAGCCCAATTCTCAGCCCAAAACTGTAACCAAACATCCACCTGAATATACCCTGTTCTTATCGCCACTCTGATACAGTGTGATCGGCAGAAAATATTGGACCGAAAAGAAGGCAGCTAGAAATATATTATCTAGCACGTTCGCAGCGATGCGAACTATTTGTTCGCCTCTTTCCCGCGTAATTGAGTGGTCCACTCAAGAAACAAGGAGGTTTACAATGTTTACGAAAGTGAGTCCCCGAAGCGGTTTCGCAAGAATGGCTAGCATTCTCACTGCCCTGGTCGTTATGCTGAGCCTAGGCGCGTTCGCTTCACCTACCCCGAGCCTGGCAGCCGGCGAGACGGCCCTGCTCATGCGGGTCCACGTCACCAACTACCAGCACGGCAACAATCTCCAGGGTGCCATCGTGCATGCAAGCCGAGACGCGGTCACCGAACAATACAATGCTGTGACCGGCAGTGATGGGGTCGCCCTTCTCAAAGTACGCCCAGGTCTCTACCTGGTAACGGTACAAATAACATCGTTGCAGCAACTGTATGAGCCCTGGTCCAAGTATGTGGACATGTCCTCCGCAACAGGTACTAACGTCGATGCGCGGCTCTTGTTCATCCCGGAGCTGTATCCCCTGAAGGTCCAGGTGCTCGACTCTGTCTCCATGGTCGGGGTCCCTAATGCCAACGTGCGTATCTACGACAAGCTTGGTCAGACCCTGACTCAGGGCATCACCAGTGCCACCGGTGCGTTCATAGGCAGGGCACCGGCAGGTACGTTCAACGCTGCTGTGATGCACCCTAAGTACGAAGCACACCAGGACTTCGTACAGCTACTCGTAAATCAAGGGAGCTCTACTATCATCGGACTTGCACCTCTGTATAACCCCACCATGGGCGACCTGCAGATACATGCACTCGATGCCTCTACCCGCACCCCGATCCAGGGCGCATCAATAACCCTGTATACCAAAACAGGCAAAGTAATCGACCAGGGGATGACCGACTCGACCGGCGTCTACTACACTTGCTTGCCTGAGGGACCCTACAAGGTCAAGGTGTCTGCTCCCAAGTACACCGGCTACATGGGCGTTTACAAGCTGGTAGCGGGCACTCTCTTCCATTATGATGTGATGCTCGTGCCCATTATGGCGAAGTAGTCGTCTCTCCGGTCACCGGGCGCTTAGGCGCAACAGCACCCGGTGATCCACCAGGCGACTGATCCTTCTCCTCTCTGTCGAGAACCTGCCCTGGCGGCGGGTTCTCGATATTTAAGGTACCTGCCCCGGCACAGTTCGACCACCTCAAGCAGAGTCCTGTTCGAAGATTGCCCACCTCAAGACCTGTTTTTTCACATTGCGTTAACCTGTATGCACCATCTACTACACCTTTGCCAGCTATAGTCTAGGTGGGCACAAGCGGCATGAATACTAAATACGAAACAGAACCCGCAGCCCAGACACTGCCGGCGCGGCTGCACATGGAACCGCTTGACCGAAGATTTGTAGCCGGCAGTTATAGTGGGAGGTTGTGATGTCTGTATTGGAGACAACGATGACAAAACCGGCCAATCGGAAGCCGAGCTCTGCCACCCGCACCACTAATAGCGTCATTCAGGCCGCTGATTTACAGCACCTGTTTGATGCTCTCAAGAAGCGCGGCTTCCAAATCCTGGGCCCCCACCGGCGCGATGGCGCCATCATGTACGACGAAATACACTCCGTATCCGACCTCCCTGTAGGCTGGACGGACGAGCAGGAGGCCGGTACCTACCGCCTCAAGCGGCGCGACGATATGGCCCTATTCGGCTACAACGTCGGCCCTGATTCCTGGAAGAAGCACCTACACCCACCCGTCGTTCGCCTCTGGCATGCCACAAAGGGCGAAGATGGGGTGCAGCTAATAGATGATACTCCTCAGCCCACTAAGCGCGCATTCATAGGGGTCCGCGCCTGCGAATTGAACGCCATCGCCATACAGGACAGGGTCTTTCTGGGCGATAAGTTCGTGGACTCCCAGTACGCCACGCGCCGTGAAGGAGTGTTCATCGTCGCCGTCAACTGCGGTCAGGCTGGCGCCACCTGCTTCTGCGCTTCGATGGGAACAGGTCCCAGGGCCGACAAAGGCTTCGATCTGAACCTGACAGAGGTGCTCGACACCGGCCGACACTATTTCCTGGTCGAAGCCGGCAGTCCGGAAGGCATCGCAGTCCTTGCAGAAGTCCCCCACATTACCGCCTCCCCCGAGCAAGCCGAGACGGCCAACCGCGTGGTGACCGAGACTACCCTGCAAATGGGCCGCAAGCTCGACACCCTGGGCCTGAAAGAGCTGTTGTATGCCAACGTCGATAGCCCCCAGTGGGAGCAGATCGCCCAGCGATGCCTTACCTGCGGTAACTGCACCATGGTCTGCCCCACTTGCTTCTGCACCACCGTGGAGGACGTAACCGACCTCTCAGGACAGACCGCCGAGCGCGTGCGCAAGTGGGACTCGTGTTTCACTCTGGGCTTTTCATATATACACGGAGGCAGCGTGCGCGTCTCGCCCAGGTCGCGCTATCGCCAGTGGATGACTCACAAACTGGCCTCGTGGCAGGATCAATTTGACACCTCCGGCTGCGTAGGCTGTGGTCGCTGCATCACCTGGTGCCCCGTCGGGATCGATATAACCGAGGAAGCAAGCAAAATGCGTCAAGAAACGAGTAGTGAGGCATGACAACCCACAATGCTCTACCCGTTTCGCACTTCTTAGAAGAGGAGAAACCAATGGACGGTTACGAAACCATTTTAGCCGAACTACATTTCCTCAAGGGCATGGAAAAGGAACATCTCGAAGCCATAGCTGACTGCGCAGCTTATGTGCGGTTCCAGAAGGGGCAGTTCCTGTTCCGCGAAGGCGAGTTTGCCCACCGCTTCTATATGATCAGCAGCGGCAAAGTTGCCCTCGAAATCTTCACCCCCGGACGCGGCCCGGTCACCGTAGAGACGATTGAGGACGGTGAGGTATTAGGCTGGTCTTGGTTGTTCGAGCCTTACAGGTGGCACTTCGACGCCCTGGCTCTGACCGATATCACCGCGGTCGGCTTCGACGGACTTTGCCTTCGGGGCAAGTGCGACGCCAACCACGACCTCGGCTACGATATGGTAACGCGCTTCTCTCAGGTGATCACAGCACGCTTGCAGGCCACCAGGCTGGCGCTCCTGGACGTCTATAGCTCTCAACCTGATATGCCCATCGTGAGTAAGGGGTAATCTTTATGACCGCAACAATCACCGCACCTCACACTCATACCGTAGCCCACCCCAGCCCCATGCTGCCCAAGCTTTACACGGTGGATGGTGTGCGCCAGGAAACTGCAGATACCTTCACCCTTGAGATCAAGCCGCCCACCGGCGAGCTTTGCCCGCGCTTCCTGCCCGGCCAATTCAACATGCTATACATCTTCGGCGTGGGAGAAATGGCCATCTCCATCAGCGGCGACCCTTGGTGGCGAAGCTCTTGCGTCCATACCGTGCGTGCCGTGGGCACCGCCACGAAGGCAATCTGCAATCTCCAACCCGGCGACACTATCGGAGTGCGCGGGCCCTTCGGCACGTCCTGGCCCGGCCCCGAATTACTGGGCAAGGACGTCGTACTGGCTGCCGGGGGCATCGGCCTTGCGCCGCTCCGCCCCACCATCTACACCATTCTGGCCGATCGCAACCGGTATGGCAGGGTAAATCTGCTCTACGGAGCCCGCACCCCCAACGACCTCCTCTATACCGATGAGTTGTCTCGCTGGCGAGACAGGCCCGACTTCAACCTCGCCGTAACCGTCGACACTGCTGATCGGGGCTGGTTCGGCAACGTAGGTGTTGTCACCACCCTCATCCCCAAAATACAGTTCGACCCTGCCAACACGGTCGCCGTAATCTGCGGCCCTGAGATCATGATGCGCTTCACGATCATGGAACTGCAAAAGCGCGGCATTACCTCCGATAACATCTACATCTCAATGGAGCGCAACATGAAGTGCGCTGTCGGCCTCTGCGGGCATTGCCAGTTGGGGCCCGAGTTCATATGCAAAGACGGCCCCGTATTCAGGTTCGACCATCTGGACGGACTCTTCGGAAAGCGAGAGCTGTGACAGACTTATCACTTCTTGATCCTTCAGCAAATGAGCCAATCAAGAACGTAGGAAAGCAGGGTGATATGAGTGACGGCTCCTGACGGCATAAATGCCGGAGGCTTCTACGGTTTTACACCGATGCTGTACCGCCCTACAGCCATTAGGTTTGCACAAGCTGATGCTCAATACATTTTACGCCACACAAGACTTCGGTGTGGCAACCCGGCGAATGTATTCTACTATCAAAGTGCGGACCCTCCGAAGAGGGAGCAACGGGAGGCTATTCTCCTTCTCCGTCACTACAATTATACCACAAGGAGAGACTATGAATGACCTAATACACAACGAACCACAGCCCATTTATGGGCGTGGCTTGAACGATTCTCTGTCATCACCGGCCGTCGTAAAGCCCAAACTGGCCGTTTGGAAGTTCTCCTCGTGCGACGGCTGCCAGTTGAGCCTGCTCGACTGCGAGGACGAGCTACTGGCCGTGGCCGGCGCTGTCGAGATCGCCTACTTCCCCGAGGCCACACGGGCGGTCATCGAGGGCCCTTACGACCTGTCGCTCGTGGAAGGCTCCGTCGCCACTCCACACGACCTTGAGCGCATCAAAGAGGTGCGCGAGCAGTCGAAGTTCCTCATAACAATAGGCGCGTGCGCCACCGCTGGCGGCATACAGGCGCTTCGCAACTTCAAGGATGTGCATGACTTCATTTCCATCGTCTACGCCACGCCCAACTACATCAGCACCCTCGACAAGTCCACGCCCATATCAGATCACGTGCCTGTGGACTTCGAGCTGCGCGGCTGCCCGATCAACAAATACCAGCTTGTCGAAGTAATCAGCGCATTTCTCAACGGGCGCAACCCCAACACTCCGGCCTACAGCGTATGTGTCGAGTGCAAGCAACGCGGCATCCCCTGCGTGATGGTCACCAAAGGCGTGCCCTGCCTTGGCCCCGTCACCCATGCCGGCTGTGCCGCCCTCTGCCCTTCGTATAACAGGGGCTGCTTCGGCTGCTACGGCCCCATGGAGACCCCCAACACGGGCTCTCTCGGTCAGTGGTGGAATCTGACCCTGAACGTCCCCAACGACAAAGTCATCAGAGCATTTCGGGGAATCAACGCCTACGCCCCCGCATTCAAAGAGGAGGGTGACCAACGTGACCATAGCTGATACCCGCACCACACCGGCCACAAGAACCATTGATGTCGGCTACTTGGCCCGCGTCGAAGGCGAAGGCGGACTGCATGTCAGAATCAAAGCAGGCCAGGTGACCGACGTGCGCCTGGAGATATTCGAGCCGCCCCGCTTCTTCGAGGCGCTTCTCCGCGGACGACACTTCACCGAGGCGCCCGATATTACCGCCCGCATCTGCGGCATCTGTCCGGTTGCCTACCAGATGAGCTCCGTTCACGCCATGGAAAACGCCTATGGCGTAGAAGTCGGCGGTCAGCTGCGCGCTCTCCGTCGCCTCCTCTACTGCGGCGAGTGGATCGAAAGCCACGCCCTGCACATATATATGCTCCACGCCCCCGACTTCCTGGGCTACCCCGACGCCATCAAAATGGCTGCCGACTACCCTGACATAGTAACTCGCGGCCTCAAGCTGAAGAAGATCGGCAACGAGATCATGAGCCTGGTTGGCGGTAGAGAGATACACCCCATCAACGTGAAGGTGGGTGGCTTCTACCGTGCTCCTCAGTACAGTGAGCTACTTCAACTCGAGGAAAAGCTCTTGTGGGCGCGCCAGGCCTCGCTGGAGACAGTACGCTGGACTTCTACCCTCGACTTCCCTAAGATGGAGCGCGACTACGAGTTCGTAGCCTTGCGCAATGAAAACGAATACGCCATCAACGAGGGTCGCCTGGTATCCAACAAAGGCCTCGACATCCCCATCTCCCAATACGAGCAGCACTTCCACGAGATACATGTACCCTACTCTAACGCCCTTCAATCTGCTCTCCACGGGCATTCCTACTTCGTCGGCCCCATGGCTCGCTACAACCTCAACTACGACAAGCTACCTCCCATCGCTCGCGAAGCGGCCAAGGAAGCCGGGCTCGGCCCAACCTGCCACAACCCCTTCAAGAGCATTATCATTCGCAGCGTCGAAGTGCTCTTTGCCTGCGACGAAGCCCTGCGAATTATCCGCGAATACACCACGCCCGACCTACCCTCTATCGAAGTCGGCACAGCCGGCGCTGCTCAACATGCGACCGGTGAGCAACAGAAGGTCATCAGGGATAGTACTGAATTCGCGGCTGAAAGTATCGGAGAGATCGCGCGTACAGGCTTTGGTTGCACCGAAGCGCCGCGTGGCTTCCTCTACCACAGGTACGACCTGGACGCTCAAGGTCTGATCTCGGACGCAAAGATCGTACCGCCCACGTCCCAGAATCAGAAAGCCATAGAGGAAGACCTGCGCGAGTTCGTCTCCGAGCGCATTGACCTGCCCACCGAGCAACTTACATGGCAGTGCGAGCAGGCAGTCCGTAACTACGACCCCTGTATCTCGTGCGCCACGCACTTCCTGAGGTTCGATATTGAGAGGACGGACTGATATGAAACAAGATCACATGACGCTCATTGAAGAAGCTCACCTGTTACAGAGCGGACATAAAACCTACTTTGGCAACAAAGACATGAACTGCCACATGCAATGGTTCCTGGGCTACGCCGCTCTCGGCGGTGCAGAATACGGCGAGTGCATGCGTGTGGCTAACCAGATCGAAGACGGCAACCCGCAAAGCTGGGTAGCGGCTTGGCAACATATGGCAAGGCACGTAGAGGCTAGTGCCCTGGCGACCCTCGACGAGGGGCACTTGGTGAGCGCCCGCGAAGCCTACCTCCGAGCCTGTACCTACTACCGTGCAGCCCTCGCCTTCGTTCGCCCCAGTGATCGCTGCTTCCTCGACATGTGGGAAGACATGCGCTCCTGCTTCAGGATGGCATCTGCCCTCTTCCAACCACCCATCACGCACATAGAAGTGCCGTTTGGTGCCAAAACGCTCCCCGGCTACTTCATGCGCGTAGGCACCACGCACACACCGCGCCCCACTCTCATCATGATCGGCGGCGGCGAGACCTTCGCCGAAGAACTATACTTCTGGGCTGCGGCACCCGGAGTAACAAGAGGCTACAACACCCTCTTCGTCGAGCTCCCAGGGCAGGGCAGCACCCCCCTCAACGGCCTCTTCTTCCGGCCCGACGCTGAAGTGCCCATGAAGGCCGTCGTGGACTACGCCCTCACCCTTCCCGACGTTGACCCTGCTAGCCTCTATGCCTACG
Source organism: Chloroflexia bacterium (assembly GCA_038203825.1). Lineage (GTDB taxonomy): Bacteria > Chloroflexota > Chloroflexia > QHBQ01 > JADMIH01 > JADMIH01. Next base: position 38,523 of record JBBRDO010000022.1, on the reverse strand, counting down.
GGGTTAGCGGCGGCGGCTATATGGTCGCCCGGGCGGTCGCCACCGATAAGCGCATCAAAGCCTGCGTTCTAAACGCTCCCATCACCGACGTATATCGCCTGCTGAATGCCGAGCTCGCCGAACGCGTGATGCGCCTCGAGGTCTCCACCCCCGCGGAAATCACTTCCCCATGGAATACAACTGAATCCGCGTCTGTCGTCGAGGTATTGCTCAACAAACTAAAGTGGCAGGCCGGTGTGAGCACGATCCACGAAGCCCTGGAGCTGGCTAAATCTGCCCATCTTGGGGAGATGGTCGGCAATATAGAATGCCCAACTCTCTGCCTGGTGGGCGAAGCCGAATCTGACGAGCAAAGCCGGCAAACCCGCGAGTTCTATGCCGCGCTCAAGGCCCCCAGGCAGATGCACATATTCACTGCCGGGGACGGCGCTGAAGCCCACTGCCAGGTGAACAACCTCAGCCTCATGCACGCCACAGTGTTCGACTGGCTGGACGAACTTTAGTCACCGGCTGCCTGTAATCAAGCTAAGGGGTTGGGTCTTCCAGGCCCGACCCCTTTTTCACCCTTCATACACCTTTTTTTACCCCGCTCTACACCCAGGCGCGCTATTGTAGAGATGGACGAGACTGCCTTCATCGTCCCCCGGAAGCTTTAGGTACTTAGCCGTTTGCCACACATGGCCGGAAAGGAGCAACGAAATGTTAACCGAGCATGTCGAGCACAATGAGCAGAAAGCGCCTGTAAGTCCCACAATTCCCGCAACCTCTTCGATTGTAATAGTGGGCGTTGGCAACGAATACCGGAGGGATGATGCCGCGGGCCTGCTGGTGGCCAGGCTTCTCAAGAAGCAACTGGCCGCATCTCCCCCGCCTCAGGAATTCGCTCCCGCATCTTCGCCCGACCTCGATGTGGCCGAGGTGGGCGTTGTCGAATGTACTGGCGGCAGTCTCGAGCTAATGGACGCCTGGGCCGGCGCCCGCACCGTCGTTCTCGTTGATGCAATGTCTTCCGGCGCAGACCCTGGCACGGTGTTTCGGTTCGAAGCCCACAAGAAGCCCATACCCGCTTGCTTGTTCCACTACTCCACTCATGACTTCAACATCGCGGACACCATTGAGCTTGCACGACTGCTGGGCAAATTACCCCCGAAGGTCATGATCTTCGGCATCGAAGGTGCGGACTTCGGCTACGGAGAGGGCCTATCAGAGGACATGGCTGCCGCCATCGAGCGCGTAGCCCACTCTACCCTTGACTACGTCCGCGACTGCGTAAAAAGCGACGCACTAACAGCAAACCTCCAGGAGGTTTCGTAATGCACGAGACTGGAATCGCCAGGTCCTTGGTTCACGAGGCTGAACGAGCAGCAAGGCATTACAGCGAATATGCCCCAAACGGTTGGGCTGTCTCTTCCGTGCGCGTGCGCATGGGTGCCCTTTGCTCTTTCTCCGAAGATCATCTGCGTGAACACTTTATGCAGGCAGCGCAAGGCACAGCAATCGAGGGCGCAACGCTCGTTATAGATCACGCAGCCGAGCCACTCGACTCCTCCGCTCTCGACGCTGATGCCCAGCACGTGATCTTGCTCAGCATCAATGTCGAAGACGCCGTGCCGGTGCCCGCGTGAACAGCCAACATGAGCGCCAATCGCCCGACCCGGGTGTTCAGGGTCTCCAGAGTCTCCAAGAGGATGAAAGTTGTGAATGAAGATGGGACAACTAACAAAGACCGCATCTCCGCCAATGCACACTCACCAGCCAGCTAAGCGAGGGTCCCCAGGGCGTCCGCTTGCTGGCCGCTCCAAGCACACGCGCCTGCGCATCGTGATTCGCGGCGCCGTGCAAGGCGTCGGTTTCCGGCCCTTTGTTTACCGCCTTGCCACCGGCATGGGCCTTACCGGCTGGGTGAACAACTCGCCGCAGGGAGTGTTCGTCGAGGTAGAAGGCACCAAGGCCTCCCTGGACGAGTTCCTCCTCCGGCTGGAACGTGAGAAGCCGCCGCGTGCCTTCATCCAGAGCCTTGAACCCATCTTCCTTGACCGCGCCGGCTATACCGCGTTCGAAATCAGGCCCAGCGTGGCAGACGGCAGCAAGAGTGCGCTGATCCTCCCCGACATAGCAACCTGCCCTGATTGCCTGCATGACACCTTCGACCCCACTAATCGCCGCTACCTCTATCCTTTCACCAACTGCACTAACTGCGGCCCGCGCTTCAGCATCATCGAAAGCCTCCCCTACGACCGGCCCAACACGACAATGAAGCACTTCCCCATGTGCCCCGAATGCCGTGCCGAGTACGAAGACCCCCTTGACCGTCGTTTCCACGCGCAACCGAACGCCTGCCCGGTCTGCGGCCCCCACATTGAGCTATGGAGCCCTGGCGGCGAGGTACTGACCCAGCATCATGAAGCCCTCCTGGCTGCCGCAATGGAGGTGAGTGACGGTGGTATCCTGGCCGTCAAAGGCCTGGGAGGCTTCCTTCTGATAGCTGATGCGCGCCGCGAAGAAGTCGTGATGAAGCTAAGGGCACGCAAGCATCGTGAAGCCAAACCTTTCGCCCTCCTCTACCCTTCCCTGCACATGGTCGAAGAACACTGCGAAGTGTCGGAGGCCGAGGCTCGCCTGCTGACTTCCCCCGAATCGCCCATCGTGCTGCTCAAACGGCGCTCCACCTCCCGCGAGATCGCCAACGCAGTCGCTCCCGGTAGCCCATACCTCGGCGCTATGCTCCCCTACACACCCCTGCATCATCTCCTCATGGCCGAGATCGGCTTCCCGGTCGTGGCCACTAGCGGCAACCTCACCGATGAGCCGATTTGCACCGACGAACACGAAGCCTTGGCGCGCCTTGCCGGTATCGCCAACCTCTTCCTGGTGCACAACCGTCCTATTGCCCGCCACGTAGACGACTCAATCGTCCGTGTGCTCCTGGGCCGTGAGATGGTGCTGCGCCGCGCCCGGGGCTATGCCCCCCTCCCCGTCCGGCTCCCTGCTCCTGTTGAAACCACCCTGGCCGTGGGTGCCCACTTCAAGAACAGCATCGCCCTCGCCGTAGGCCAGGACGTCTTTATCAGCCAGCACATCGGCGACCTTGAAACCGTCCAGGCAACCGAAGCCTTCAACCGCGTCATAACCGACTTCGAAAACCTGTACGACGCCCGACCTACAAACGTCGTTTGCGACTCCCACCCCGACTACCTCTCCACCAGGTACGCAGAGAAGTCCGGCTTGCCTCTCCTCAGGATGCAACACCATCGCGCCCACGTCTATTCCTGCATGGCCGAAAACGGTATCACCGGCCCTGCTCTCGGCGTCTCGTGGGACGGTACGGGCTACGGCGACGACGGCACTGTGTGGGGAGGCGAGTTCTTCCGGGTGACCGACAAAGGCGGCCCGATCGCGAGCCGTGTGGCCCACCTGCGCACCTTCCGCCTGCCCACCGGCGAAAAGGCCGTCAAAGAGCCGAGACGAGCAGCTATCGGCGTACTCTATGAGTTGCTTGGCGACAGGATCGTGTCTCGTAGTAAGCTGCCCGCACTCTGGGCTTGCACCCCCGAAGAGGTCAGCCTGTGGACCGCTATGATAAACCGCGGCGTCAACGCGCCCCTCACGTCAAGCGCCGGCCGCCTATTCGACGCCGTGGCCTCCATCCTGGGCATCTACCACTACTCCAGCTTCGAAGGCCAGGCCGCCATGCAGCTCGAGTACGCCATAGCCGGTGTCGATACAGACGAGCATTACGGCTTCAAGGTCTTCCGGGATCGCCTCCATGACCCGCACGACGGCGCCAAAGCTCCACTGATCGTTGACTGGGCCTCTACCATCTACGAGCTCATCCTTGATCTCTACTTTGAAACCCCCCTCGACCGCATCGCGGCCCGCTTCCACAATACCCTGGCAGAGATGGTTGTCGAGGTAGCACGTACCATCGGCGAAAACCATGTGGTGCTCACCGGCGGCTGCTTCCAGAATGCCTACCTCCTTGAGAAGACCGTGCACCGCCTGCAAGAAGAAGGCTTCCGCCCCTACTGGCACCAGCGAGTGCCCCCCAACGATGGCGGCATCGCCCTTGGTCAGATCGTGGCCGCTAACTGGTCGCGTCAAAAGGAATAATCAAATGTGTCTCGCTATACCTGGGCTGGTCTTAAGCATCAGCGATGAAACCCACGACGTCATAAAACGCGTCGGACAAGTAAAGTTCGGAGGCATCACCAAAGAGGTGAGCATGGCCTACGTACCCGAAGCCAGGGTCGGCGACTACGTGATAGTACACGTCGGCTTCGCAATCAGCACTCTCAACGAGGCCGAGGCCAACCGCGTGTTTGAATACCTGCGTGAGATGGATGAACTCCAGGAGTTGGAATGGGGCATGAACACAGAGAACGGACAACGGCCGGTATCGTCAGCACACGATAGAGACATGGCGCCCGCAAATCAAGCCATGCCCGCCGAACACGCCGTTCCCACATAAAAGGAGGGCCACAATGACAGACCTATCTACCACATATCTCGGCATGAATTTGCGCTCGCCGCTTGTGGCCTCGGCGTCACCTCTCTCTGAAGATCTGGGCAAGATCAAGCGCCTGGAAGCCGCCGGAGCAGCCGCTATCGTCCTCTACTCTCTCTTCGAAGAGCAACTGACCCACGTCCGCGTCAAGCGTCAGCGCGATATCAAGGAGAACTCCCCCCGCACCGAAGACCCCTTCCCTCCTCAATCGCGTTACCCGATGACCCCCGGGGCCTATCTCGACCACATACGCCACGCCAAGGAAGCCGTAAGCATCCCCATCATCGCCAGCCTCAACTGTACTTCCATCGGCGGGTGGCCCGAGTATGCCAAACAGATAGAGCAGGCCGGGGCCGATGCTCTCGAGTTAAACATATACCATGTGCCCACCGACCTGTACGAAACAGGCGCCCAGATCGAGCGTGCCTGCGTGCAAATCGTGGAAGATGTCCGCTCTCAGGTCCACATTCCGTTGGCCGTCAAGCTCGGCCCCTACTACAGCAACATGGCAAATATGGCCTGGCGAATCGAGCGGGCCGGGGCCGATGCCCTCGTGCTGTTCAACCGCTTCTACCAGCCCGACATCAACCTCGAGAGCAAGGCCGTCACGTCCAGGATCTTCCTGAGCACGCCCCAGGCAATGCGCCTGCCCCTGCGCTGGATAGCCATCCTCTACGGCAGGATCCACACTGATTTTGCCGCCACCAGCGGCATCCACGAAGCATACGACGTAGCCAAGATGCTCATGGTCGGAGCCAACGTCACCATGCTCTGCTCCGCCCTCCTGCGCCGCGGCATAGAATATCTGCCTCTGCTGGAACGAGAGCTCGTCAGGTGGATGGACGAGCACAACTTCGAATCGGTAGACGACATGAGAGGCAAAATGAGCCAGCTAAAGTGCCCCGACCCCGAGGCCTTCGAGCGCGCCCAGTACATCCGTACCCTGCAAAGCTATGCACAATCAACCCCGCGCGATATCGGGTAGCTATACTACCACACAGGAGGGACCAGGTAAGCGACCACACGGGATAAATCCCAGTGGCTTTTCCGTAGAACCTAACTCTGCGCTCAGTGCTACTTACGTTACACACTGTTCCAGAGGTTCTCAGAAGTACGGATGGCTTACATGGGCAGCCCTGCTAACCGAAGTCAGCAGCGAGTTACAACACTCACAAAGGAGTATCGACCTTGAAAATCTTACGTATCAGAGGTTTCCCTGGTACAGCCGACAAATCTTCAGTTCTTAAGGTGGGCCGTTCCGAAGAACGAAAAACAGTTTACCACGTGGGTGCCTTGCCCACCTCAATTATAGCACAATTGACGCCTAAAAGCGAACTTTTGTACACCTTACCACAGCCCATAAATGGGCGTGGCTTCAAGAGGTTTTTGTGAAATACATTGACGAATATCGTGATGCTGACCTTGCCCAGCAGTTCGCCGATGCGATCGCCGGCATAACCACTCGGCCCTGGACCCTCATGGAGGTTTGCGGCGGGCAAACTCATTCCATCGTCAAGTTCGGAATCGACGACCTCCTGCCCAAAGAGATCACTCTCGTGCATGGCCCCGGCTGTCCCGTTTGCGTCACGCCCCTCGAACAGATAGACAAAGCCATCCAGATTGCCCGGCGTCCCGAAGTGATCTTCTGCTCCTTCGGCGATATGCTACGCGTCCCCGGCAGCGACTCCGACCTCCTCTCAGTCAAGGCCGCCGGGGGCGATGTCCGCATCGTTTACTCGCCCCTCGATGCGCTGAAGCTGGCCATCCAGCACCCCGACCGAGAGGTGGTATTCTTCGCCGTGGGCTTCGAGACAACCGCCCCAGCCAACGCCATGGCCGTCTACCAGGCCAAGCGGGCCGGGGTGGAGAACTTCTCTCTACTGGTGTCGCACGTGCTGGTTCCCCCCGCCATGCGCGCCATTCTCTCCTCCCCGCGCAGCCGCGTGCAGGGCTTCCTGGCAGCGGGGCACGTCTGCACCATTATGGGATACACTGAGTACGAGCCTATCGCCAGAGAGTACCACGTACCCATCGTGGTCACCGGCTTCGAGCCACTAGATATTCTGCAGGGCGTCTACATGTGCGTCAAACAGCTAGAAGAGGGCCGCGCCGAGGTCGAGAACGCCTACAGCCGCGTCGTTCGCATGGAAGGCAACATCCCCGCCCAGGAGGTCATCCGGCAGGTGTTCCAGGTCGTGCGTCGCAAGTGGCGCGGCATCGGCGAAATTCCCGAGAGCGGCCTCGGCCTCAGCCCTGAGTACTCTGCCTACGACGCTGAGCGCAAGTTCGGCCTCACCGAATACGTGGCTGAAGAGCCAAGCGAGTGCATGAGTGGCCTGGTGCTGCAAGGCGCCATGAAGCCGCGTGAATGTCCCGCCTTCGCCACTATCTGCACGCCCGAACACCCCCTTGGCGCGCCCATGGTGTCCTCAGAAGGCGCCTGTGCTGCCTACTATCGTTACCGACGCCTGGAGCATGTAAGATGACGACCGCGCAAGATTTCACCCTTTCCTGCCCTATCCCTATCTCTGAGTATCCGAACGTCCTGCTCGCTCACGGCGGAGGCGGCGCGCTCATGCACAGGTTGATCGAGAAGATGATCGTCCCAGCCTTCTCCAACCCCCTCATTAATGAACGACACGACGGGGCTACATTCAACATTCAGGGTGCGCGCCTTGCTTTCACCACCGACTCCCATGTCGTCCATCCCCTCTTCTTCCCCGGGGGCGACATCGGTACCCTCGCCGTGAATGGCACCGTAAACGATCTCGCAATGTGCGGAGCGAAACCCCTTTACCTCAGCGTGGGCCTCATACTCGAAGAGGGCCTGCCCATGGAGACCCTCTGGCGCGTGCTACAGTCCATGCGCCTGGCAGCAGACGAAGCAAACGTGCAACTGGTCACCGGCGACACCAAAGTGGTAGACCGGGGCCACGCCGACCGCATCTTCGTCAACACCACCGGCATCGGCGTAATTGAGCACGACCTGGCTATAGGTCCACAAAGCGTCCAACCGGGCGACGCCATTCTCCTGAGCGGCGACATCGGCAGACATGGTATCGCGATCATGGCCGTGCGCGAGGGGTTGGAGTTTAGCAGCGATATCTTGAGCGACTGCGCCCCACTCAGCGATCCCGTCATGGCCCTGTTGGATGCCGGCATCGAAGTCCATTGCCTCCGCGACCTCACACGCGGCGGGCTTGCGAGCGCTCTCGTCGAGATAGCCGAAGCCTCGGACCTGCATCTCAGCATAGATGAGCGCTCTATCGAGGTCGGAGATGAAGTGCGTGGCGCTTGCGAGTTGCTCGGTCTCGACCCCCTCCACGTAGCCAACGAAGGTCGCTTCGTTGCCTTCATCCCCCCTCACGACATCCGGCCCGCCCTCTCTATTCTGCAATCGCACAGAGTCTCCGCCGGCGCAGGCGTCATAGGCCACGTCAGCGAGCAGCCCTCCGGCCTCGTCACAATGAAAAGCATGATCGGCGTGAGCCGTATCGTTGATATGCTAAGCGGCGAGCAGCTACCCCGTATCTGCTAACCATATAATAGCCTGCTAATCAGTCCCCACCAATAACATCGAGCTTATAAGCTTGTGCTCTCACATCTATGGGTGTAGAATACCCTCTACACGTTATTGCCCTATAGAACGGCGGTAGATCACCTGCGCTGCGCCTATCGTGGCCTATCATTGCCTATCGTGTATTGTGCATAGCTCAGTCATACCTTCTTAATAAGTCCTGTGGGTAGCCATATGAAGAACCGCTCCGGCAATTGGCTTTCGAGATTGGGGAACGCCGGTGTCCTGCCCACCGACGATGAAGAAGCACGACTCGCTAAGACCGTGCTGACCTACTCTTCAACATTGATATTGTTCCTCGCCTTCTTCTGGGTCATCACATATTTCCTCCTGGACCGCCCACTATCTGCCGCAATACCGCTCACGTATCAAATCATCTCGGCCATCTCGCTCATCTATTTCTTCCGTACCAAAGAATATCAAGTGTTCCGCTTCACCCAGCTTGTCATGATGCTGATTCTGCCGGTCGCTCTGCAGTTGAGCCTGGGCGGCTTCGTTGCCTCGAGCGGGGTGATGTTGTGGTCCTTGATCGCACCCCTGGGTGCCCTGCTTTTTCACGGTCCTCACCAGTCGGGGGCGTGGTTCGTGGCCTACATAGGGGTCACGCTACTGGCAGGCATACTTGATGGCCTGGTATCCCCAAACGCGTCGCTGCCACCGCAACCCGTTATTGTCGTCTTCTTTGTAATGAATATCGTCGGGGTGTCACTTACGGCTTATCTGCTAATGCTGTACTTCGCCCGGCGCAGGCAAGAGGCCTTATTCTCTCTGGACCAAGCCCACAGGCTCTTGCAGGCGGAACAGGAGAAGTCGGAGCGGCTACTGTTGAACGTGTTGCCCGCCCCCATTGCCGCGCGACTGAAGAGGCACACGGAAGTGATAGCCGACGAGCTGGCCGAGGTAACTATTTTGTTTGCCGATGTAGTGGACTTCACTCAACTGTCGCAAAATGTGCCATCCAAAAAAATGGTCCCCTGGCTGAATGAGATCTTTTCGGCTTTCGATGCATTGGCAACTAAGCATGGCATCGAAAAGATCAGAACCATAGGCGATTCCTACATGGCAGCAGCAGGCGCGCCTACCCCTCGACGTGGTCACGCTCGAGCAGTGGCAGAGATGGCGCTCGGTATGCTCGAACAAAGCAAGAGCATGTACGCCCCCAACGGCGAACCTCTGCAGATACGCATAGGTATCAACACTGGCCCCGTCGTGGGCGCTGTGATCGGCTCGAACAAGTTCATCTACGATGTATATGGCGATGCGGTGAACACAGCCAGCCGTATGGAGTCGCAGGGCGTTCCAAACCAGATCCAGGTGGCCCAAACCACATACGACCTCTTGCGGGACGAATACGCTTTCAAGGAGCGCGGCACTGTCACAGTCAAGGGAAAGGGCGATATGTTGACATACCTCCTCACCGGCCGGAAAGAGGGCTAAATCCCGGCTATTACAGCCCCACAATAACCTCTCTTGACTAACGACCCGTAAGCGGCTGGCACATCTTCACTGCTCACTTAAATCATTATGCCAAGTAATTGACCCATCGGACCGTCGTCGCGGCTGAGCTAAATGATGCCACCCAATCGCCGCGAGGCCAATCACAGCCAGCGTAGAAGAAACAATCGGGATACGCTTGGCGAACCAGTTCGGCAGGAAAATATTCTCCCACGTCGCCATGCTCCGAGCCCATTTCCTCAGCAAGGTCCATCAGAGGGCACCTCTGCCCATTCTCAAAAGACACTGAGCTCTCCACGATCACAAACCCAATTGACGCCTTTGTCATACTCGCAACACGATTCGCAAGTCCCGAATGGTCCATTGCCCTGAACCTATGCTTCACGCAGCCACAGGCGCTTTCTTCCTCCCAAACATGAAGTAGATTATCGGGCCAACAGGCTGTATCAGCGACGCCATAACCCAGGTTCGCTTCTTGCCGTTAATCTCGTTGTCCGGACGGTGTGATATGTCCCACAAAGCCAGGCCGGTAAGTCCAACCTCCACAGCTCCCATGAGAATGTTCCGCACCTTCTGAACAGGTGACATCTCTTTCCAGTTCCTCCGTGACATAAATCGCCGTCCATGCTTCGTGGCTTTCACCTCATGGGTCTTTTTCTTGTCGGTATGAAGCTTGTCCATTTCCAACCTCCTGTGGCGAAAAGGCTGACCTCCTCGCCGCGTAGTTTCTCTCGCCGCTGCCTACTTCTCTTGAATCAGGTTCACGTTCCCGATCCCGGTCTTCACATCAATATTGATGGTAGTTGACGATGTCCCGTATGCCGCATTCGTATAGGTGTTGCCGTTGACCGTCAGCCCACCTGCGTTGACCTTTCCCAGGCCGCCCTCAACAGTTGCATGCACGCCTGTATCCTTGGGCACAATTATCGTCACCTGCCCCAGGCCGCCATTCACCAGCACACTCGAGCCCTGCTTCCACTGGCCGCTCAGGTCAAGGGTCGTATCGCCAACTCCCGTGTTAACTTCCAGCCTGCTCAGGTTCAGACCGCCAAACTTCAGGGTGCCCTGCCCCACGCCCAGTGCGACCTTCATGGTCATGGGCACTTCGCTCATGAAGCGCAGATCCCAATCATAGCGAGCACTCCCGCCGCTATTGAACAAGGGGTTGTTCACGCGCTGGCTGGGTTGCTCCACCTGCAATGTGCCTTGCGTTCCCACTACGTTGTACGAAATGTCCGGCTTCCAGGCCGCCACATTGTAGTTGAACGTGGCATTCATCAGGTCGCTCGATCCGCCTGATACATTCAAGTTGCCTACGCCCATGTTGATATTCACCACAACCGATTTCGCATCTCCCAGTGCCACTGCCTGCGTTTCGGTAACCAGGGGCCCTACTTTAGCGTTGGTCGTGCCACTGAATACGTTCGAGAACAGAAACGCCATCGTGACCGCAAAGATCACTCCTAACACGAGCAGCCCGCCCAGTATAGAAAGTATCAGAACCAGGGGGTTTACACCATGGCTGGCCGTTGGAGCCACCGGGGCCGATTGCGCAGCATAGACCGGCTGCTGCCACTGGGGCTGTACTTGGGGCTGTACTTGGGGCTGTACTTGCGCCCCGACCTCCGGTTGTGGGTATATCCTGTAAGTCGGAGTACCCAGGGGCGGTTCGCTACCCTGTGGTACCTGCGCTCCCGGAACTACTCTTCCCATCTGCGGAGGGAGCTCTACCCCCGCGGCGACGTTCCCACCCTCACCGCCGGTGTGATTGTTATTGCTGTTCATATGCTCATCCTCCTTTTCCGGGTAAAACCGGATTTGCCTCCGCCGCGCGGAGTCCGACAACTTTACTCTAGATCGCGCAGGTAAATTTCCGGGTATATGCGCGGTTGCAGATGGTGACTGCCAGGTTAGACTTTTGTCACCATTCTTTGACCCACATCCACCACTGTCTACACGTTACACTGCTACACTTACTGTAGAGATCATCCGTTTCAGGAACGTTCGCCATCCCTAATTGAGCGGACGCTACAAGGAGGTAGCCGGATGCGCGGCACGATCGTTATTGACGAGTATCGCTGCAAAGGGTGTGAGCTTTGCACTACAGTCTGTCCCAAAGATCTCATTCATATGGCAGACAGGTTTACCGCACGCGGCTATCACCCCGCGGTGCTTACCGATCCCGGCGTCGCCTGTACCGGTTGCCTGCTCTGCTCAACTATTTGCCCGGACGCGGCAATCACCGTCTACCGCGAAGCGGGAGCAAAACGTGCGGCAGCAGTCGTAGCACCTCAATAACGATGCCTACCGTACCTTTTTTCGTTTTAGGAGCGCCACTATGACCAAAGAACTCTGGAAAGGCAACGAAGCTGTTGCCGAAGCCGCTGTGCGAGCGGGGTTGCATGCATATTTCGGCTACCCCATCACGCCCCAAACCGAGCTGCTCGAATACCTGGCGAAACGCATGGTGGAGCTTGATCGTGTCTTCCTGCAGGCCGAAAGCGAGCTCGCAGCTATAAACATGGTGTACGGCGCGGGCTCCACAGGCGCGAGGGCCATGACCTCGTCCTCAAGCCCCGGCGTCTCGCTGATGCAGGAAGGCATCTCCTATATTGTGGCGTCCGGCGTGCCCTGCGTCCTGGTAGACATGATGCGCGGTGGGCCCGGCCTGGGCAACATAGCCCCTTCACAGGCCGACTATTTCCAGCTTGTGAAAGGCGGAGGCCACGGTGACTACCACCCTCTCGTCCTTGCTCCCGCCTCCGTGCAGGAAGCCGTCGATCTCACATATGAGGCATTCGACCTCGCCATGAAATATCGCTCGGTGGTGATCATCGCCGCCGACGGCGCGATCGGCCAGATGATGGAGCCTGTCGAGTTGCCCCCCATGCGCGACATCGAGCCAAAAGATCAGGGCTGGGAACTTGGCGGCGCTATAGGCCGCGACCGGCGCATCATCACCTCAATCGGCCTCGAACCCGCCGAGCTGGAGCAAATCAACCTGACCGTGCAAGCCAGGCAAGCGCTCATGCAGGCCGCCGAAGTGCGCTATGTAGAGCGCTGGACAGATGATGCCGACCTGGTCGTGGTGGCCTTTGGGACCGCTGCCCGGGTGGCGCAGTCCGCTGTCCGTGAAATGCGAGAGCGCGGCCTCAAAGTAGGCCTCTTCCGGCCCATTAGCCTCTGGCCCTTCCCAACCGAACAGTTGGCACAAATAGCTAAGAAAGTGAAGCGCTTCCTCGTGGTTGAAATGAACGCCGGGCAGATGGTAGAGGACGTGCGCCTGGCCGTAGGATCCGAACCCAGTGTGGCCTTCTTCGGCAAGATGGGTGGTCTCGTGCCTATGCCCGAAGAAATACTTGAGCGTATTGAAGCGCTCGAGCTCGTGCCCGTTGGCAGCTAGAGGGATATGTCAAAAGGAGTTAGAAATGCTTACTGACGCAATGGAAATTGTATGGCAAAGGCCATCCTCCCTCACACCCGCCCTGACCCACTATTGTCCCGGCTGCGGCCACGGAATCATCAACAGGCTCGTGGGTGAGGTAATCGACGAACTCGGCATACGAGAAACCACTATCGGCGTGGCTTCCGTTGGTTGCTCCGTCTTCGCCTACAACTACTTTGACTGCGACTTCGCCGAGGCCGCACATGGCCGAGCGCCCGCGATGGCCACAGGCATCAAGCGCGTGCGCCCCGACCGCACAGTCTTCACCTATCAAGGTGATGGCGACCTCGCATCGATCGGCACAGCCGAGATCGTGCACGCCGCCGCGCGGGGCGAGAACATCACCGTTATCTTCGTCAACAACGCCGTCTACGGCATGACCGGCGGCCAGATGGCCCCCACGAGCCTGCCCGGCATGAAGACTACCTCGTCACCCTTCGGGCGCGACGTCCATCGGGCCGGCTTCCCCATCAGAATGTCCGAGATGCTCGCCACCCTTGATGGCACCAGCTACATAGTGCGCCGCTCGACCCACGACCCCGGCAACGTAAACAAAACCAAGAAAGCCATCAAGACGGCATTCCAGACCCAGATCAACGGCCTCGGCTTCTCCCTGGTCGAGATCCTTTCCGCCTGTCCTGTCAACTGGAACCTTACCGCCGAGGAAGCCCTCCACTACGTTGAAGAGAAACTCGTTCCCTACTACCCGCTGGGCGATCTCAAGGTGGCCGAAACGGTGAAAAATATGAGTGTGCGCTAAGCAAATGGGCACAGGCACACTGGAGGAGACATGGACGCGAATATCTTCGGCACATTCCTGCTGATAGTTGGAATCGCACTTGCCGCGGCTTTTGTCATTGCCGCAATAGCAAGCCTCGTCTGGGTGTATAGGGACTCGGAAGCCCGGGGCAAAACAGGCATCATGTGGCTGCTCATAGCTTTCTTTACATGGCCCTGGGGCATACTCGCATATTATCTGCTCCGCGATAAGCGGGTTCAGTTATAGGGAGAAGAACATGCACGAAGAAATTATCATCTCCGGCTTCGGCGGTCAGGGCGTACTTTTCGCCGGGCAGCTGCTGGCCTACGCGGGCGTGGCCGATGGCCTCCACGTTACCTGGATACCTTCCTACGGCCCTGAGATGCGCGGCGGCACAGCCCACTGCCAGGTGGTCATCTCTTCCGAAGAGATAGGCTCGCCCCTCACGGCTCACCCCACCTCGGTCATTATCCTGAACATGCCCTCGATGGAGAAGTACGAGCCGCTGGTCAAACCGGGTGGACTCCTCATCCTCGACTCGTCCCTGATCACCGAGCGTACCTCCCGCCAGGACATCCACCAGATCGCCCTGCCGGCCAAAGAGATCGCCGCTAGCCTCGGCCTGGCTCAATCCGCAAACGTCGTCATGGTCGGTGCGTTGGCCGCCGCTACAGGCATCGTACGTATCGAGACTCTTGAGCAGGTCCTCAAGAAGAAACTGGGCGAGCGCCACGCCGGTACCCTTGAAGCCAATAAGCTCGCCTTGCGTTACGGCGTGGCTAGCGTCAAGGAGGCTGCCGCGGTCTGATCCGCCCGTCAGACCCCTGGGTGGTCTGGCTCGGCGCACACAGGAAACACGACCGCGACTGAGCAAGAACTTTATGTTGGAGCGGAATCGAGGCAAACCATGAAATCGACATTACTGATCGGGCGCTTTGGTCCTCTATCAATAAGCTTGAACTACACCTGGCTCTTTATCTCGGTGCTGGGCCTGTGGGGCCTTGCCTTCTTATGGCTCCCCGACAACTTTTCCCAGTGGGAGTCCCGTACGTACTGGATCGTGGCCGTGCTCGTTATGGGCCTCTACCTCGTCAGCCTGATCCTGCGTGAATTGGCACGCGCCGCTATTGCGAGGTTTGGTCGACGCGGCATAATCCTCTATCCGTTCGGCGCCGCTACCCCCTATCGCCTCGATGAGATAGGCACCACGCGGGCTCTGGTCTCCATGTTCGGCGCCGTCGCGTTCAGCCTTGGGCTGGGCGGCTTGCTACTTATGGCCGCAACCCCCTTTGAGAGCGCGACCGGGCCGGGCGAGTTCGTGCGCGCCATCCTCGTTCCTCTAGGTTGGCTCAACCTCTGGGTGGGCATTCTCAATGTCATCCCCGGCATCCCGTTCGATGGTGGCCGTATATTGACCAGCATACTCCTCTGGTTCTCAGGGGAGAAGGAACGCGGCCTCAATCTCACCAGAGTAGTGGGCGAAGTTACATCCCTCGGCCTGGTCCTGGCTGGCGCATGGATAGGCCTCACGTCCCAGAACTGGGTCGCCTCACTCATACTGGTGGTGCTCGGCTGGGGCGCCAGAGAGGCCGACGAAAAAGGCAAACAACTCAACATGTTACGCATGGGGCTTTCAGAGCTCAGCGCGAGCGACGTAATGGAAAGGGTAGGCCCCAAAGACAATGTCTCCGCTGATTCCTCCCTGGCTAAGATGGTATATTCCCACCCCTATTACGCCGGCGACAGGCCCATCGCGGTCATGAAGAACGGCGCCGGGGGAAATGGCAAAGAAACGGGCGACGGCGGCGAGATGGTCGGGGTGATCACCCTCTCCAAAGCAGACAATCTCTTGCAGGGTACCTGGCCCTCCACCCCCGTGCTTTCCGTCATGGAGCCCACAACGGAGGTGGAGTCCTTTGCCCCCGATACGCCCCTAACAGATGTCGTCGAGATGATCGAAGACCGGCCAATCCCTCCCGACGAACAGGCTGCCGTCCCCGTGATCGATCGCGGCAGGCTCGTTGGCAGCGTTGACCCCTCAAGACTGGCTCCCTTTGAACAAGCCGAGCTTGAGCTCGGTGCAGTCGAAGCCTCCCCCGACGAGACGCCGGGCTTCTTCGCCACGATCAGGGGCGTTATCCCGGCTCTCGTTGTCCTGGCCGTCCTCGCCGTTGTGGGCAATATAGCAATCACTTCCGACCCTTACAGCTTCCGAAATGTCACACGTGCTGAAGCTGATGCGCCTATCACCTTCACAAATACCCTCCCCGCACCCGGCGCCCTCATGGTCCCCGACGCCGGCGGCGTGTTCACCTTCAGAGCCGCCGCGATAAGCGCACAGCCTGTTACCACCGCCAGCCTCACTCTGGACGGCAAGTTCCTTCCCGTCACCCTTACAGGCCCCGATCCCGCCAAACCCACCGTCAACGCACTTACTAAGCCGGTGGCAGACGGCCTTCATATCCTCACCCTGCTGGTGGTCGACCGGCTCGGAAGGGTCGGACGCAGCGAGTGGCAATTCTGGGTGGGAGCAATCGGCACGCCAACCCCCGCCCCCGGCCCTGAGACCCTCCAGATAATTCAACGCCGGCCCATCGAAGGTGCACTTGTCCTCGCCGGCAGTGAAACAAGCTTCGGCCTCGTCGTCTCCTGGGGGCAAACCGTCCAGGAAGCGCACTTATCGGTCGACGGCCAGGAACTGAAAATAAACCTGGAAAAGCTGCCGAAAGTCCCCAACCAGTATTACATTTCAGCCGTCTCTCCCGGCTTTGCCGTAGGCAACCATACTGTCCACGTCTACCTGACCGGGAGCGCCAAGGGCACCCCCCCCAGCGTGTACGCCACCGACTGGAGCTTCTTCGCCACAATGCCCGACGACCAGAACATCTACTTCAAGGAGACACGTACCTTCGTGGCCCGTGACTTCTACGACTACTGGAACCAACACGGCGGGCTGGATATCTTCGGCTTTCCCATCTCCGGCCCTGTGCTTGAGACCGATCCCGCCTCGGGCGAAGTCTACATAGCTCAGTACTTCGAGCGGGCTCGCTTTGAGAGACACCCATCCCTCGGCAACATGATTTTGCTCGGCAGCCTCGGTACCCTTGTCCATACCCCTGATCCGCCCGCCAACCCCCTGGGAACACCCGACTCCACGTTCTTCCCCGAAACCGGACACAACCTCTCCGGCCAATTCCTCAAGTTCTGGAATGCGCGCGGTGGCCTTGCGTTCTTCGGCTACCCCATCAGCGAAGAGCGTATCGAGGCCAGCCCCCAGGACGGCAAGGAGTATCGCATCCAGTATTTTGAGCGCGCCAGGTTCGAATTGCATCCCGAGCTTGCAGGCACTGCCTACATCGTGCAGCTTGCTCAGTTGGGTAAGTTTGTCTATGAGAGCAAGTAACATGGATCCTGCCGGCGAGTTAACAAGTGCGCGTATTATAGTGCCGCTTGATGGTTCACGCGCTGCCGAAGTTGTGCTCCCCCACGCTGTGACGCTGGCCAGGGCCACCTCCGCTACCCTTTGTCTGGTGATGGTGGTCGAGCCTCACAGCACCCTCTGGTCCGACTATCAAACAACTCAACCCGGCGAACCCGACTACATCCACCAGCTTCGAGAGGCCGAGCTCGCAGAAGCCAGAGACTATCTGGCATCCGTGGCACACCGCATCGGTGGAGAAGGCAAGGAGCCTGAATACGAGGTCTTGCACGGCGATATTGCCCTCACTCTTGTCCAATACGCCCAGCGTGACCCCCGCATCAAGATGATCGCCATGACCACCTACGGGCGTCGAGGCGCAGGTCAATGGCCCCTTGGCAGCGTTACCGAGAAGGTATTATGCGCCGCCACCAGGCCTCTTCTCGTGGTACGTCCCGACGAACAAAGCTGCGCGCCCTCGCTCCCTTCGTACCGGCCATACCACCATATTCTTGTGCCGCTCGACGGTTCGGTGCTGGCCGAGCAGGCGCTGGATCAGGCTTGCGCCATTGCCCTCGGCACAGGCGCGACTCTTCTGCTCCTCTCTGCTGTAACCGCACCTGATGATATAGGCCGCTTGCCAACCGGCGTGCGCATTCCCGTGACCTTGTCCGCCTGGCAGGCCGAGGTCGATTGCATAGCTTCCTACCTCCGGCGCACCGCGCTCGAGCTTCACGACCGGTCGCCCTTTCTGCGCCTGATCACACAAATCGTTGCAGACCACCCCGACACCGCTATCCTTGACATGAGTGAGCGCATGGACTGCGACCTGATAGTTATGTCAACGCACGGCAAGAACGCCGGTGGCGCGGATCGGCGCACCTGGCTGGGCAGCATCGCCCTCAAGGTAGTCCAAAGCGCCTCCTCTCCCGTGCTTCTCGTGAGGTCTAAAGAAGTAGCTGACCTCAAACAATGGACCGAAAGCGAGGACCTGCAGAACCACCTGGATACCTGCGCGCAAACAGCCTATTCCGACGTCTGAGCCTAAAATGAGATCCATCTAATAGTTGCCTGCCTACCTTAGTACCAATATATTGTTCAAAATAAAGGAGAAATTCACGTGAAAACATTATGGGAAGAGCGCTACGCGCAGCGCACTCAACGGATGTCAGGCTCTGTCATTCGTGAGCTATTGAAACTGACCGAACAGGGCGACATCATTTCTTTCGCGGGTGGTCTGCCCGCCCCCGAGCTGTTCCCCGTCGAGCGAGTCGCCGAGGCCGCCGAGCACGTCCTCCGCGAACATGGCCGCCAGGCGCTGCAATATAGCACCACCGAAGGCTACCAGCCCCTTCGTGAGATGCTCGCCCGCCATACCGCTCGCTATAGCCTGCACATCACTGCTGACAACGTCCTCATTACTTCCGGTTCGCAGCAAGCCCTCGACCTTCTGGGCAAAGTCTTCATAAATCCCGGCGACCGCATCCTCACCGAATCTCCCACCTACTTGGGAGCTTTGCAAGCCTGGAACGCCTACGGTGCCGAGTATGTCACAATGCGCACAGACGCCCATGGCATGGTCACCGACGAGCTGGAAGCCGCCCTGCGCACCGGCCCCAAGTTCATGTACGTCCTCCCCAACTTCCAGAACCCCGGAGGCACGACCCTCACCCTGGCGCGCAGAAGACGCCTTGTGGCCCTGGCCGACCGTTATGGCGTCCCCATAGTAGAGGATGACCCCTACGGGCAGTTGCGCTTCGAGGGTGAACACCTTCCCCCCGTCGCCGTTCTTGACGAGCGCAGCCTGCACAGGGGAGAGTTCTCCTACTCAGGCAACGTGATCTATCTCAGCACCTTCTCCAAGATTCTCGCGCCGGGTCTGCGGCTGGGTTGGGTGGTTGCTTCTCCCGAAGTAATAGCCAAGCTCGCGCAAGCCAAACAGGGCGCCGATCTCCACACTTCCACCTTCACACAGATGCTGGCCTACGAAGTGGCCAAGGGCGGGTTCCTTGATGTCCACGTGCGCCGCCTGCGCGAGGTATACAAAGATCGACGCGACATCATGCTCGAGGCCATGCAGGAACACTTCCCCGCCGACGTCTCCTGGACAAGGCCCCAGGGCGGACTCTTCCTCTGGGTGACTCTGCCCGAATCGGTCGATGCCACACAGCTTCTCGTGAAAGCCATTGAGCACAAAGTTGCATTCGTGCCAGGTGCCGCCTTCCACCCCTGTGGCGACGGAAAAAACACCTTCCGTCTCAACTTCTCCAATGCCACGCCCGAGGCCATCCGCGAAGGAATCGCCAGGCTCGGCGAGGTCCTGAGAGGTGTGCCCGCAGTGCCGCAGCCCGAAGCCGAGTACGAATTAGCCATCAGATGAGCGCGCCCACACGAGTCGCCACAATTCTCAACTGCCTGTACACCAAATTTTTACCTTCTTATACCCGCCTTTTCACTCCCGTACTCTAAACTAAAAACAAGTTAGAAAGTTGCTTTATCGAAAGAATCAAGCAACAACGTCTCTCAAGGAGTACAATAAGCGGCAAGAGGTTCCCACGGGATACTAAGGAGGGTAAGAAAGTGAAACTCAGTACTGGCTCTATCATTATCATAGCTGTGGCGACTCTTCTGGGTCTATTCCTCGGCAACGGACTCGGTGGAGCATTCAGCACCGATCCCGGCAATGGATTGCTCTGGGCGCTCGGTGTAGGTATCGTTTCGGGGGTTGGAGCTTACTTCGCGGTCACCAATTACAAACCGGCAACTACTGTGGCCGGCGTCTCGACCGAGACTCAGTTCGAAGACCCCAAGTTCGCAAAGTTCCTGTTCCAGGATCCTCGCTCCGCCGCTCTGTGGCTGCCAATCCGCCTCTTCATGGGCCTCGATTTCCTCAGCGCAGGCATTCACAAGTTCGGGGATCCCAAGTGGATGAGCGATGGAACAGCTCTGCTCGGCTACTGGACCAACGCGGTCAAGGTCGACCAGGCCACCGGCAGGGGCGCAATCACCTACGATTGGTGGCGCAACTTCCTCCAGATGATGATCGACAGCGGTTCCAGCGTCTGGTTCGCTAAGCTCATCACCTTCGGCGAAATGCTGATCGGTCTGGGCCTGATAGTCGGCGGCCTCGTAGGTATCGCAGCCTTCTTCGGCGCAGTAATGAACATGTCCTTCCTCCTCTCAGGCTCCGTAAGCGTCAACCCAATCTTCCTCGCTCTGGGCATCTTGCTCATAATGGGCTGGAAGGTCGCAGGCTGGATTGGTCTCGATAGGGTGCTCCTCCCAGCACTGGGCACGCCATGGAAAGCGGGTGCGCTCTTCAAGGGCGAGCAAGCACCGCAACCAATCTCCTGACATAGCCCTTACAACTGAATAGCGAAGAAGCCGTTGCATTCGGGGCAACGGCTTCTTCGCTTCTTATATACCTCGACTTCGCGCTCCGGTGCCCCATCCTTAGACGGCGCCTCCTCCCACTCTCCGTTATTTACCGCCTGTTCACTCCCTTTCACCTGCGCATCCACCACGCAGTGCTAAGGTTAATTGGACGAATAGTAACCCAAAGAATGAAAGCGGGCATATCATGAATCGAACATTAGCCACCCTCGATGGAAACGAAGCGGTAGCACGTATAGCCTATCGCCTGAACGAAGTAATCGCCATCTACCCCATTACCCCTGCCTCAATCATGGGCGAGTGGGCCGACCAGTGGGCCTCCGAGGGCGTTCCCAATATCTGGGGCACCGTCCCCAGCGTGATCGAAATGCAGAGCGAAGCAGGAGCTGCCGGCGCTGTACACGGTGCCCTCCAGACGGGCTCCCTCGCCACCACCTTTACCGCCTCGCAGGGCCTCATGCTCATGCTGCCCAACATGTACAAGATCGCCGGCGAGCTTACCCCTGCCGTCTTCCATGTGGCTGCCCGCGCTCTCGCTGCCCAGGCCCTTTCCATCTTCGGCGACCACAGCGACGTAATGGCTGCCCGCCCAACCGGCTTCGCCATGCTTTGCTCCGCCTCGGTCCAGGAAGCGCAGGACATGGCCCTGATAGCCCACGCCGCCACCCTCGAGGCGCGCATCCCCTTCATCCACTTCTTCGACGGCTTCCGCACCTCCCACGAGGTCTCCAAGATAGAGCTGCTCGACGAAAGTGACATGCAGGCCATGATCAGCGACGACCGCGTCATAGAGCACCGCATCCGCGCCCTCTCCCCCGATAACCCCTTCATCCGCGGCACAGCTCAGAACCCTGACGTATACTTCCAGGCTCGCGAAACCGTCAATCGCTTCTACCTGAAGTGCCCCGACATCGTGCAGGACACGATGGATCGCTTCGCCGCTCTCACGGGCAGACAATATCACCTCTATGAATACTACGGCGCTCCTGATGCTCACCGCGTAATCGTGGTCATGGGCTCCGGCGCCGAAACTGCCTGCGAAACTGCTGATTACCTCAACAAGCAGGGCGAGCGCGTAGGCGTGCTCAAAGTCCGCCTCTACAGGCCCTTCGACCCCCGGCGCTTCGTCGAGGCCCTCCCGCCCACCGTGCGCGCAATATCAGTGCTCGATCGCACCAAAGAGCCGGGTAGCCAGGGCGAGCCTCTGTACATGGATTGCCTCAGCGCGATCCACGAGAGCCTCAGTAATAACTGGGGACATCTCGCCGCCTATCCCGTAATAGTGGGCGGGCGCTTCGGCCTTTCCTCCAAAGAGTTCACTCCTGCCATGGTCAAGGCCGTCTACGACAATCTCTCCGAGACGGTCCCCAAAAACCACTTCACAGTCGGCATCAACGACGACGTGACCTTTACCAGCCTCGACTACGATCCCGATTTCGTTATCGAGCCTGATAACGTCTTCCGCGGCCTCTTCTACGGCCTCGGCTCAGACGGCACCGTCGGCGCCAACAAGAGCTCAATCAAGATCATCGGCGAAGAAACCGATAACTACGCACAGGGCTACTTCGTCTACGACTCCAAGAAGTCGGGCGCGATGACCGTGTCCCATCTGCGCTTCGGCCCCACACCCATCCGCTCCACCTACCTCGTCCAGCGCCCCAACTTTGTGGCATGCCACCAGCCCATCTTCCTCGACCGCTACGACATGCTGAAGGACATCACGCCCAACGGCGTCTTCCTGCTGAACACCCACTACCCTGCCGGCGAGGTATGGGGACACCTACCGCCCGCTGTGCAGGCGCAAATCGACGAAAAGGGCCTCAACTTCTATGTAATTGATGCCAACGCCGTGGGACGCGAAAGTGGCATGCGCCAGATTAATACCATAATGCAGGTTTGCTTCTTCGCCATCTCCGGTGTTCTACCCAGAGACGAGGCCCTCTCCGCCATCGAGCGCTCCATTCGCAAAAGTTACGGCAAGAAGGGCGAAGAGGTCGTCCAGATGAACCTGCAGGCGGTAAGCCGCACCCTCGAAAACCTGCATAAAGTAGGAATACCTGCCGATTACAGGCACCACCTCACCCACGACACACTCTCCACTCATAACGGAGTGCCACCCTTCGTGCGTGATGTTCTCGGCAAAATCATCCTCGGCCAGGGCGACCTCCTCCCCGTCAGCGCGCTGCCTGTAGACGGCACCTACCCTAGCGGCACCTCGCAGTACGAGAAGCGCAACCTGGCTGATGAAATACCCGTCTGGGACCCCAACGTCTGCATCCAGTGCGGCAAGTGCGCCATGGTCTGTCCACATGGAGTCATCCGCATCAAAGTGTACGACGAAGACAAGCTAGATGGCGCCCCCTCCACATTCAAGCATACCCCCGCACGCGACCGCGAATGGCAGGGCATGCAGTACAGCATCCAGGTCTCCCCCGAAGACTGCACGGCTTGCGGCATCTGCGTCGACATCTGCCCCGCCAGGAACAAATCCGAAACGCGCCTCAAGGCCCTCAACATGCAGCCTCAGCCTCCTCTACGCACTCAAGAGAGCGAAAACTGGCAGTTCTTCCTTGATCTGCCCGAGATGGACCGCACCAATATCAAGCAGAACAATATCCGCCAACAGCAGGTGCAGCAACCCCTCTTCGAGTTCTCCGGCGCCTGTTCGGGCTGCGGCGAAACCCCCTACATCAAACTGATGACCCAGCTTTTCGGTGACCGCCTCGTGGTGGCTAACGCAACCGGCTGCTCCTCTATCTACGGCGGCAATCTGCCCACCACCCCCTGGGCTCACAACCGTGAAGGGCGAGGTCCCGCCTGGAGCAACTCCCTCTTCGAAGACAACGCCGAGTTCGGCCTGGGCTTCCGCGTTTCCATCGACAAGCAGCGCGACTTCGCCTGCGAGCTCCTCAAGAAACTCGCTCCCCAGGTTGGCGAAGAGCTTGCCACCTCCATCCTCCAAGCCGATCAGCACGACGAAACAGGCATCCAGGACCAGCGCCAACGCATAGTCGATCTCAAAGCCAAACTGGCCGACTTGCAGTCCACCCGGCCCTCATCCCCCACTGCGAGTTTGCTCCAGCTGGCCGACATGCTGGTGCGCAAGAGCGTATGGATCGTCGGCGGCGACGGCTGGGCCTACGACATCGGCTTCGGCGGCCTCGACCATGTGCTCTCCAGCGGGCGTAACGTCAAGGTCCTGGTACTCGACACTGAAGTCTACTCGAACACCGGCGGCCAGATGTCCAAGTCCACGCCGCGGGGAGCCGTCGCCAAATTCGCGGCCGGAGGCAAGCCTGGGCGCAAGAAGGACCTCGGCCTCATCGCTATGACTTACGGCAACATCTACGTCGCAAGCGTCGCAATGGGTGCCAAAGACGAGCATACCCTCAAAGCCTTCCTCGAAGCCGAAGCCTACGATGGCCCCGCCCTCATCATAGCCTACAGCCACTGCATCGCCCACGGTATCGACATGACCCGCGGCATGCAAGACCAGAAGGCGGCTGTCGACAGCGGCCAGTGGCTCCTCTACCGCTACAACCCCGATCTGGAAGAGCAAGGCCTCAACCCGCTCACCCTCGACTCACGCGCCCCAACGCTCCCACTCGACCAGTACATGAACATGGAGAACCGCTTCAAGATGCTCTACAAGAGCCACCCCGCCGAAGCGCGCAAGCTCCTGACCGAGGCCGAAGCCGACGTAGACCACAGGCGTAAGTTCTACGAGTACATGGCCGGTCGCCCCATCAAGCCCATCGCTCAAGCTCCACAGTCTGCCCCCGCGTCGACGCCTGCCCCCATCAATGGCAAAGGCTCGACGCCAAGCCTCGAGGAAACAACCGAAGTCGTCACCGTGAAATAGGAGCCGCTCAACACGCCGCTTACCAGGGAGAAACATGATGGACCTCACTACAAGATATATGGGCATGACCCTCCGCACGCCCCTCGTGCCCTCCGCGTCTCCTCTCTCAGAGGACATTGATAACATCAAGCTCATGGAAGACGCCGGTGCCTCTGCCGTGGTCCTCCACTCCATCTTCGAGGAGCAAATCGAACAGGAGAGTCACGACTTCGACCTCCACATGTCCGCCAACACCTACAGTTTTGCCGAGGCCCTCACCTATTTCCCGCAATCGTCCGCCTTCCACGTTGGCCCCAGCGAATACCTGGAGCACATCCGCAAAGCCAAGGAATCCGTGCGCATTCCAATAATCGCCAGCCTGAACGGCACCTCGCTCGGAGGCTGGACTGATTATGCGGTCAAGATAGAAGAGGCCGGGGCTGACGCGCTGGAGCTCAATATCTTCTACATCCCCAACGACATCGATACCCCCGCCGCCGAAGTCGAGCAGTTGTACATCGACATTCTGGAAGCCGTCAAGAAGAAAGTAAACATCCCCCTGGCCGTGAAGCTCGGCCCCTTCTTCAGCAACCTCGCCCACATGGCTCGCCGCCTCGACATGGCCGGGGCCAATGCCCTCGTGCTGTTCAACCGTTTCTACCAGCCTGATATCGACCTCTCGCGCCTCGAAGTGCGCTCCCGCATCCTCCTGAGCACCCCCCAGGCCTTGCGCCTCCCCCTGCGCTGGATCGCCATGCTGCACGGCAGGCTCAGCGCTGACCTGGCCGCTTCCGGCGGCATCCACACAGGTAACGACGTCATCAAGATGCTCATGGCTGGCGCGAACATCACCATGCTCTGCTCGGTCCTCCTCAAAAGAGGCATCAAACACATTGCTGTCATAGAACAGGAGATGCTCGACTGGATGGAGGAATACGAATACGAATCGGTGAGCGAGATGCACGCCAGCATGAGCCAACGCAATAGCGCCAATCCCGCAGCCTTCGAGCGCTCCCAGTACGTCCACGCCCTCCAGAGCTTCACCCGAACCGCTCACCGGTAACCTGGCCCCAATCCCTCAATTAGCATGCGCCGCCACCTATTGCATTAGCACACCTGCAGTGCTATAATCTGCCCATAGAAGCCAACTCGCCCAACCAAAGGCGGCTGAGGGGTTGCCTTTCAGGTGGCGTTATTGCTGGTCAGCTCCATTAACCGGTTTGTACTATTCTTGTCCGGCGGCAATGCACCACTCAGTGATATTGGACTGGTTGTGGTCAGCGTGTTTACTTAAGGCGTGGTACATACCTCAGCTATATGCCGCGCACGTTCCATCCGAGCAGTGCGGAATCAGCAGCATCTCTGTACGCAGGCGAGATTCGCCATCCTACAATCCCTGCCGTCCTGCAGCTCTTTGCTTTTTCGCAGTTGTCACCATTTGTTAACCTTCGTACACCTGTATCGTAACGTTCTATCTCTACAGTGAGGTGGGTTATCGGTGCACCTAGTTCCTGCCTATCCATGTCTCTTCCTCTATCCGTAGGTAATGCGATGTTCACTATTTCGGCCAAGCCACCAATATGCCATCCGGCGGTTGGAAGGAAGAAACCTGAATGGCGGGCAGAAGTCGAAGGGAACACAAGGTAAGTCCCTTTCTCTCAGACAGGAGGTCGGCATGGCCTATCGTTTTCAGGTGAATGAACAAACTTGCATTAATTGCGGCATTTGTATGGACTTATGCCCCGTGCGCTGTCTTGACATGACACGCCCATCCCTCGCAAGCTCAGGACCCGCAGGCACGCTCGGCAAAGCCCAAGAGCGGGCAAGTCCGATCCCCGGAGCCTCAGCTACTCGCCCATGGATGATGTTGTTCCCTGTACAAGTAGCAGGCTGCATTGGATGCCAGGTTTGCGCTCATGAATGTCCTACCAACGCGATTAACATTGAAAGCAGCGTGCCGAAAGTGGTGTACGCAGAGCGAGGCCTCATCTCGTATCTCCCGAAAGAGAGCGGTTGGCAACCCCTCGATGTCTATACTCGCGCTAGCCCCGAACAACCGGGAGAAACAGCCTGGGGAGAAGGGCATGACTGGCATGTTGCTGAGCGTCAGGCAACCTGGCAAAGCTCGCGTACATGGCTAGGTGAGCGTAAAGAGGACCTGCGGGCCCCCTGCCAGGCGGCCTGTCCTGTTGGCACGAATGCTGGTCTATATGTCAGTTTGATTGCCGAGGGGCGCTACGATGAAGCCTTACATGTCGCCTCCGAACCCAATCCCTTTCCCGCTATCTGTGGGCGCGTTTGCACCGCCCCCTGTGAGGATGTGTGCCGACGTGGAGAATTTGACGCTCCTATTGCCATCCGCGATCTGAAACGTTTCGCCATGGATCATGGCACGCCCAGGCATCGCAAAGTCGCCCCACCTAAGCAGCACTACCGTGAGCGAGTGGCGATTGTGGGCGCAGGTCCCACCGGACTCAGCGCCGCTTACTACCTCGCTCGACGGGGGTACGGCGTGACCGTCTTCGATGCCATGCCGGTCGCGGGGGGCATGATGGCGATCTGCATTCCCGACTATCGCCTGCCGCGGGCCGAGTTGACCCGTGACATTGATGCCATGCGAGAGTTAGGTATTGAGTTCCGCCTCAACACAGCGATCGGGCGCGACATCTCACTCAGTGAGTTGCAGGAGCAATTTGGTGCGGTTTTGTTAGCTGTTGGGGCCCAGCGCAGCCAACGGTTAGGGGTGCCCGGAGAAGGCGAGTTGCACGGAGTTATTCCTGCCACCACATTCCTCAAAGAGTTTAACTTGGAGCCTGGGACCAAACTTGACGGGGACGTTGCCGTCGTAGGTGGTGGCAGCACGGCGATGGACGCGGCACGCTCGGCATTACGTGCCGGGGCACGCAAAGTTCACATCCTCTATCGTCGCAGTCGTGCGGAAATGCCTGCACAGGCTGAGGAGGTGCGTGCTGCACTCGCAGAGGGCATTCAGCTCCACGAACTCGCCGCTCCCATTGAGATCCTTGGTGAGGGGCGACAGGTGCGAGGCGTGCGCTGCCAGCACATGCACTTGAGCGAACCCGACGAAAAGGGGGGTCGCAATCCTGTGCCGCTTGCGGGTACGGAGTTCGATCTCCCAGTAGGGACTGTTCTGGTCGCCATTGGTGAGGCTCCCGACCCCTCGTTCCTGCCCGAAGGCACCAGTGTAGGAGTCGCGCCGTGGGGTGGCTTGCTGATCAACCCGGTGACCCTGGCTACCGGCGCACCAGGGGTCTTTGCCGCCGGTGATGTCACCTACGGGCCAAAGTCCATCATAAACGCTGCTGAGCATGGCAGGAAAGCGGCCCAATCCATCCATGCGTACTTGCGTAAGCTCTCACCAAGCCAGGTGACTGAACTGCCGGAGGACGAATTCCAGACGACATCCACGTTGCCGCCTGACGGCAGGATCACCCTGGATCTCCGCCCCACGACACGGGAGGCCATGCCCTTCCGCGGTGACGAGGCTGCCCGCGATCGGTCGGTCGAGTTTGCAACAGGCTTTACCGAGCAGGAGGCACGGCGCGAGGCTGCCCGCTGCCTGCGGTGCGATTTGGCCTATCTATGTCCTACCATCAATGTGGTCGGTGTGGGGACGGTGGAGACGGGGCCGGTCAAGTAACGTCTCTGGTGTTGTATGTTCTTCTCAGTAAGGAGGTGCTGCCGTGTCAGGTGAAGATCTTACCAATGGTATCATTACGGGGATCAATGCGGGACTGGAACAGTTCCTGGAAGGATTGCTTGCCACCATGCTTCCGATCATCTGGCTGGCAATCCTGGGCCTCCATCTGGGGCGTCCCTATATCCTGGATATGATCGATCGTTTCACCCTACGGCTGGGTGCAGACTTGCTGTGGGTGATCTATGTCGCCACGCGTGATCTGTTGATCATCACAGGCGTCGTGATGAGCTTTATGTTCTTCTTTCCCGACGTCGTGGTCACCGACAAGTTGCCGCTTACCGGGGGACTGGCCGCAGTAACGCTGTTCGGCGTGCTGCTGGTAAAACTGATGGGAGACCCGGATCACAACCTGCGGCACTTTCGTCTGGTTATGTACTTGCTAGGGCTCGGCTCGCTTTTCTACCTAGCCCCGTATGTCCTGGGTGTCCAGTTCAACGCCGTCTCCACCGGTACCCTCAAAGACATCAGCGATTTCCTGGTGACGAGCAGCAATCCGAACTGGGCCGTGGGTATAGCTTACCTCTCGATTGCTCTGCTCGGCATTCTAGGTGCGGTGGCTGCTGGCTATACATTGCTGACCGGTGGACGCGCAGAGATTGAGGAAGCTGCACCAAGCAAATAAGGAAGGAGTGCTCCGATGACACCTGATCAAATCGCTATTGTGGCTACACAATCTCTCACCCAGACTGGCACACCATTAACCTCTGATCAAGTCGGTACTGCGATTACCGACGCGCTCAACCGTGGTGGCTCACAGTGGCTTGTGAGTACGATTGTGGCCTTCTTACCCGTCCTCTGGACGATGGCCCTCATGTTGCACCTGGGACGCCCCTACGTGCTGCGCTCGCTGCGTCGCATGGGACTGCGACTGGGGGCCGACATCTGGTGGATGTCGTACCTGCTCCTGCGAGACGCGGTGCTGCTGATCACCTTTGGGCTGAGTTGGATCTTCTTCGCGCCCAACCTGGTCGCCAGCCTGGCCTTCCCGATCACGGCGCCACTCTCGGCCCTGTTCTTGCTGCTCGCGCTCGCTGTTAAGCTCTCGCGCCGCGTCGACGATGATGTATCAGCGTATCGACTAGCGACGGCCTTTCTGGTACTGGGTGCAACCCTGTACTATGCTCCACTGGTGTTTGCAGTTGAGGCGGCCAGCCAGGATTACCTGTCCGGGTTCGCTCAAGCGTTCACGAGTAATACCAACGTGGACGTTGCCCTGGGCATCATGTGGGTGTCGTTGGTTGGCGTCGGGCTTGTAGCAGGCTGGCTGTTCATAAGGGCAATGAACTCTGCCACACACACCATGGCACCTCAGCTCTCTTCCGAGCCGTCGCAGCAACCACAGAAGCAAACCCCAGCCGCGTAATAATAAGTGGTCTCTCTCTACCTGCTGCGGTCTAAGCTAACAGGCTCGTCCTCATCTTCTAATCTCGTTCGCTTTCCCGCACTTTCACCGTTTGTTTACCTGATTACACCTTGTCCGCAACCTTTCTTTCATACAGTGACCTTAGGTCGTTCTAATACGTCACCCCTGTATACCAGGGTTTTATTTTTCACTTTCAGGAGGTATGCTCATGTCCACTGGTATGGTTAGGCCGCCAACACCCGACGAAGTATCGCCCTCGAGCAATGGAGCTGTAGAAACGGCCCCTGCGGATGTGGACGAGAAGCTGGGGGACCAATTTGCCCTTGGCCCTTTGATCCGGGATTATGTGATCCCCGTCGAGACAAACAACATCTGGTACGCGCTTGGTGGCGTCCTCGCCATCGCTCTCGCCCTTGAAGTGCTAACAGGTCTGCTCCTTGCGCTTAATTACACCCCTGACGCAGGCCGGGCCTACGACATTACAGCAGCCATGCTTCAGTCGCCCCCCTGGTCAATCATCCTCAACTTCCATTACTGGAATGCGTTCGTCGTCTTCGGCCTCGTCATGGTTCACATGATGCGCGTCTTCATCAGCGGAGGCTACCGGCACGGCAAGAAGGGCCTCTGGACCGTGGGCGTCTTGCTCGCCGCCTTTACATTCTTTATATCGCTGACCGGGGAAGCCCTGCACTGGGACGAAGTGGGTTTTGGTGTACCGTGGAATATCTCCGAGTTCCTGAACGCCATAGGATTGGCGGGCACATTCAATTACACTACCGATGCTTTGCTCAACATCCCTACCGCCACCGAAAAGCTGTCCCAGATCTATGCTGTCCACATCGCCATAGTGCCCATCTTGCTCGTGCTGTTCATCATGATGCACTACTATCTGGTCAAGGTGAAGGGTATTTCAATGCCCTTCTGGCTGAAGCCCAGTGGACGCAAAGCCCCCTTCACCGAGCACATCAAGGTGTGGATGCTCTATGCGACCATCATCCTCGGTATCGTGCTTCTGGTATCCATATTCATCAAACGCGACCCTGGCACCCCTCCACAGCTGATCCAATCCTCACCGCTTTTCAATAGCGGTGACGACCCGGGCGGCCTGGGATACAAGCCAACCTTCGCGATCAGTTGGACCCGAGGCATGAACGTGGTGGCAGCCAATCTCGGTATCGACCCCGACATCTGGGGCTCCGTGCTTGGGATGGTGCTGCTGCTTGTCACACTGTTCGCCATACCATTCATTGACCGCCATACCGTTGAGCCAAGAGGATGGGCTGCGGCGTTCAATCTTCGCACTCGCGGCTGGGCCTTTCTCGCAATTGCAGTCTTTTGGCTGGTTCTGATAGGAGGTCTCGTAGTAAACGCCATCACAGAGGCTGGCTAGCCTCGTCTAGCTCGCTGCCCCACCTGTACATACCCTAACAACTACCTGTGCCCGGACTGTCGCCCACTAAACTCAAAGCGTTGTACTCCTTCAACGTCGCGAGTCAAGCGGGCCGCGGTTCCGGGCACGGTTCATGCACACGCACTTCAGGCATACCAAATTGTGAAACCTGCCGCTTTCGGTACTGATACCCTCTACTTCATATCCTGCTCGTGAACTTCCAGCATGAGGCTTTCACCCTCCTTAATCTGCTGCGAAGACACGACCAGTTTCTTGCCATCCCTCGTCTGTACCACGACATCATAGGGCGTATCTGCGCGCACAGGCAGTTCGAGCGGATTGGAATTATACACCTGCGAGAAGAACAGGTCCTGCTGGCCTGCGGGATAAGCTGTAGCCATGAGGCCGACCGAAGCTAAAGGTTGCCCGCCGGCATCAAGCACATCCACCGCGATATTCCCCAGCTTCAGATCGATAGTCCGGTCGATGTTTTGCCCATACTTGACCTCTATTGGTTCGCCCACGGGCCCGGCCTTTTCAAGCGCCGTACCATCGTACGCTGCAACCACCACGTATGTTGCCTCAGCCAGCAAAAGCTGTGCAGTGTCCGTTAGAGCGTATGCCACAGAATTAGTGAGGTATCCCTGTGCATACACAGCGAACGATACCTTGCCCGGCGCCGCTGCTTTGCCTGATGCTTCTTCCAGGTGGATTGTGACAGGGGTGAGCCTTAGGTTATATTCCCTTACCACATTCTGCCCCGGCTGTATCTCCACACCCAGGATCCACTCTGTGATCTTACCTCCCACGTATGGTGAATAGTCTGACACTCCATAATCGATCTGAATATCATACTTGCCCGCAGGCAGCCGAAGCTCGGCAGGATTATCCCATGACGTAGAGATTGCGTTCACATGGTCAGTCGGGATAAAGGCCTGCGTTACCAGCCTGATGCCTGCCCCCGCAAGTACGCCGTCTTTCTCATCAACCGTCAGACTTAGCAGGCCGCTGCCCAGGTTCATCTCTTGTGTTGTGATCTGCCCGATCTTGACTTGCAGGTTGTACGCTCTTTGCTCCAACCCCTGGTACTCTGCTTTGACATCGTAATTGCCCGGAGGCAGGACAAAAGTTGTCGATCCTGTGTTGCCATATTGCTGCACGGCTCCGCTGATATCGTCGCTCCTTGATACCTGCACCGAAGCATCTCCTGTCACCGGCTGGCCCGGTGCCGAAAGCAGCGTCACCGCAAGCCCACCCATCTTCAGATCGAATGTCTGCGTCACAGTTGTCTTGCCTTCCACGCTGAGATTTGTAACATCTTGTGTGACGCCATTGTACTCAGCTACCAGGTCATAGTGCCCTGCGGGTAGATTGAACTGAGGCTTGCTCTCCTCATCAGAACGCGCCACGGGCCGTATCCGCGTCCCTGCTGCATATACCCGTGTGTGCATAGTGCCGTTAGGGCTAGCGACCTGGCCTGCCCACTGGTCAATCTCAACCTGAACAACACCTATATTCGATGATTCAATCACATTCGCTGTAGCATACCTGGTAAGCTCAGAACCATCACCCAGCTTCGCCGATAATCTGAGCAAATACTGTCCCGGCGCCACCACGCTACCATTGCTGTCTTTGCCATCCCACGTCAACTGCTGCCCGCCCTTGGACTGGCTCAGACCAGGGACAAGAGTCTTGACAAGAGTGCCGGCTTTGTCTGCGACCTCGAGCGTAACAGTGGAAGTAGCAGGCAGCGTGTATGCCACCTGGAAGGGCTCACCTGCTGCCGCCCCCGCTCCCGGCGACACTTCAAACCGGCTTATCTGCAGGCCCGCGCGCACCCACACGTTGCGAGCGCCGCTTTCGGTTGATACGAGCGCCAGCAACGTCCCGTCCAGAGATACACTTGCCTCCATATGCGCTGTGCCCGCTTGCGCACTGCCGGCGAGGTTTGCCTGGCCTTTGCCATCAATACCCACGTGCCATACGCCAAGCAGCCCTGTCTGACCTACCTGGTCTGATGGAGCAGTATAGAGTAGGGTGCGGTCGTTCAGCCAGGCCGGTTCGGTATCTTGACCGCCCTCAGTAAGTGGCGTCAACTCTCCGTTTGCCGGGTTGTACAGCTCGATGGTCTCCTGGTAGAGCCTGAATGAGACTGCCAGCAATGCTCCTCCCGGCTGCGTGCGCACCGCCCTCAGCGGCTTCTCCGGGTATTGTGTGAGCGCTCGCAGCCCTGTGCCATCGCTGTTCACGCTCCACAGGTTGCCGTCCCTGATGAAGGCCAGGCTCTTCCCATCCTCCATCCAGGCAGGGCTTGCGGCCCCACTTGTGCCCGCGGTGAGAACGCGTGCCCCTGTTCCATTCGGCGCAGATACCCACACTTGCGGCGAGCCTTCGGTGTCCGAAACATAGGCCAGCATCGAGCCATCAGGCGACCATGCGGGATCGGATTCGTGCGCGTTTGTATTGGCCTGATCGCCGCTGCTAAGAGGCAAAGCGCTGCCCGCCTGCTCCTCATAGTCATCGCCGCGCATCACCCATATTTGCTGCTCACCCGATCTGCTCGACACGAACGCCACCTGGCTTCCGTCCGGCGATACTGCAGGCGAAGTGCCTCCCTTCCCCGTCAGTTGCTTGAAACCCGAGTCCCCGCCTGTCTGAGCCGTATCCGCCGTAAAACTCCACGAGAACGGCGCCGCCAGGCTGTTGCCCGCGTAGTCGGTAACCTCCCGCAAAATGGCCTGCACCGGCTGACCACCTGCCGGAGGGGCAGGAGGCGGGGCGAGCTGGTTGGAATAAACGTACAGCATTTGGCCCTCGGGTTGGTAGCTCAACCCTGCACGTCCTCCCCCATCCAGGCTGTAAGTCGTGCCCCCCAGCTCCAGCTTGAGGCTTGCCATATCAATCCCGCCGGCGTCAGCCACGGGCAGTTGCAGCAGATTGGGAGATCCTGCGCCGTTTGGCGGCGGCGACGGCGCGCCCGCCACGGGGGGTTGCCTGTCGATCTGCACCGGATAATCCGCTACTGCGCCCCACTGGCCGGGTTGCCCCGTAGCCTGCCCTCTTACGTGGAAGTACCAGGTCCCATCCACCGCTCCCTGCGGCAGTTGGACCTGTGCGCTCGTTGAAGTGGTCTGTGCGCTTTCTGCGGGCACGGTGTTTTTCCCCTGGTCCAGCCCATAGCTATATCCCGTGTATTGCACACCTTGTGGTGCCGCCCAACTGAAGTTGAGGCTGCCCACGCTCGTCGGCCTCGACGCGCTCAAGTTGTCCAGGTAATACACGCTCCCTTTGTCACCCTCATCCACCGGTACATATTGCATGTAGGCAGTCTGGCTTATCTGGCCGAAAGCTATTGCATCCACCTGAAAATTCGTAGCGTCAGGCTCCGAAACGCGCAGCCCACCCAGCAGGTCGAGACGGTACTGGTGCCAGGTGTCATCGGTCACGAGTTGCGTGGATAATAGCGTCTCGAAGTAGCGCGCACTCTGCGTGCCGCTCGTCGATCCGCCGCTTCCCATCCAGAATTGCCACCATACGCCGTTGCTCTTCACGAGAAGATTAGGCGCATATCCCTTTGTCACCCTGTAATCGAAGCTGAGTATGGGGTACTTTGCCGCATCATACGCGGAGGTGTGTGCTCCTACCATACGCGCCCCGCCCGCCTGACCTGTCACTTTCAGCGCCGCATCTCCCGCTGACAGCCCAGCCTCTGCGCCGGTTGCGATCTCTATCCTTGTGCCCTCCAGGTCCAGATCCTCCCATTCTCCGGGACCCGATTGCAAATCGCTATCAAAGGCAACCTGCCCATTTACCGAGGTCACACCCGGTGCAGCCAGGGTATCGCTGAAAGCAAGTCGCGCCCCCGTAGTCAGGTCAGGTGCTGCCCCGAATGAATCGGACACGAAGGGAGCCACCAGGGCGCGCTTGCCGCCGAAGTCCATGACCGGTACTGTGATAGTGTGCTTTTGGGCGTCCGCCTTCCCACCAATATAACGCCACCCGTCCGGCGTGCCGTCACCCAGCATGACCCCCACCTTCTCCGGCGCCCCAACCCCGTCATACGGCAGCTCCAGGCTAGCAGCCCTCCTGAACTTCTCGTCCACCGGGAAGACTTCATATACGCCTCCCGCTACCTTCGGCCCCACAGGCAGCATACTCCCAGTCTCACTCATCGTCTCCGTCTCCGACAATGGCACCAGCGCCATCAGCGAGAAAGAGTATCGCGTTGCGAAGTAGGGAATAGTGAGGCTCGCCTTGCCGTCAGGCGACGCGATAACACCGCCCTGCGCCGTATCCGCCAGCCTGCCCACTATTACCGGGAAGCTATCGTCCGCTTCCCGTCCGTCCGTGCCGATCACCTTCAGCCGCAGCGTGTACAGGCCATTCAGTCCTGCCTCATCCCACGGCTTGAATTCGTTCAATCCTGTGTCCCAGTTGGCGAGATTGCCCGGGTTAAAGAGCTTGAGATTGCCACCAGGCACCGCCAGGGATGGCACAGGCGATTCAGTTATTGTTACCCATGTGGAAGGATCAATACCCTCCCCATATTCCAGAACATAATGATCGAACAGACTACCGTACGCCTCGCCTATTATGGGCACTTGCGTGCCGCGCACCAGGCTGTAAGCTCCGGGAGTACGAATATTAGCCACGAGAGGGCTGATAGTCACCCCATGTTGGGCGACTACCTTGCCGCCCACCGAGAACCGCACCTGGTAAGGAAGGTCCTGTACCATGCCTCCGCTGTCGTTCTTTGCGCCCCAGGTGAGCACCTGGTAACCCGCGTCTCGTCGCTCTTCTTTGAGAAGCGTACGCACATGTCCGCCCTGCCCGTCCACGATCTCCACGCCCAAGCTCTCCGGCTCCGCGAGCCTGAACGCCACCAGGCTGCCCACTGTCCACGTTGGCGGCGGCGGAGGTGGTTCCACGCTCATGCCGTCCGGCGCCTGGTCGGTTCGCCCATTACTGGTGGTCGTCGGCCCCCACCACGTCTGCCCGCCATATGCCCCGTACAACACGCCATTTATAGGCTTGCCCTCAAGCCCCATCTCAGCCGCCGGCACCTGCAGTCTCACCCATCCGCCCTTCTGCGGCAGCGGCCCCATCGGGTACAGCGATCCACTTCCCGCCTGCCCGCCCGTCTGCGTCTGGTCCGCTCCCCAGTAAGCTCTCTGCTCTCCATTCCCATCGCCTGTGTAGAACTGCAAATAAATCTCACTTGGCGCATTCTGCGGGTCGAGATAAACGTACTGGACGATATTATCACCCACGCTCGGCGTCAGCGTTTGAGTAGCATGGATGAAGTAATGCAGCTGCGCCCCGCTTGTAGGCGGCTGCGTGTGGCTGGCCATCGCCCCGTACGCCCTGCTACTGTCCCACACCCACGTACCCACCGCCTTGCCCCCACTCGGAATCGCTCCACCCACAAACGACTGCGGGCTGTCGTTGTACTGCTCCCTACCCGTACCCGTGCTCACGGTCGCCGTAAGCGGCGCGCCGGCAGTAGCACTGATCTCAGACGTAACGCTCCCCGTTATAGGCACAAGTATCCCACCCGTAACGCTCGTAATCTGCACAGGACTCGGGTTCACAGGGTTCGGCAAAAGGCGAACATCTGGGGCGACAAAATATGGATCGCCGTTGCAAAGGTAAGCGCCGACATCAGGCAGTATGGCTTGCAAAGCATTGCCGATTGAACCCACCCCGTTGTTCATGTCCAGACCAGTCATGAAGCTGGTAAGTATTTGAGCAATGTTCGACCAGAAATCAAGAGAAGCCCTCGTATTAACATCTCGTGGCCCTGTTAGCCCTTTCAAGCCATCTGCAACTGTCTGTATGATCGTCTGGACAAGTTGCTCATTGACTTCTTGCATGAACAGAGCCCAGAACTCGGAGGCCGTAGCTTCTGGAGCAACTGCCCCCAGCGCGGCCAGCTCACTTACCTCTCCTATCACGACCAGCTCAGGAAACACTGCCGCGGCGGCAAAGAACACAATAAGTGCCAGAGCAACACCAAAGAAAAAGTTGAATGCCCCCGAACAAATGGTTTGAAGAGGCGAGAAAAGACCGGTCCCGCCAAGAACCGGTCCCGCTGGATTCGTAGCATACAATGTGGGTTGGAGATTGCTCTCGGCTTGTACTGCACGCAGTGCTTCTATCGAACCGCCCAAAGGAGCGCTTGCCAGATCCGCAACCCCTAAGCTCGACCTCCTATTGTCGCTGGCAACTCCCTTCATTGCGTTGTTTAGTGAGCTTTGAGGGCTAGCGGAGCCCCCGGGCGAAGTGACCCTTATCTTTTGTCCACGTCCGTTTACCAATTCGAAGGTGTAAGCTGATACACCGCCCGTCGTCACTTCAATACTGACGGGGGTTTGAAGAGAGTAGGTACTGTCAGGCAGCTGTGCATCGAAGCGATCCACGTACTGGCTCATCCCGTCGCCTGCCGCGCGCTCGAATAGATGCTGGTTTATCACTATGGGAAGACTTTGCGGTGTCGGCCCGGCTATATTCTGATCCAGCCACATCTCCTGCTCTCCGTTGCCCAGGTCCCGCCTGGTGACGGTCTCCACTGAACCGGCCTGATGACCATCACGCTCTATCGTGCTCCGTGTCGTGGTGCGGTTGAGATTGTAGCCCACCTGTGCGGCATCAACGGCTTTAGTGATAAGGGTATGGCTCGTATTGCCGTTGCGAGTAAGCGTCACATCAAACTTGCCGTTGGCCGTTTTCTGTCCGTTCGAGCTTCCGCCTGCTACCAGTGTATCTATAGCAACTGCCGTATCATTGTTTTTGAGCGTACCAGCAATCGTGATGGTGGCATTGCTTGAGGAGTCGGCCTCGACTTGCCCCGCGACCTCATAAGCGAGCGTCCCGTCAAGCGACAGCGTTTGCCCTTTGTCGTCTTGAAGCTCTACGCGCCACTGGCCGCTGTCCTTCAGATTGGCTTGCGCCCCCGATGGGAGCAACGCAGGACCCAACTGCGAATGGAGCGCCGTCAACTTGAAGCCTGTCGCCGATGCCGATTGGCCCACGAGTAGGTCCAAAGTCAGTTGCAGGTAGCTCTGCGGCGTGGGAGAGGTAACCGGTGGGCTTTGAGGAGTTTGTGGCGTGCCTGTGCCGGCCGGCGAGCTTTGAGCCTGGCCCTGAGCAGTAGCTGAAGCCGCTACAGCAGGCGCCATCCGCCCAAGCCCCGGCTCAAGCGCCACAAGTACGGCCAGAATAATACCGGCCGAGCGTGCCAGTCTGCGAACATGTAAATGCAACATCGTCCTATCCCCCTGACCTCTATGCTATTTGTCCCCGACTACTTCGGTGTCACCGCAACACTGACCGTATGCGCCCCCGCCCGCCCGTCCTTACCCGCAGGCGCCACCGCATAGCTGTACGCCCTGCCGTTGGTAAGGCCTATATCTTCAAACTTCGTATCCATCACCGGTTTCGCGTTCAGAGGCGCTTCGTTCCCGTCCCGATAAACAAAGTAGCCGCTCGCCCCCGGCATGGCAGGCCACGTAAGAGTCACCTCCGTGTCCCCCGCCTCTCCCCTCAACACCTGCGCTTGCGCCGTCTGCTTATCCCCGCCTGGCCCCTGTGAAAAGAAGAAGACCAGGCCTCCTGCCAGCAGCACTACTATTAATAGGCTGCCGACAATGATCAAAT
>JBBRDO010000021.1:0-57617 GCA_038203825.1 Chloroflexia bacterium | reverse complement strand
GGGCGGAAGTATGGGTCGTTGTTGGCATTGCAGGGTTCTCCAGCGCCGCCACATGGGTAGCCTGCGATGATGCCACGGTTAGCCATGCGCTCTATGTACAGGTAGAACGTGTGGTTGGGGGGCACGTCCTCGAAGGTCTGGCCAGTGACATCTTCGTTGAAGCCTGCAGCAAGGGATACGATCTTGGCTATCTGCCCCCTGGTAGCCGAATTATCGGGCTTGAAGCAGGGGATATGGGCGGGGCCATTGCAGGGAGGAGCTATATTGTAGCCTGCTATTATGCCGAGGTCGTTGAGGTCGAGGACGTGCTGGTAGAAGTAATCGCCGGGACAGACGTCGGTGAAGCGCTCGCCGGGGCAGCGTGGGGTGGGTATGGGTGTTGGCGTGAGCGTTGGAGGACAGGTGCCCCCATAGTAGTGTTCTATCAGGGTGCCGTGCGTACCGTAAGTTGTGTTTCCCACCGCCCACACGCTGGTGCTCGATCCGGCGGCCACACCATAGATGTATTCCCTTGAATGCGTGTCAGCGCTGG
Source organism: Chloroflexia bacterium (assembly GCA_038203825.1). Classification (GTDB taxonomy): domain Bacteria; phylum Chloroflexota; class Chloroflexia; order QHBQ01; family JADMIH01; genus JADMIH01. The sequence continues at coordinate 57,085 of JBBRDO010000021.1, read as the reverse complement.
GCATGACGCTCCACTCGGTCCCATCCCAGTGCTCAAATAGCGGATGGGTCTCGTCAGGGGGGCCGTGAGGCCCGGTGATCCAGTAGTGGACGCCGACAGCCCAAACATCATTGCTCGATATTGCCGAAACGCTATAGAGGGTGTTGTATTGGTCTACGTCAGGACTGGGTACTACGGTCCACGTGTTTCCGTTCCAGTGCTCGGTCAGGGTGGATCTGTTGTACGTATCCGCGGACCCCACTGCCCATGCATCCGTGCGGGATAGTGCGGCGACCGCATTCAGTCTGCCCTGGTGTGGGCCTGGAACAATGGTCCACTCGCTACCATTCCAGTGCTCTATCAACTCATCATCGGGGGAGCTACCAACAGCCCAAACATCGCTACCAGAAACGGCAGACACTCCGTTGAGGACATTGTCCCCCGTTCCAACGTTCGGACTTCGAACGATATCCCATGCGCTACCATTCCAATGCTCTATGAGGGCCCGTTGAGCTATGCCAGTGAAGTAGGTTCCTACGGCCCAGACATTGTTGCTTGATACGGCAGCTACTGCATTCAGGAAGTTGAGGGCCGTGCCCACATTGGGGCTCGGGATGACACTCCATGAGGTCCCGTCCCAGTGCTCCGTCAGTGTTACTTGACCGCTGTCTGTAACTGAATTCCCAACAGCCCACACATCAGTATCTGATACAGCATCTATAGAGTACAACTCGTTACTGTGTGAGCCCGGATTCGGGCTGGGGACTATGCTCCACACGCTGCCGTCCCAGTGTTTTATCAAGGTTGCGGAGTGCCCATCGTGGCTGTAGCCGACAGCCCATACGTCGGTATCTGAAAGGGCGGCTACGCCATGTAACTCGTCAGTGGAAGTCACGTTAGGGCTAGCTATGACCTGCCAGGCGGGGCCACAATCAGATAGACCGGAAGGGCGGTCTGCCACCACATTGGGAATAGATTCAGGCAAAGTCAAAGCTGAGACCGGGGCAGAAGCGGGCGTAAACAGGCCAAAGAGGAAGAAGGCAATAGAAGCCGTTGCAAGGGCGGCGACTAACAGACAAACTCGCAGGGCAAGGGAACAGGGCATGGGCAAGGACCTTTCTTAGCCGTTAATATCAAAGATCATTGGGCGGCATGAACTAGTCAGGGCGTGGACGTTGGAGTGCCAGTAGCAATGTATGTTGGTGCCGTTGTGGAGGCAGGAGTGGGCGTGTCAGTGGAAGCAGGGCTTCCGGTGGTGGCAGCAGTGGGAGTAGGGGTGGGCTGGGTGCGGGCGAGGTCGACTATTTTGGTTATTTGGCCTCGGCTGACACTGCCGGCGGGGCGGAAGAAGGGGAGATACCAGGGGCCGCAGGGTTCACCCTGGGCACCACATGGATAGCCGTTGACAATATTGCGCGCGGCAAGGCGCTGGATATAGTCGTAGAATGTGTGGCCGGGAGGAACGTCCTCGAAATCTTGGGGGCCAACAGGCTCGCTGAAGCCGAACGCAATGCAGACCATTTTGCAGACCTGGCCTCGGCTTACGGTGTTGCCTGGGCGGAAGTAGGGGTCGTTGTTGGCATTGCAGGGCTCGCCGGGCGCGCCGCAGGGGTAGCCTGCGATGATACCACGGCTTGCCATGCGCTCGATGTACAGGTAGAAGGTGTGGTTGGGGGGCACGTCCTCGAAGGTCTGGCCTGTTACATCTTCGTTGAAGCCTGCGGCTAACGATATGATCTTGGCTATTTGCCCTCTGGTGGACCAAAGATCGGGCCTGAAGCAAGGGATATGAGCCGGGCCGGCGCACGGAGGAACGGTGTTGTAGCCTCCTATAATGCCAAGGTCGCTGAGGTCGAGGATGTACTGGTAGAAGTAGTCGCCAGGGCAGACGTCGGTGAAGCGCTCGCCGGGGCAGCGTGGTGGAACCGGGGTGAATGTAGGAGGACACGGCCCAGCCGTATAGTGTTCTATGAGTGTGGAGGGCGTAATGTAAGCAGTGTTTCCCACCGCCCACGCGTTCCCGCCCCATATCGACACACCATACATGTATTCGTTTGAATGCACATCAGCGCCGGGCATGACGCTCCATGCGGTCCCGTCCCAGTGCTCCAGCAGGGCGTGCGTCTCGCCGGGAGTGGCATACGGGGCAAGTGAGTAATGCACGCCCACCGCCCAAATATCATTGCTCGATACTGCCGAAATACCATAGAAGGTATTGAATTGGTCTACGTCAGAACTGGGGACCACACTCCATGCGATCCCATCCCAATGTTGCGTCAAGGTCGAGGTACCAAAGGAATGCGAGTCTGCTGAACCGACAGCCCAGACATCTGTGCGGGATAGTGCGGCAACCGCATAGAGGCCGCGCGCCTGCGGGCCTGGAACGACACTCCATTCGGTGCCATTCCAGTGCTCTATCAACTCATGGTCGGGGGTGTCACCGACAGCCCAAACATCGCTACCAGATGCGGCAGACACTCCGCTGAGGACATTATTTCCCGCCCCGACATTCGGACTCTGAACGATATCCCATGCGCTGCCGTTCAAATGCTCTGTGAGGGCACGTTGAGTAGCGCCATTGAAGTACGTTCCTACGGCCCACACATCGCTGCTTGATACGGCGGCTACTGCATTCAGGTAGTTGGGGCCTGTGCCTATATTGGGGCTTGGAACGACGCTCCATGCCCTACCGTCCCAGTGCTCCGTCAGTGTTACATGAATACTGTCTCTGACTGAATCCCCAACGGCCCACACGTCCGCCGCTGATATTGCGCTCACCGAAAGTAGTTCGCTGTCACCTGAGCCAAGATTGGGACTGGGTACTACGCTCCATGCAATGCCGTCCCAATGTTCTGTCAAGGTTCGCCCATTACTGCTGAAGCCGACAGCCCACACGTCACTATCAGATAGGGCGGCCACGCCATGTAGCTCGTCACTGGACGTGACGTTAGGGCTAGCCATGACCTGCCAGGCGGGGCCACAATCAGATAGACCGGAAGGGCGGTCTGCCACCACATTGGGAATAGATTCAGGCAAAGTCAAAGCTGAGACCGGGGCAGAAGCGGGCGTAAACAGGCCAAAGAGGAAGAAGGCCATGAAAGAGATAAGGGCGATCAAGAACAGACAAGCTCGCAAAGCAGTGAAACGGGGCACGGGAAGAAACCTCCGCGTATGCAAATATGTTACAAGGCTGATAATACTATATTTTGGGACGAATTGGAAGTGCGATTTGTTACCCTTGGAAGGCATCAAATAGTGCACCCATAAGGAAAGAATGGGGGAGAGGGATCGGCATTGCTTGCGTAAACCAGGGATGGAGCGGGATAAGCGGGCTTATCGCGCGGCGATCGTGGCTTTGGGGCGTGATGCGCGGACGGCCAGCTTGCGGGTGCGGAGGTCGAATACCTGTCCGGCGGCGAGGATATTCAGGTTGAGGGAGCCAATGGAAAGAGGTTGCCCTGTACGAACCTGGGGGGCAGTATCGAGGACGGTGTGCGAGGCGTCAATGAAGTAAACCACGCCTGCACCAACCACGAGCCCATGTCCTTCGCCATCGACCAGGAGGCAGGTGTTCTCGTCGATGCCCACACCGAGAGCCTGGGGGTTCTCGGCCACTACGGAGGAGAGGCGCGGAAAGCGACCACGAGCGCCGAAGTGTGTGTCAATGATGAGGTCTTCGCCTGCCCACGCCAGGCCGTGCGACATCTGCACCATGCCTTTGCGAAGCTCGCCGTTGCCGCCGCCGGCTACGATCATGGGCCTACCCATGGCAGTGGCTCCCGCACTGGTGCCGGCGACCACAGCGCCGTTTCGATATGCAGCGCGGATAGCCTCCTCGACCGGAGTGCGGTCGAGGATCTGGGTCAGTGCGTACTGGTCACCACCTGTGATAAAGATGCCGGCCGCGTTGCGAACGAGGTCGACGTTGCTCTCTTCGAGAGCTTCGGTGCGATTGCGGATATAGGGCGCGTGGATATTAGAGTCTGCAACTCCGATGCGCGTGAGGATATGCACATATTCGTGGGTTAGTATGTCGGGGTGGCGAGTGGCCGTGCTGATGAGTACAATGTCGCGCAAGGCGCAATGGGTCTCGACACGTTCTACCAGTTGCACGAATAAACGAGCGATGCGCGATTCGTGGTCGAGCCGGTCGGCCCCACCTATGATCATGAGATAGCCGGGCGCCTGCCAGGTGCCACTTAAGACCCTGTCACGTTCCGGCGCGATTACCTTTGGTTGAACTCCGTTGCTGCTTTTGGTCGGTTCCAAATGCCTCTTCCTGATTTCCGTATGTATACGGTGATGTGTTTCACGTCTATTTTAGCACAAACCAGGCCAGAGGCACTTAACTATGCCCATGCTCGCCGTCGTTCACCAATTCCTTGGCTAGCACGTTAGCAAGGCGGCTATTCGATGATGCGGGCTCAGGCACAGGACACCAGAAGGCATCGCTCTCATCCATGTGGACAGATTTGCCGGCCTGCTTAACCTGCTCGATAACCTGATCTACGCTATCTATGAAGAGTACGACGGTGTCACCGGGGCGAGCCATATTAAGGGCCTGACTGACTGAGTCTTCTTCGTTGACCACGACGCTAATGGGTAAAGAGGGCCTGGCGCGCCGGATAGTCTCCATGATGAGAGCGGCAACTTCACCGCGCTCCCGGCCGCGCAGGTCATTGTCCTCGCGGACGATAATCCAATCGAAGGTGTTGGCGGCCACGACAGCGAGCTCCTGTATGTCGGCGTCACGGCGGTCGCCGGGGGCTGCGATCACGGCTATCTTGCGCCTGGGCCTCATGGCGGCCATGGCAGCCTGTACGGCGCGCATGGCGTGGGGGTTGTGGCCGTAGTCGACGATGACGGTGGCCTGACCGTAGGGGAACATATTGAAGCGGCCGGGTGCGCTCTTCTCATCAGTCTGGAAGGTGCGCAGTCCGAGGCTAATCATGTCGAGGGGGACACCGGCGCCCCAGCAAGCGGCGGCTGCAGCGAGCGCGTTCTGCACCTGGAAGGGTATCTGCCCGCCGTGTGTGGCCGGGATATCGGCTGCCTGCATGAGGACCGTTTCCTGGGAGGCTTCGGCAAGGATTAGCTCGCCATTTCGATTAAAGGCTGCCTTGCCCCCGCCAGCCAGATGGAGGGCGAGGGGGCGAGCCGAGCTATCCATACCGAAGAAGATCACCTGGCCTGTGCACTCAGATGCCATTTCGACGGTGAGTGGGTCGTCGGCGTTGAGCACGCCATAGCCCGTTTCGGCCACGCTCTCGATAACCACCTGCTTGACGCGAGCCAGGTTCTCGGGAGTCTCGATACCATCGAGGCCGAGGTGGTCGGCAGCCACGTTGAGGACGACGCCGACCGTGCACTTGTCGAACGCCAGGCCCGAGCGGAGGATCCCGCCTCGGGCGGTCTCGAGGACGGCCACTTCAACGAGGGGGTGCTGGAGGACGGCCTCTGCGCTGCGGGGGCCAGCACAGTCGCCCTTGACGCGGCGCACGCCGTCGAAGTAGATGCCGTCGGTGGTGGTCATGCCGACGAATTGTTTCATGGTGGAGTAGATGTGGCCCACCATACGCGTGGTGGTGGTTTTGCCGTTGGTGCCGGTGATGGAGATTACGGGAATGCGGGCGTTGGTCTTGCCGGGGAAGAGGAGGTCGATAATGGCGTCACCCACCGGGCGCGACTTGCCTTCTGACGGGTAGACGTGCATACGAAGGCCGGGAGCCGCGTTGACTTCTACGATGCCGCCCGCTTGTTCGGCGAGGGGGCGCTTGATGTTCTCGCACACAACGTCGACACCGGCGATGTCGAGTCCGATAGTGGAGGCGGCGAGTACTGCTATCACGGCGTTGTCGGGGTGCACTATGTCGGTCACGTCGGTCGCGGTGCCGCCTGTGGAGAGGTTGGAATTGTCGCGGAGGAAGACCACAGCGCCGGGAGGGGGCACGCTGTCCCAGGTGTAGTCCTGCTTGCGGAGGGTAAGCTCTGCCACGGCGTCCATCTTGATGCGGGTAAGGGCGGAAGCGTGACCGGCGCCGCGGCGGGGGTCTTCGTTCAGCATCTGCACGAGAGTGCGGATATTGTGCCTGCCATCCGCAACGACCTGGGCCGGTTTGCGCTCAGCGGCGGCGAGCAGCCTGCCACCTACGACGAGCAAGCGGAAATCGCGGCCGGGGAGGTACTGTTCGACGATGACGCGGCTGGAGTGCTCGCTTGCGAGGTCGAAGGCAGTGCGTATTTGTTCCTCGGTGGTGAGGTTGACGCTGACTGCTTTGCCCTGGTTGCCGTCGTAAGGTTTCAGGACGACGGGCGTGTTGAGGTCCTGAGCGACCTCCCAGGCGTCATCGGCTGTACGCACGGAGGCGCCGTGGGGAACGGGCACGCCGACTTTGTCGAGGAGCTCCTTGGTGAGGATCTTATCGGAGGCGATTTCAACCCCGATGTTCGCGGTGTTCGAGGTTTCGCTGGCCTGAATGCGGCGAGCAGAGCGTCCATGCCCGAGCTGCACGAGAGAGCCACGGCTGAGGCGGAACCAGGGAATGCCTCGGCGCTTGGCGGCGTCGACGATGGACTGGGTGGAGGGGCCGAGCACGTTGTCGTCGGCGATCTCCCGGATTTCGGCCAGACGCTCGGCAAGGTTAAAGGTGACAGGTCGGTTTTCGGCGAGGGCTTCGGCTATTTCGACGGCGAGGTAGACGCACAGGCGGGCCGCGTCCTCGTCCTTGTAGTCGACGACGACGCGGTACTCGCCCAGGTGCTCGGTGCCACGGGTGCGACCGAAGCCGACGTCCATGCCGGCGAGGGACTGGAGCTCGAGGATGATGTGCTCGACGATGTGGCCCATGTAAGTGCCGATGCGGAGGCGCTCGAGGAAGCCGCCGGGCCTGCCCTCGGAGCAACGGTGCTCCCAGATGGTGGGGATGAGCTCGACCAGGCGCTCGGCGACACCGGGCAGCTTGTTGGAGGGGAGTTCTTCGTACTTGCCGATGTCGGTGAGGACTTCAAGCACAGGGCGGTAGGCCCATATGTTGGGGCCGGTAAGCACCTTGATCTTTTTGACCTGGATTTCGGACATGGGCAACCCCTTTGGGATGACGACTGACGACTGACGATAGTTCACTGAACTCTCATCGACTGAGATGTCATACGTGACGAGCGATATGTAGCATTTGGCGCAATGTATATGTGAGAGCGAGTGGTAGGTAGCTTCTATTTGGGATATTCTACTACAGCAGGGAGTATCGCGTAAAGTTGGTAGAGGCTGCGTGCCTTCGGGCGGGTTGGTGTGCGCAGTCTTCCAGGTTGGGGCGCATTGTGGATAACTCGAGTAAGAGGTTATTGACAGGGGAGAGCAGGGGACTTATACTGTAATTACTTCGGGGGTGTAAAAGCTTTCGGAGGAACAGAGACCCGGATGATCCGTCAGGATTGCCTGGGTTTTCTGTTTAAGTGGATGGGTGTCGGAGCGTTGACATCTAGGCAGGATGTTGATATAATATTATCGCGCAAGCACTATTGGGGTATCGTCTAACGGTAGGACAGCTGATTCTGGATCAGTAAGTTGAGGTTCGAATCCTTGTACCCCAGCCAAGAGAATAGATATGTGAAGAGCCCCAACATTACTGTTGGGGTCTTTCGTTTGCTCTTTTGCACAAGCCCTCCGCGAAGAACGTCATTTTGTGACGGCCACCGATACTTTTACGGCACCGGACACCAGCACTACGCGCACATGGTGTTCTTTGCCGTCGTTGGTAAGCGATATCTTGCAGTTTGGCGCTGCCGTGCCGTCCAGCTCGACTGAGGCTACCTGGCAGGTGCCGCCTTCTTTGTTTTCTACTGCGATTTTGTAGGTAGTTTCGCCGTGCCTGTAGGTCATGGTATAGCCGGGCCAGTTGGAGGGGATGCAGGGCTCGACGGTGAAGTGGTCGCCGTGGAGCTTCAGGCCCAGCATGTACTCGACGCCCAGGCGGTAGATCCAGCTTGCGGAGCCGGTGTACCAGGTCCAGCCGCCCCTGCCGATGTGCTGAGGGTGCGAGTAGATGTCGGCGACTTCAACGTAGGGCTCGACCATGTAGAGCGAGGCATTGTCGAGGGTGGAGGTGTGGGTGAGGGGGTTGAGGATCTTGAAAAGGCTGTAGGCTTTATCGCCATCGCCCATCAGGACGCGCGCCACAGCGGTCCAGATGGCGGCATGGGTGTACTGGCCGCCGTTCTCGCGCACGCCGGGCAGGTAGCCTTTGATGTAGCCGGGATCCTGGGCGGTCTTGTCGAAGGGAGGGGTGAAGAGCTCGATCATGTTCTTTTTCACCAGGCACTCGTCGACGGCCTGCATGGCCTGAGCGGCACGCTCTTTGTCTGCTGCACCGGAGATAACGCCCCAACTTTGTGCAATGGAGTCGATTTTGCACTCTTCGCTGCGAGCGGAACCTAGAGGCTCACCGTTGTCGTAGAAGGCGCGGATGTACCACTGGCCATCCCACGCATGGGTTTCGAGGGCATCCTTGAGACGCGACATCTCGGCCCGAAGGCTGTTGGTGCGGTCGGTGTCGCCGCGTTGCTCGCAGAGAGGAGAGAAGGCGCCGAGGACCGCGTAGAGGAACCAGCCCACCCACACGCTCTCGCCCTTGCCCTCGATGCCGACGCGGTTCATGCCGTCGTTCCAGTCGCCAGTGCCCATGAGGGGTAGGCCATGCGCGCCGGCGGTGGTGCCGTGCTCGATGGCGCGCAGACAGTGCTCATAAACTGTGCCCATTTCGCCGGTAACGATAGGCGTGCCGTACATGTCCTCCTGACCGGGAGCCAGGAGAGGGGCCTGCAAGTAGGGAAGCTTCTCGTCCAGTATCTGCGTGTCGCCGGTGGCTTCGACGTAGTATGCGGTGACGAAGGGGAGCCAGAGCAGGTCATCCGAGAAGCGGGTGCGCACACCGCGGCCGGTGGGTGGGTGCCACCAGTGCTGGACATCGCCCTCTTTGAACTGGCGCCCGGCAGATCGCAGTATTTGCTCGCGGGCAATCGCGGGAGCGGCGTAGACGAGGGCCATGACGTCCTGCAGCTGGTCGCGGAAGCCGTAGGCCCCACCGCTCTGGTAGAAGGCGGTACGTCCCCAGATGCGGCAGGCCACGCTCTGGTAAAGGAGCCAGCGGTTCATGAGGACGTTCATGCCTTTGTCGGGCGTGTGTATCTCCACTGTAGAAAGCAGCTTGTCCCACATCTGCACGGTGGCGTTGTATTCTGTTTCGACCCTGGCGGGGTCGCGGTATTTGGCGGCGAGCACGCCGGCGTGCTCGGCATTGTCTCCTTCGCCCAGGGTGAAGGTAATCGAGCGCTCTTCGCCAGGCTTGAGATCGACCAGGCACTGGAGCGCGAAGCAGGGATCCAGGCCGGCACCGGATCGACCGGAGAGGGTGCGCCGCTTGAGGGCGATGGGATCACCGGTGGAGCGGTTCCGACCTATGAACTCGCCCCGGTCGGCGGTGAAGGCGAAGGTAGCCTCACTGGTGACCACAAAGGCGACCCGCTCGGCGAATTCATTGTTGTAGGGGTTATGGGCGAACAAGCCCCCGGCCTTGCGGTCGGCCTTGCTGATAATGAAGCGCGAGGAAGTCTCGCGGCTAACGCCCATAATGAGCTCGGCATAGTAGGTGGCTGATAACTTTCTTGGACTTGCGGAACGGTTGTGCAGCGTCAGCTTGCAGACTTTCACAGGATCTTCGATGCCGACGGAGACGCGCAGGGTCTGCTCAATATCGCGGCTCGTGTGGCTGTAAACGGTGTAGCCGTGCCCGTGCGTGACAGTATAGGGGTCGGGGTCGCGTATAGGCAAGGGGGTGGGGCACATTACGTGGCCGTTCTGTTCGTCCCTGATGTAAATGGCCTCAGCCGGAGGATCAGAGACAGGGTCGTTTGACCAGGGAGTAAGCCGGTTTTCGTGGCTGTTTAGTGACCAGGTCGACGACATACCACTCTCTGTGACCAGGCAGCCAAAAGACTCATTGGCCAGCACGTTGCTCCATGGAAGGGGCGTCCACGCACCGTCCTCAAGGGTGATTATGTATTCGCGGCCATCGGGCGAGAAGGTCGATTGTGGGAGCGACGGTGGGGATGAGGGAGGCATCACCTGAAGTTGTGAGCGCTGAGTTCCGGTGCGCCGTCGCGTCTGGTCGGTGCCTGCCCGCAAAAGGAGGGGCGGAGGAGGGTTCTCGGGCATTTCGCGATCAAGCTGCGCGTCGAGGGAGCCACGGCTGCCAACCAGAACGACACGCGCAACGCTGTTGAGCAAAATGCGGTCGGCCTCAGGCATGGTATCGGCGCGCTTCACGTACACTCCGCCCGGCTTGTTCATCATCTGGTGAGCGTGGCTGGCGCCGACCATCTTTTCGAGCTCGTCCTGCACAGGTTGTATGTAGCCGCCGGGATATTCATTGAGGATGACAAGGTCGGCCTCAAAGCCGTTACGGAGCCAGAACTCGTGAGCTCGCAGGGCTTGCCTGACGAGAGGGGCTTCCAGGGGATCAGCGATGCGAACCAGGAAGATGGGCAGGTCGCCGCTGATAGCATAGGCCCACAGACCTTGCTGGCCCTTGGTGTTTTTCGCGAGGGTAGCCTCGGAGGGGCGGGTGCTGCGCTGGGGGTAGATCATTCGCGAGAAGATGCGCTGGTACTGCATCGACTCGTCCACGGAAAGGTCGAGCATACTTAGCTCGAGACGGCCCTGGGTGGCCGCCATCCTTACAGCCCGCTCGGCCCAAATGGAGTCGTGATATTTGTCGCTGAGGGCGAGGGCATCTTCTCTTGTCTCGGCTGCTGCGGTTACGAACGATATTTGTACTCGCATACCCGGCTCTACGCGCACCTGTTGACGCAGGCTGAAGATGGGATCGAGGACAGCGCCCTGGGTGTTGCTCAGCCGCTGGCCCGACATCATGGCTCGGGGCAAAGCGGGGCTGCCGCCCCTGCCGAGGAAGGCCATGCGGTCGGTCTCGTACTCTTCGGGGTGAGGGGTGCCGAGCATGCCCGTTGTGTTGCCATTCTGCCGAGCCACGGCTACCACATGCACCGCCCAGTTGCGCTTCTCGCTTGAGGAGCGGGGCCGCCTGCTGGCGAGCAAGGAGCCGTGGTTGGGGTAGTATTCCGTTTCGACAAAGAGCTTGCTGAAGGCGGGGTGGGCCTCGTCGGCTGACTGGGTGGCGAGGGCGATTTCGGCGTAGCTGGTCAATTCGAGGCGACGGGCGCGACTGCCACGGTTGGTGAGGGTGACGCGCCTGACCTCGGCGTCGTCTTCGGGGCTTACGACGATTTCGAGGCGCGTTTCGACATCGCCGTCGCGCCTGTAGAACTCGGCCTTTTCGAGGTCGAAGCGGGCATTGTAATCGGTGGGCTGCCCGTCGAAAGGAGCCGCAGCAGCGGACCAGACAGAGCCATTTTGCAAATCGCGAATATAGATGAAGGTGCCATAAGAGTCGCGAATCGCATCGTCGCGCCAGCGTGTGATAGCCTGGGCGTTGCTGCCGCCACCTGCGCCGACTGCCCAGCGGCTGAAACCCGCGCCCGAGTTGGTGATCATGACTGTGTAGCGCCCATTGGAGAGGAGGTGTCCCCTGGCAACGTCGGTGTTGGGCGTCGAGTAGTTGCGCACGATGGGGGGAGTCTCTTCGTGCCAGTTGCGGTCGCGGTCGACGGGCGGGGGGTGGGGCTCGATTTCGGGGGCTTCGCGTGGGACTCGCTCCTGCAAGAGGAGCAGCGTTGCGCGCACTTCGGGCTCGGCCTCGAAGCGTCTGACCATGGGGTCGCCGTTAAGGTAGTTATTTGTTGCGACCAGGCCCATGCCGAGGTGATGCACCATGTAAGTGGCGACGACGGCACCTTTCTGGTCGGGGGTGAGGCGGGAGCGGGTGAAGTCAATCGCGTCGTAGAAGCCGTAGTGACCCTCGAGGCCAAGCGAGGAGAGGCGGCGCAAGTTGGCCAGCGCCTTTTGGGTGGCGATAGGCAGGGCAAGCTGGCTTGAGTAGGGGGAGATGACGAGGTCATCAGAGAGGCCGCGCTTGAGGCCTAACTCGGCGAGACCGAAGGCGCGATACCTGTAGTTCCCTGACTGGTCAAGGGCATTGTACGCGGACTCGGAAATACCCCAAGGCACGGCGTGCTGCTTACCGTAATGCTCCTGGTAGAGGGTCATGGCATCACAGGTCTGTTCGAGGAGGCTACCTGTGTAGGTGGGCATAACGAGGTTGGGCATCAGGTACTCGAACATGGTACCTGTCCAGGAGATGAGGGCCATGTTGCGGCCCTGGCCCGTGATGGGGCGGCCCAGGCGGAACCAGTGAGCCTGGGGCACATCACCACGGGCGACTGCAAGAAAGCTTGCCAAACGCGCCTCGGAGGCCAGCAGGTCATAGTAAGAGTTGTCGCGGCGCAGTTCGTCCATATTGAACCCGATAGAGAAAAGCTTGCGAACGTCGTCGTAGAGAAAGCCGAATTTCATTTCGTCGCTGAGGACGTTCACGCGCTGAGCAAGCCCGGTTAGCCTGGTTTGCAGGGTTTCGCAGGCGACCCAGGATGCGGAGACTCGCTGGCTGAAGCGCTCCAGCCAGCGAATGGCGGACGCACCTTCTTCGCCCAGCGAAGCGGACCGCACACGCGAGCGTAGACGCCGGATTTCGGCGAGGGTGTGTGTGCACCAGGCGAGGTTGGCGCTCAGGGATGGAACAGGTGCGTGCAACTTTTTGAGGCTCGCCCAGTGGCTTGCTATGTCGGGGTGCTCTGCGCCGGTCATGAGGGCGGGGGGAGCCTCGAGCATGGTGGCCCATGGAACGAGATTGCCGATGTCCTGTTCCAAAGCGCGGACAGCACGCGCAAGGCTGTCGGCCCAGGCCGACAATTCCTCGACGGAGGAGATGCTGTGGGGCGGTGTGCCGGTTTCGTCAGCAACTCTTTCCCAGCCACGTCCACCTACTAAGCGCCGCACTACGGTCGCCAGATCAACAGTTGGTTCCACGAGGGACGAGGTTAGCGCAACCCAGTCGATGACGCTTCGGGGTGTGGGCTGCAAGAGCACGGAGATTGCTTCGGTCCTGGAAATGATGGCGTCCAGGGTGGAAAGCTGGCCGGTCTGCAGGGGACCCTTACGCTCGGCTGCCAGGCCGGCCACCTCGGAGCGGATCAACTCTATCAAATCACGAAGGTTCTGAAGCAAGAGCGGGGAGAACAAGGGCATGTCGAGCGTTTCGAGGCAGCCGTTCTTGAGCGTAACGAGATGCCCGGCAAGGTTGCCGCTATCGACCGTAGAGATATATTTCGGAGGCAGGGGCTGGCCGGTCAGGGTGTCGTACCAGTTATAAAAGTGGCCGTTATAGCGTTCAAGCCCTTCCATGCTGAGGAGGCTGCGATCGAGGCGCGCCAGCATCTCGGAGAGGGTGATGTAGCCGAGGTCGTAGGCGGAGAGTGTTGAGAGGAGGAGCAGGCTGAGGTTTGTTGGGGAGGTGCGGTGGGCGAGTATGCCGCCCGGACTTTCCTGGAAGTTGTCGGGGGCCAGCCAGCGATCCTTGTCGCCGACGAATTCCTCGAAGTACCGCCAGGTTTTACGAGCCACGCGCCGCAAATAGTGCTTGTCGGCCTCGGTCATCTGGTAGACCACAGGCTTAGTCGGCTTGCTCACGAGATAGGCTACAAGAGGCGAGAGGGCCCAGGCGATAAGGAAGGGAGCGGCGACGGGGGCGGATTCGAGCCGCCAGGCCAGCACAGCCAATGCCGTCACGAGCGCGAACAAGGGAGCCTGCCACATCCTTTTCAGGAAGTCGGTCGGCGCATTGCCGAGCGTGCGCTGGGACTCGCTCGCAGTCAGCCATTGGAGGAGCAAACGGTGGGTAATGTGCTTGCGGACCAGGGTGCGCACGATAGCATCAAGCATCAGGTAGGCACGGTGCGCGAGGAAGGTGAGTGTGAGAAGCAGTTGCTGGAAGTTGGTGGCAGCGTCTTCGAAGACAGCGGAGAGGTGGCGACCCCAGGGCGTGCCACGTGGCTTGCGGGGCAGGGCCGTCAACAGGTGCGAGTATAAGGGGAACGCGAAAACGAGCACGATGGCGATGGTCCACAGGAGGGCATGCAAAGGCGCGACGAGCCAGGCGAGCAGAAGCAGCAGGACAGCTGCAGGAGGAACGAGCGAGCGGCGCAGGTTGTCCAGAATCTTCCAGCGATTGATGAGGGTGATAGGGTTAGGGGCGCGATTCGAGGCGGTGGGCACGCGGGGGAAGAGCCAGTCGGAAATCTGCCAATCGCCGCGAACCCAGCGGTGGGCTCGTGCGGCAAACACGTTGTAGCGCGAGGGGATGTCCTCGAATAGCTCAATGTCGGTAACGAGGCCGACCCGGGCATATGTTCCCTCGAGAAGGTCGTGGCTGAGGATGGCGTTCTTCGGGAAGCGGTCCCTTGTTGCCGCTTCAAAGGCGTCAACATCGTAAATGCCTTTGCCGATGAAGGCCCCTTCGCCGAAAAGGTCCTGGTAGACGTTGGAAACGGCGGTGGTGTAGGGGTCAACGCCGGTATGGCCAGCAGAGATGCGAGCGAAAGGCGTCTTGCCAGCGCTGTCCCAGGTTGCTTCGACACGAGGCTGGAGGATGCCATAGCCGTTGACTACGGTTTGGGTTGTGGGGTGGAGCTCGGCGCGGTTGAGCGGGTGGGCGATAGTGCCGACTAGCTTGCGAGCGGCATCCCGGGGAAGGTCGGTGTCGCTGTCGAGGGTGATGACATAGCGGATTTGGGGTAGGCCGGAGAGATCTCCCACACGAGTGGTGAAGGAGTCGCCCCCGGTTCCGCGGAGGAGGGCGTTGAAATCTGAGAGCTTGCCGCGCTTGCGCTCCCAGCCCATCCAGGCGTTTTCGCGAGGGTTCCACTGGCGCTTGCGGTGGAAGAGGTAGAAGCGATCGGAGACGCCATATTTAGCGTTGAGGCCGCTGATCGCCTCATAAGCGAACTGCAAGAGCTCGGTATCGCCGGGCATCTCCTCCTGAGGAGCATCCGCGAAATCGCTGAGGATGGCGAAGCGAAGGTTGGGGTCCTGGTTGGCCAGGTAGAGCACCTCAATGTGGTCGAGGAATGGCAGCACATCGTCGGGGTTCTTGAAGATGGTTGGAATGACCACGAACGTACTTAGGTAAGCCGGAATGCCGATGGAGAGGTCGAGTTTGGGGAGCACGCGAGGAGGCAAGAGGAGGGTCACGACCAGGTTTACGGCACTGGAAGCAAGCTCGCTGGCGGGGAATAACGCAAGCACGCCCGACAGGACCAGTAGGGGCCAGGCGGGACGAAGGTCGTCGGAAAAGCCGAGGACGTAGGCGAAGGCCAGCAGCACCAGGGTAAAGGCGAGGATAGAGCCGGTGTAGATCGTAGTTGGATAGGCGCGCACAAAGCGCGAAAGGGTTTCGCCCAGGCGCGACTTGTAGCCCACGGCTTCACGAAGGCGGTGTACGCCACGGGCAGCGAGATAATAGCCGACGTGCGAGCGACGCGCATCCTCGGGGCTGGCATCTTTGGACTCGGAGGCGAATTGGAGGGCTTGACGGGCCACATCCAGCTCGGGCTTGCCTGCGCGGCGCGCCACCCTCTCCACGACCCGGCGGTAGCGGTCGCGGGTGGCGAAATCCATGTACGGGTAAACGCCTGCGGGGTCGGTGTGGAGGAGAGCTTCCAGGGCGCTGTGGGCCTCCACGAAATCGGCCCAGTTAGTGTCGGACACACGGCGCATACTTGTGATTGTGTTGCCGACTGACGCTTGGAGCGCGGAGTGCTTGGTGAACTCGGTGCGCACCGCTTCTTCGGGCGTGGTACCGGCACGGCGAAGCTCTCTTTCGAGCCAGGTGAGCACAGACTCGACCGCGGGGCCGGTGTCGCGGACGTTCTGCAGCAGGCGCACGACGAAGGTGGGCGTAAGTTGCTCGGTATCGTGAAGAAGCTCGGGAGGGACCTGGATGGTGTCGCCGGGCGACGAGGCTTTGGCTTCGACCATGGCGACGATTCGCTCTGCCCACCTGTTGGCTGATTCCATCTGGCGGTGGGCGTCGAGCAGGGCCTGGGCCATATATGCCAGGTTGCGCACGAGGGCGAGACGAAGCATGGCCGGGACGGCCCATAACTCGCCGAGATTCAGGGGCAGCGCAGCCTGGTAGCCCCTGATGAAGGCTTCGACATTGGTGACATTGACGATGCCATCGGTGTGCAGCAGGAGCTCGCGCACGGCAGCATAGACTCGTGGATAGCCGGTCCAGGTGCCCTCAGCGAGTCGCGGCAACTGCAGATAATAGCCGCGCGGCAAGTCCACGTGGACTTCGGCAACAGTGTCGCGCACGACGTGGTAGTTGTCCATCAACCACTCTTCGCCGGGCATCAGCACGTATTCGTGGTTGGCTTCGCCCGAGAGTTGCGAGTAGACATCGGCCAGTATGCGCCCGCTCTCCTCAGCATTAGCGAGCAATGGCTTCGCGGGGACGCGGCGGGTGATGGCCTTGTGATCGGTCGCGAGAGCCTGCGCATATTCTTCAAGGCGGTCAAGACTAAAGAGTTCGCCATGCAAATCGGCCTGAAGATCGGACGATTTCCAGGAAGGATTACTATGTAGGCGAAGACGCTTCCGGCCGGTGGGTGTGGGTTCCGTTATCATTCGCTGTCAGATCCTGGTAGGGGCATGCTCTAGTTTAGTACAGATTCGCAGTTATGCCCAACCAGCGATATGTAAACTGGCAAGAAATGTGCCGTGACGGCAAAGTAAGGATGGGTACCGTCGCCGGGCGGGGGTTCAATTGTCGCTGTGTGTCGCCGATACGGGGCTTTAGGATTCTATTTGCGCATCCAGAGGGCTTACGCCCTGGGCTATGGCTGTTTCGCCCCTACGGGGCTGACTGATTGATCATCCTGGTTCTCTGTCACCACTCAATTAAGCACGGTGCTAGTAGGAATCGAATACAGAGCGCAGACGGAGCGCCTGTTGGGCTTGCAGGGGAGTCCAGCCGACGGGGAGGGTGCAGGTGATTTGCACGGAGCGTCCTGCGGGAAGGTCGAAGTAGTTGTCGCTGAACAGGACGTCTGCGCCGTCGAGAGATAATTCGACAAAGCGGGCCAGCGAAGTTGCACTCAGCTTGATGGACAATTGCGCCCCGTTGTGGGCTACTTCGGTCTTCAGTTGAGGGTCAGCGAGTGCCAGGTGCTTGGTAGGAGCAAACGTGGCGACAGCTCTCTGCAGGGTTTGGCTGTTTTGTACGAGATCGCATACGAGGAGCAGATTGCGGCGGTTCTCGTCCGTGACGAGGGAGCCGAAATCGAGGTTGCACACGGGGGTGGTAGTGAGGGGATCGGTGGCCAGGGGAAAGTCGCCGCTGTCGATTGGCTCGCCGGCCAGAGTTTCGAGCGACCAGTGGATAGCGCCTTCCCAGGGTTCGCGGCGCTCGTTGGTAACGAAGACGCTCATGGCGGTGCCCTGGTCCTCAATGGATAGGTGGAGCGGAGCGAAGAAGCGACGGCTAGCGTAGTGCAGGGCCTTCCAGCGGCCAAAATAGTCGATGCCTGACCAGGAAATGACGGGCCAACAGTCGTTGAGCTGCCAGTAAAGCGCGCCGCTGCACGCGGGGTGGCGACGCCAGAAGTCTACGCCAACGCGCATGGCTTCGGCCTGAAGTAATTGGCTCAAGTAGACCAGGTTGGGGAAGTCTTTGGGCAGGCGAAAGTTCTCCAGCATGTAGAGCACGATCTTTTCGTTGCCCACAGGGCTACGCTGGTGGTGCTCCATGATGTAGGAAGTTATGTTCCAGTCGGATGGGGCGGCGAATGAGGCGATGGTGGGGAGAGGCGGGAGAGACTCGAAGCCGAACTCGCTGACGAAGCGGGCAGGGGTTTCGCGGTAGTTGCTAAAGGGCTTGTTGGCGTGCCACACGGCCCACTGGTGAATGTCGCCAGCAGAGTTGCCGTTGGGGTCGCGCATGGGAGTGTTGGAGGAAGGTGAACTGGGCCAGTAGGCGCGGTCGGGGTCTTCGGCAGCGACCCATTGCGCGAGCGTGGTGAAAAAGAAGCGCTCATATGCGCGCATAAGATCGGTGCTCTGAGGCGTGTTCCAACCCCAATCGACCCAGGCGGCTTCTATTTCGTTGTTGCCGCACCAGAGGGCGAGGCAGGCACGGTGGCGCAGCCGTCGCACGTTGGCAACTACCTCGGCACGCACGTTCTCCACGAAGGTGGGATCGTCGAGCGGGTAACCGGCACAGGCAAACATGAAATCCTGCCAGACAAGGAGTCCATAGCGGTCGCAGAGGTCGTAGAAGTATTCGTCTTCGTAGTAGCCGCCGCCCCACACGCGCACCGTGTTATGGTTCGCACCAGCCGCTGAGCCAAGGAGATGCTCGAGTTGAGCGTGGGATATTCGGGTGGGGAAGGAGTCTGCGGGTATCCAGTTCGAGCCTTTGGCAAAAATGGGCAGGCCATTCACGACGAAGGTGAAGGAGGTGCCCCATTCGTCCGGTTCCTGGCGTAGCTCGATAGTGCGCAGGCCGATTGTACAGGTCCAGGTGTCCAGAGGTTCAGCGCCGGACTCGAGGAGTACGGTAAGTGTGTAGAGTGGCTGGTTGCCGTAGCCATTGGGCCACCACAACTGGGGATGGCCCACATCGAGAGCAAGGGTGCCATTGCCGGCCGTGAGGGGTGTAGAGACCGTTTGCATCTCGCCACGTGGGGAGGTCAGGCGCGCTGTCAGTTGCAGGGGTTCGTCGTTGTAGAGGTCGGCCGAGGCAGACACGGTCAAATGGACAGCGCCGTTGTCATGGTGCTGGCGCACTGCAACGTCGGCCAACCGGGCGGTGGAGAAGGCTTCCAACCTGATGTCGCGCCAGATGCCGATCGGGGGAAGGTGAGGACCCCAGTCCCAACCGAAATGGCTGGGAGCTTTGCGAATATGGGGCGCACCGGGGAGAAGGTTGTTCACGTCGGGCATTGAGCGGAGGTTGTTTTTGGCAGCTGCGAAGACAACCGGGGACGCAAAGGCGATCAGAAGCACGTTTTCGCCGGCGCGGAGAGCTTCGCGGACGTCCCAGCGATAGGGGCGGAACATGTTGTCGGACATGCCGATGACAGTGCCGTTCAGGGTTACGGTGGCGAGGGTGTCGAGGCCGTCGCAGACGAGTTGGACGCGGTCATGCGACAGGAGATGGTCGTCAACGAAGATCGTGCGGCGGTAGTCCCAATCCTGTTGGGCGACCCACTGGCCACGAAGTTCCTCGTCGCCCACAAAGGGGTCGTCGATGCGGCCCAAGCGCATCAGGTCGGTGTGGACGCCACCTGGCACAGAGGCGGGTCGCCATTCGCTGCTGCCGGCTTGGCGGAACTGCCATTCGCCGGACAGTGACTGCTTCAGGGGTTGCGTCATCATGGGGGTTTCTATCTTGAGCGTTAGCGACGAGCGTTCAGGTCGTCGAGGCCGCTCTTTATGGCTTGCAGGGTATGCTCGTTGAAGGTTTGTGCGTCGAAGCCGGCTACCTGCTCGAGAGAAAGACCGGACGTGAAGCCCAGTTGTGGGTTGCCGGAGAAGCCGGGTATGTGTTCGTCAAGGAGGGCACGGGCGGAGTCGTCGGCGAGCAGGTCCTTGATGGTGCTTTGCATTGACAGGCGTGACACTTCGCGGCCGGGTCCGTCGAAGCGGACGGTGTCTGTGAGTTCAAAGCGCGCAGAAAGAACGATCTCCCCGGCGGAACGGCCCACGAGCGCCTGGAATTCGCCAGCCTCAGCAGCCCACCTGTGCTCGGCGTCGTCCCAGAAGGCAAGGGCTCGCCTGTCAAGGTTGAAGCTCACCGGGCGGGTCTCGCCTGGTTGGAGAGGGACTTTGACGAAGCCCTTGAGCTCTTTCTCGGGGCGCGCCAAGGAGGATTCTAGGTCATGCACGTAGAGCTGTACCACGTCGGATCCTGGCCGCGGGCCGGTATTGCGTATGTCTACAGTTGCCTGCAGCGTGTCGCCGGATGCCATGGAGGTTTTGTTTAGGCGGAGGTTGGAGTACTCAAAAGTGGTGTAGGAGAGGCCGAAGCCGAAGGTGAAGAGGGGGGCAATGTCCTTCTTGTCGTAGTAGCGATAGCCGATGAAGATGCCCTCGCCATAGACTACCTTGCCGTTTTCGCCGGGGTAGTTAATATAGGCTGGATTGTCTTGAAGGCGCTTCGGAAAGGTCTGAGGCAAGCGGCCCGAGGCGTCGACTTTGCCGAAGAGCACATCGGCGATTGCGTTGCCACATTCTTGACCTGGAAACCATGCCTCTAACACTGCAGCGGGCTCGGACAGCCAGGGCATGGTGATAGGAGAGCCGGTTTGCACTACGACTACAGTGCGGGGGTTGGCAGAGGCGACGGCGTGTATGAGGTCGGCCTGCTTGCCGACAAGTTCCATGTCAGGCCTGTCTGCGCCTTCGCTCTCCCACTCGCCCGTGGACCCGACGAAGACGAGGGCCACGTCAGACTGCGCTGCAAGACGGGCAGCACGGTCGATGGCATCCTGCGGAAGCAAGGGCATCGCACCAAGGCGTACGCCGGAGAGGAAGCCCGCACCCTGTGCGCTGTACTCAATGGTTAGTGCGACGGGGGTGCCGGCGGTCAGCGTGAGATCGGCTGTTTTCTCGCCGCTGCCGGCGCCCATGAATGCATCGCCCTTGTTCTGTGAGGTCCAGTTGTCTATGAGCTCAGCACCATCCACAAGCAGGCGGCATATACCGGAGGACACGAGGCTGATGGTGTGGGGTCCCGACTCGTCGGGGGTAAAGAAGCCAGAGATGCGGGCCGAGAATGCGCGCATGCTCACTCCGTGGCCGATCTCGCCGAGCCAGACGGTCTCAGTGCTCAGCAAAGTAGTTTGCCAGACGGGCTCACCGGAGAGGTCCGGGCTGTTGTAGTAGGTGATAGTTAGGCCGTGATCGGTGCGGTCACGAGAGGTGGAGAGATTGCTCAGTGGGATGAGGGGCGTGTACTTATGGTTGGTGCAGCCGATTTCGTAGCCCACTTTGACGCCGGGACCCAACTGGGCGGTGATACCGTCGAAGGGGGTTATCGCGTAGTGGGCGTTGACGCGCGCACTGCCTCCACCCATGATCTGAGCCGTCTTAGCGTTGGGGCCAATGATCGCCACGCTACGAAGTTTGCCGGGGTCCAGAGGCAGCATGTTGTCGTGGTTCTTTAGTAAGACAATTGCCTCGGCGGCGGCGCGGCGGGCGACCTCACGGTGGGCGGGAAGGTCGATGTCGGCCTCTTCGGGGATGTCGGGGTGGTCGAAGGCACCAACGCGCTCGATCAGGTGGAGGATGCGCCCGGCGGCCTGTGTCGCGGCATCTTGTGTGACCTCGCCGTTATGAACGGCCTGTACAAGTTTTTGTCCGCGCCACTGGGTAGGGCCGGGCATCTCAAGATCTAGGCCGGCGTTGAGCGCAGGAGCGGTGCTATGGGTGCCGAACCAGTCCGACATTACAGCGCCTTCGAAGGCCCACTCGTCCTTAAGGATACCGGTGAGGAGCCATGGATTCTCGCTGCTGAAGGTACCATTTATCTTGTTGTAGGAGGACATGACTGTCCATGACCCGGCTTCCCTGACCGCGGCCTCGAAGGCAGAGAGGTATATTTCGCGCAGGGCACGCTCGCCGATTTCGGAGCTTATGGTGTTACGCTCGAACTCGGAGTTGTTGCCCGCGAAGTGCTTGACGCTGGTGCCGACCTGGCGACTTTGAACGCCTTTGATGTAGGCCACAGCCATGCGAGCGGCGAGATAGGGGTCTTCAGAATAGCACTCGAAGTTGCGACCGTTGAGCGGAGAGCGATGGATGTTGACCGTGGGGGCAAGCAATACGCGGGCTCCCTTGCTGAGGGCTTCTTCGCCGAGTACCTGGCCGACTTCTTCTACGAGTGCCGGGTTCCAGGTGGAGGCCAACGCGATGCCAGAGGGCAGGCAGGCGGCGCCCTTGCCAGAGCCGAACAGGCTATCGCCACGAGCGCCGTTGGGGCCATCGGTCACTTTGATTGCGGGGATGCCAAGGCGCTCGACAGGTACGGTGTGCCAGATGGACGCGCCTGCCAGCAGGCTTGCTTTCTCTTCGAGGGTGAGAGCGTCAAGCAGCGACTGCACTCGTTCGCTATATTTCACTGAAAATGCTCCTTTCCGAGCCTGTATGCCTAGACGACTGACGACTGACGACTACGATAGTTCGCTACGCTTATCGACGGACGGCGGCGAACGTGAGGGCGTCGCGTAATTGGTTTTGTCGGGAGTTATTATGACTTTATCGTAAAGTCGCCTTCCAGGCCGTGCGTTGAATCGGGGCCAATCCAAACTTTGAAGGCTCCAGGCTCGACGATGTAGCGCATGTCGGGGCCGGTGAAGCCGAGTTCGGCGGTGTCAAGCTCGAAGTGCAGTTGCCGTTCTTCGCCGGGTGCGAGGGTGATCCGTTGGAAGCCTTTTAGCTCTTTGACGGGGCGGGTGACGCTTGCGACGAGGTCGCGCACGTATAGCTGGGCGATTTCGTCGCCCGGCCGGCTGCCGGTGTTCTTGACGGTGGCCGTCACGACCAGGCGGCGGTCGTGGGCCGCAACAGGCGTGTTAACGACAAGGTTGCTGTAGGCGAAAGTGGTGTAGCTGAGGCCGAAACCGAAGGGAAAGAGGGGCTCGTTCGACTCATCTATGTACCGGGACTTGAACGGCTCATCAAACTGCCTGGTGCCTTCGCCCTGTGCGGGGCGTCCGGTGTTCTTGTGCGAGTAGTATATGGGGATCTGTCCCTCGGAGCGGGGCCAGGTAGCGGTGAGCTTCCCGGATGGGTTGATAACGCCAAAGAGTATATCGGCGAGGGCGCGTGCGGTGCGGGCGCCGCTGTGCCAGGCGACCAGGAGGGCATCGACCTGATCGAGCATGCTGGGAATCGAAAGGGGCCTGCCGGTTAGCAGCACACCGATGATGGGTTTGCCGGTCGCGGCAAGAGCGTCCAGCAACTCCTGCTGGCGACCGGGCAGGCCAAGGTGGGCGCGAGAGTGGGCCTCACCGCTCATGTCTGAGCTTTCGCCGAGGACAGCAATAACGATATCGGCAGACCGGGCGGCTTCGATGGCTGGGAGGATGTCGTCGGGGCCGTCGCCGGCAATAGGGCAACCTGACACTTGGAGAACGGACGCAGAATCTGTCACGTAGGAGGTAACGGCTTCCAGAATAGTCTCCACCTCGTCCTTCTGGCCGAACATTGTCCAGCAGCCGAGGAGATCGGTTTTGTTGTTTGCCAATGGGCCGATGAGGGCGATGCGCCGCGTATTGCGGGAAATAGGGAGAATTGGCCCGTCGTTCTTGAGGAGGACCATGCCTTCACGGGCGGCGCGAAGTGCCAGGTCTTGAAAGTCGGGGCGTAGGATAATCTTGTCGGGGAGTGTTTCGTCAGTATAGGGTTGATCGAAGAGGCCAAGTTGAAGCTTCAGTAGGAGGACACGCCATATCGCCTCGTCAACTGTGACTTCGGGCACGCTGCCGTCGGCCACGAGTTCGGCAAGATGGTCGGCGTAGGCGTAGCTCATCATGTCCATGTCGACGCCTGCGGTTATGGCAAGACGCGCGGCATCACGCAGGTCGGAGGCGATGCCGTGTGGGATTAGCTCGCGGATGGCCTCATAGTCGCTGAGGACGACGCCTTGCCAGCCCCACTCATCGCGAAGGATGGTGCGCAAGATCAGGGGGTTGCCCGAAGCAGGGACGCCGCCGATCTCGTTGAAGGAGCTCATCAGGCTGCCGGCGCCGGCATCAAAGGCTGCCTGGAAGGGGGGCAGGTAGACATCACGCAAGGTGCGCTCGGAGATGTCGGCAGTGTTATAGTCGCGCCCTCCCTCGGCTGCACCATACCCGACGTAGTGCTTGACGCAGGCAGCGATACGGCGGCCGCTCTCAAGATCGGCAGACTGGAAACCTCTCACGCGAGCAGCGGCGATTGCCCTGCCCAGAAACACGTCTTCGCCTGCGCCTTCGGCGATTCGCCCCCAACGCGGATCGCGGGCGATGTCTACCATTGGGGCGAAGATCCAATTGGTGCCGGAGGCAGAGGCCTCTTCGGCTGCTGCGCGCGCGGTCTGCTCCATGAGAGGGAGGTCCCAACTGGACGATTCGGCAAGGGGAATGGGGAAGACTGTGCGAAAGCCGTGGATCACGTCGTTGCCTACAAGGAGAGGTATGCCCAGGCGCGAGGCCTGCACAGCCAGGCGCTGATAGCGGTTGATCTCGGCCACGTCGGAGATGCCGAAGATGGAGCCAACAAGCCCCTGGGCGATCTTCTGATCGAGATCGGGGTTAACCATATCTTCGCGGGTGTGAATCTGGACCAACTGCCCGATTTTCTCGGCAAGGGTCATGCGGCGCAGCAGTTTGCCGGCGCGATCAGGTGCGGATGTGCCGCGGGCACCGGTTACAGGGGAAGTTGGGGTAGCTGTGTCTTTGTTCATGTTGTCTTTGACCTGTGATCCGGGCCTATATACGAACTGTGAAAGATTGATAGACTAAGGGCATAAGTCCCGAAGACCCACCCCTATGTCGGGTCGAACGTGAGCGGTCCTCGATAGATACCAGGTTCGGAGCCCTCTATTATCGTCGCACCCACCGTTTTCGCGTAGAAGTCAGTTGGACCGGCCCAGCCGATGACAGCGTAGGCATAGCGTTCGGAGGTCATGGCGTGAAGGCAAGCCAGCAGGAGGGCCTCGCCGATGTGGCGTCCGCGGTGGTCAGTCTGTACACCCATTGGGCCGAACATACCTCTCACCGTAGCGTCGAAGCAGGCAAAGCCCACCAGTTTTTCAGCGGGCAAGGAATATGGACTGCCGTCCGGAACGTGAGTTCGGTCCTTCTCGACTGCTATGTAACAGTGCACGGGCCTTTGCTCGATAGCTGCCTCGCACTCGCCCGCCCACGCATCGTAGAAGTTGGCGCGCACCCAATCGACCACGATGCGTTTTTCAGGAGCAGAGGCCTGACGAATCTCTATGCCATTTTCCTTCAATCGGGTAATTAGAGGCCCGATCTCCGGCAGATCATATAGTTTTACCAACATGTCAGCGATATCGGACCTACCTTCAAACTAGGGGAGTGCAGAAGGAGTTGACAATCATTAATGGATCAGGGTGTGAATAACCCTCTCGCGTAGGAGCCATAGGTCAGGCCATGACCAAAGGGGAAGAGGGGGTTGTCTGAGTCGCGCGGAACGTCGCTTCGCCTGTGCTGCACGGCGCCCATTGACGACGGAAGCTCAAACGGGAGGGTGGCAGAGGGGCGGAAGTGCCCGAAGATCGCGTCGAGGATGGCCCTGTCGCATGCTCCGAAGTCGGCCAGGAGGCCGGCGCTCTGCTCGGCGATCTCGGGTATAACGGCGGGGCGGTCCAGGTAAATGTCGAGGATGGTTGGAACTTTTGCCATGATGCACAGAATGCGAGCCTTCTCATCGCCCTTGAAGTCGAGGTCGCCGGTGTGGTAGTGAGCCTCGAGCAGGTCGTCGCGCCACTCGAAAGGCGTCTCAAGGCGAAGGATGGCGACGTCTGCTTCTTCGGGGGTGGATACGACCTCGCCATACTGGCCGACCACGCAGTGATCCATGTTTTCGACATATAGTTTGGGCCTGCCCTTGAGGGGGAGAACGCGGTCGCCGATTGGGCCGCGATTCTTGAGTAGCACAATGGACTTGCGCTGGGCCGCTTCGCCCGCCTCGCGGAAAGCGGGGCAACCCACGATCCTCTCGGCCATGTCGGGGTCGACATAAGGGTTATCGAAGAGGCCAAGCCGGAACTTGTCACGCAGGAGGCGGCGAGCGGACTCGTCGATGCGAGCTTCGCTGACCTGACCGCTTCTAACCAGGTCGACTATGACGTCGGGGCAAGCGTCACCACCAAACTGATCTACCCCGGCTTCGATGGCTTTTTTGGCGCGTTCGGTTACGGACAGGTGTTCAACACCAAAGGCGAGGGGCTCGATCTCTTTTCCATCGATATGCTGAGAAGTGAGCATCCACCAGTCGGTGCAGACGACGCCATTGAACGAGAATCTCTGGCGCAACAGGCCGTCGATGATGCCCTTGTTGAAGCCAAAGCCCACTTCCTCAAAGGGCAAGCCTTTGGGCACGCTATAGTAGGGCATTATCTGGGTTGTACCTGCTGCAAAGGCAGCCTCGAAGGGGATGAGGTGGTAGTCAAAGTTGTTGCCCGGGTAAACTTGCTCTCGGCCGTACGAAAAGTGGGCGTCCCTACCGTCCTTCTGAGGGCCGCCGCCGGGGAAGTGCTTGGTCATGCAGGCCACGCTTTCGGGGCCGATTTCTTTACCTTGAAAGCCGTGAATGTAGGCGGTAATCATAAGGGAGGAGAGGGCAGCGTCTTCGCCGAATGTGCCTTTGACGCGACCCCAGCGCGGCTCGGTGGCGAGATCGGCCATAGGGTGCAGGGCGACGCGGATGCCAACCGCGAGGTACTCCTGACGGGCTATATCGCCGAATTGCTCCACGAGTGCAGGGTCGCCAGTGGCCGCGAGACCGACAGGGTCGGGCCACTCAGAGAAGTACGGGCCAGCGCCGAAGCTGGCGAGGGAGTCGCCGCTGAAGGCATGGCGGGGGTCCGAAGAGATGGTGACCGGGATGCCAAGAGGGGTATTTTCGGCCATCTTTTGCAGTTTGTTGTGCCACTCGGCCATTCGACTGGGGGCGGCAACCTCGCGCACGTTGAAGTGGTTCATCAACTGCCCCTCAACCATGTCAGAGGTAGAGTATGGGTGATCAGGGCAGGGGTCTTCCACCAGGTTGCCGTCGGTACCGACCCGGATGGTAGTCTGGAACATCATGCCGGCTTTCTCTTCCAGGGTCATCTGGGAGAGCAGGTTCTCGACCCGCTGCTCGAGTGGGCAATGCGGGTCCTCGTAGGGGTCGAGCCGGCCATTCTTATTGAGGTCACGAAAGGTCATAGACGGGTAGCCTAGCTTTCTAATTCGAACGCGTTGTCTGCGATGACTTGCCTGTACCACAGTGCGCTATCTTTCGGAAGTCGCTTCTGGGTCGGGTAATCTACCCAGACGATGCCGAAGCGCTGGGTGTAGCCTTTTGCCCATTCAAAGTTATCCATGAGCGACCAGACAAAGTAGCCAGCGAGGGGAATACCTGCGTCGATGGCGCGTTTGGCCGCGGCAAAGTGGTCGCGCAAGTAGTTGAGGCGGCGTTCGTCGCGAATACGGCCTGCCGGGTCGGGGCCGTCGGAATAGCTGGCCCCGTTTTCGGTGATGTACATTTTGGCGGGGCTGTAGTCGGTGTGGAGGCGCGTCAGGAGCTCGTAGAGGCCATCAGGATAGACCTCCCAGCCCATTTCGGTACGCTCGACGCCGGAGAGGCCGAGCAGGACCTCAGGCTTGCCATCACCCCAGCGGCTGATAACGGCCCGGGAGTAGTAGTTGACGCCGAGGAAGTCGATCGGCGCGGATATTGCTTTCAGGTCGCCGCTGTGAATGAAGTTCGGACCATCAGCGGAGATGTGGCCCTCAGTAGTGTACGCCGCTATCATATCGTCGGGGTAGGCGCCTCGATAAACAGGCTCTACGAACCAGCGGTTGAAGTAGCCATCAAAGTAGCGGCTGGCGGCTATGTCTTCCGCGCTCGACGATGCGGGAGTGGCCGGGGTGAAGTTCATTGTAATGCCCACTTCGGAGTCCGGGCTATTGCGGCGCAGCACGGGCACCGCCCAGCCGTGGGACAGGAGCAAATGATGGGCGGCCGCGAGGGCGGCTGGCCAGTCGTTGAGGCCGGGAGCGTGCTCACCCACCTGGTAACTGAGCATGCTGGCGCACCAGGGCTCGTTGTGCGTGATCCAGCGCTTGACGCGGTCGCCAAGGGCACGGCTGATCACATCGGCATATTCTACAAAGGCTTCGGCAGTGGAGCGGGCAGGCCAGCCACCGGCGTCCTGCAAAGTTTGCGGCAGATCCCAGTGGTACAGGGTTGCGAAGGGCGCGATTCCGGCTTCCAATAAGCCATCGACCAGACGACTATAGAAGTCGATGCCCGCCTGGTTCACCTGACGGCGGCCGGTTGGGAGTATACGCGGCCAGGCTATCGAAAAGCGATAGGCGCGCAGGCCCAGGTCTTTCATCAGCGCAATGTCGTCGCGCCAGAGGTGATAGTGATCACAGGCGACATCACCCGTGCTGCGGTCTTCGATCTTGCCGGGGGTGTGGGAGAAGCGGTCCCAGATCGACTCGCCGCGCCCGTCCTCATGAACGGCGCCCTCTATCTGGTAAGACGAAGTTGCAGTGCCCCACTCAAAAGCCGGTGGGAATTGAATGATGGTCATCGTGTTGATTGGTTCCTTTCTTATGGACGAGGGCGTGACCGGTGACCTTATGCTTTTATGTTTGCTGAGGTTGGTCAACGGGAGCTTTGCCGGGGCCGAAGAGATGGCAGCGCACCCAGTGATTGGTGGTGATATTCTCGGGATCCGGCATTACTTTGCGGCAGACATCCATGACGTGAGGACAACGGGCCGCGAAGGGGCAGCCGGGAGGCGGGTCGATGAGGGAAGGCACTTCACCACGCGCCTCCACCGCGTGAGTGGCAAGACCTGCATGGGGGTTGGGCACAGCGGAGAGCAACAACTGGGTGTAGGGGTGGGCGGGATGCTGCATCAGCTCATCACTGTCCGCGCCCTCCACGATGTACCCTGCGTACATGACCATCGTTTCGTCGCCGATGTAGCGGGCGCTGGCGATGTCGTGCGTTATGTAAAGGTAACCGATGCCATGGACTTCCTTGAGGTTCTCCATCAAGTTGAGGATGCCCATGCGGATAGAGACATCGAGCATGGAGATGGGCTCGTCGGCCAGTATGATCTCGGGGTTGACCGCCAGAGCGCGGGCGACGGCGACACGCTGACGCTGGCCGCCGGAAAGCTCGTGCGGATATTTTGTCGCCATGTGCTCGGGAGGGTTGAGGCCAACGATTGACAGCAACTGATGCACTCGAGCTTGCACGTCCCTACCGCGAGCGACCTTGTGGATCAGGAGGGGGCGCTCGATATGCTTGCCGATGGTCTGCACAGGGTTGAGGGAGCCGAAGGGGTCCTGAAAGATCATCTGGACATGGCTGCGATAAGAGAGGGACGCCCGGAAAGGCTCGGTCTTCAGCACGTTCTTGCCTCTGAAGAATATCTCGCCGGCCGAGGGCGGCATCAGTCGAGCCAGCAGGCGCGCGGTGGTGGACTTGCCGCTGCCCGACTCGCCAACCAAGGAGATCACTTTGCCGCGTCGGATTGTGAAGGAGACGTCATTGAGCGCATGCACGTGTTTGGGATTGAAAGTGCCGCCAACCGGGAAACGCTTGGTGAGGTGGCGCACTTCGAGCACGGCATCCCCGTCGAGGCCGGGAGCATCGGCGCGGCGCTTTTGTGTTTCAATCATCGGGGCCTCCAGCGGGCGTCGGGGTCTGCCTCGTAAAGATGGCAGGCTACCCAGTGTTCGGGCTTGACCTCAACCAGCTGGGGCACGACACGGGTGTGCATGGGTTGACAGCGGTCGCAGCGGGGGTGGAAGCGGCAGCCTGAGGGGGGCGACACCATGTCGGGCGGCGCGCCTGGTATGCCTGTCAGCTTGCGCCGGGGACCGGTGAGCGATGGGAAAGAATTCATCAAGCCCTGGGTGTAAGGGTGGAGTGGGTCGTCGAAGAGCATACGCGCAGGCGCAAGCTCAACAATCTCCCCGGCGTACATGATGGCGATACGAGTGGAGAACTCGACCATGAGGGAGAGGTCGTGGGTGATGAAGAGGATGGAGAAGCCCATTTTGTCTTTGAGGTGCTCGATCTGCTGCATGATTTCTTTCTGGACAACGACGTCGAGGGCGGTGGTCGGCTCGTCCATGATCATGAGAGGCGGCTTGAGGGCCAGGGCGATCGCGATAACGGCTCGCTGGCGCATGCCGCCCGACAACTCGTGAGGGTATGAGTCGAGGCGCAAGCGGTCAATGCCGACGACATCGAGGAGCTCGGAGGCGCGCTCTCGGGCGGCACGCTTGCCCATTTTCTTGTCGTGCCGCATGAGCACATCGGATATTTGATCGCTGATCTTCATCACAGGGTTGAGCGAGTTCATGGCGCTCTGGAAGACCATGGAGACGCCACTCCAGCGAAAGGCTTCGAGCTGTGCCTGGTTCATTTCGAGCACATCCTGGCCGTTGAAAAAGATGTTGCCGCCGGTAATGATAGCGGGGGGATGCAGAAGCCGCATAATGGCGTGGGCAATTGTGGACTTGCCGCTGCCCGACTCGCCCGCGAGACCGAACACCTCGCCGGGGGCTATTGAGAAGGAAACGCCATCAACTGCGCGCACGGGGCCGCGCGCGGTCTCGTACTCCACGTACAGGTCACGAATATCGAGCAACGTGGAACCGTAGTTGTTCCCCGCAGGCTCTTTAGTGGGAACGTCGGACAACAGGGGTTGCTCGGATGTTGCGGAGAGTACGATCTTTGAGGACATCATTCAGATCCCTTTCAGCACGAAGTCGAGGGTTGGTTATTTCGTCCATACCGTAGTTGAGTAAAGAAAGGCCGAAGGCGACGAAGGCGATGCAGAGGCCGGAGGGAATAAAGGTCCACCAGGCACCAACAAAGAGGCCTGCGTTGTTTTGCGCCCAGTAGAGATTGGTGCCCCAACTTACGTCGCTGACGTTGGTGAGGCCGAGCGCACCGAGGGCGGCTTCCGTGCCGATGGCGTAGTTGACCGAGCCGATCATGCTGCCGACGATGATGGAGGCCATATTGGGGAGAATGCCCAGGAAGATGAT
The DNA here is from genome assembly GCA_038203825.1 of Chloroflexia bacterium. Classification (GTDB taxonomy): domain Bacteria; phylum Chloroflexota; class Chloroflexia; order QHBQ01; family JADMIH01; genus JADMIH01. The sequence goes on along the minus strand of JBBRDO010000021.1, from coordinate 26,281 downwards.
ACGAGCGTTGCTTTCACCGCTGACGATTGAGGCTGAGACGAAGTCTTTCTCGCGAAGGGAGAGCATCTGGGAACGCATGATGCGCGCAGGCCATGCCCAGCCGGTGAAGGCAAGGGCGAGAACGATCGTCCACAGGCTGGGGCGCAGGTAAGCTGAGATAACGACGAGGAGGGGCAGACCGGGGATCACGAGGAAGAGGTTCATGATGAGGGAGAGAAGGTCATCTATTTTGCCCCGGAAGTAGCCGGCCGAGAGGCCTATCAGAAGGCCGATGAAGGTGGTCAGAGCACCTGTGGCGAAACCGATGGTGAGTGAGATACGAGCACCCCAGACGGTCTGCCTGAACACGTCTTTGCCCTGGCCCTCGGTGCCGAAGATATACTGGGCGGATGGCGCCAGATTGGGGCGGCTAACATAAGATGTTGGATCGCCGGGGGCAATCAGTGGCGCGAAAATGGCTACCAACACGAAGAAAATGACAATGCAGAAGCCGAGCAGCGCTTTTCGATTGCGGGTAAGGTTACGCAGCCAGGTTAGCCGGCCCGTACCGGAGGGGGCAACTACCGGCGCGGGCACAACCTGGCCCACAGCCGTTACTTCAACGTCAATAGGTATTTGTCCTGTCCGCATAGTGACCTCCGTGGAAAATGACCATCATGATAGCGTGAGTAGGAGGGGAAATTAGCCGGTGCGCACACGAGGATCGAAGCGCGTATACAGGATGTCAACGATGAAGTTTGCGCCCAGCACAGCGAAGGTGATCATCAAGAAGAGAGCCTGCATGAGGGGGTAGTCCAGGCTTGTGACGGATTTTATGAGCAGGTAGCCAAGGCCGGGGTAGGAGAAGATAAGCTCAACGAGGATCTGGCCGCTAAGCACGAAGCCAAGGGCGATGCCAAAGGCGGTGATGCTGGGCAGCAGGGCGTTGCGAGCGGCATAGTTGAACATGATCTGGCGTTGGGTCAGGCCCTTGGCCTCGGCCATGGTCACGTAGTCCTCGGCCAGGACGCCTACCATGGTGTTGCGCATGCCAAGCACCCAGCCGCCCATCGTGACCAGGACAATAGTGGTGGCAGGTAGAATAAGATGGTTGATCACGCTTCCGACGAAGTTCAAGTTAAAATCTGTGCCTATTGTGTCGCTGTAGGCGTGGAGATGGGGGAACCAGTTGAACTGGTAGGCCAGGAAGTAGAGGGCAAGGAGTGCGAGGAAGAAAGGAGGAAACGCACCGATAAAGATCAAGAGAGGCGGCAGCGTGTTGTCGATCAGGCCGCCACGTTTCCAGGAGCCGATAATGCCGATGACATTGCCCAGGATAAAACTGATAATGAGTGCAGTGCCGCCGAGCAGCAGGGTCCAGACGAAGCCGTTGCCGATCACGGCAGTAACAGGGGCAGGGAATGCCGAAAACGAAGTGCCGAAATCGCCGCGCAAAACATGGCTGAGATAGGTAAAGTACTGGTTGAGAAGTGGTTCTTTGCTGAGGCCGAGGGCGGCACGCATCTGGTCTAGCTGTTCAGGCCGAAGCTGACCGCGAGAGCTCGCAAAGATAGTGCTGGCCGGATCGCCCGGGATGAGGCGAGGCAGGAAGAAGTTTATGGTAAGGGATGCCCAGGCAGCAATTATGTAGAAACCCAGACGGCGGAGGATGAATCGCATAGCGGCCCTTTCCTATGAGGACGACGGACGACCGACGATGGACGACCGGCGACCGAGAAGTCCCGGTCATCCGCCGCCCGTCGTCCGTTCTCAGTACATTACTTGGGCTTGACTGTTGTCATGACGATCAATTGCTCAGGTGTGCCCTGGCTGAACCAGGAACCCACAGCGTACGGATTGTCCTTGGTGGGCCAGCCCGTGAAGCGGGAGTTGTTGTACTCGTACCAGCTTGGGCCAGGGAAGAGGGGAATCGCGGGCGCTTCGCTGGCAAAGGTCTGCTGAAGCTTGGTCGCGATATCTTTGGCCTTTGCAGCGTCGGAGATGGCGGCAAACTGGGTTAGCAAGTCGTCACCCGCCTTGCTGACGTAGCGCTGCCAGTCCTCACCAGCCGATTCGCCGATAGCCTTGGCAGAACGCTGGGACATTTGCCCGCGATAGTAGTTGAACGGTGTCGCACCGCCCGAACTCCAACCGATGGACATGTCGAAGTCGCCCTTGCTCACTTTGTCGTACCATGTGCTGAAGTCGTATGGCTTGACTGTGGCGTTGATGCCGATTGCCTTCATGCCCTGTGCCATGATCTGGCAAGCAGATACCCAGTCGGACCAGCCTGTTACCACGTTGATATCATACGTCAAAGCTGAGCCGTCTGCCAGAGTGCGCATACCGTCGGCGCCCTTCTTGAGGCCGGCAGCGTCGAGCATCTGGTTGGCTTTGTCTACGTTGAGCTTGGTCCAATCGTCTCCGAGGGTGGAGGTGTCGGCTACCTTATAGTTGGGGTAGGCGTCGCTGAGGCCTGTAACGTCGGCGGGCTTGGTGTAGCCGTACTCGGCGACGGTTGCAATCTGGTCGCGGTCGATGGCCATACTGATGGCCTTGCGGACGTTAACGTCATCGAAAGGCTTCTTGGTGGTGTTGAGGTAGAGCATGACGGTCGCGCCGACGGAGGGGAACCAGTAGCCGTTGTTGGCGGGGTCCTTGGCAACGAAAGTCTTTTCGATGTCAGGGATAAAGTTGGCGGCGTAGTCGTTCTCGCCATTGACGGTAGCGAGGTTGGCCTGATCGTTGCCGGTGTAGGCGGGCTGGCGCATTCCCTGGAAGTAGGGCTTGCCGGGCTGCCAGTAGTTGGGGTTCTTGTCGACCTCAAAGATCTGGTTCTCGAACTGCTTTATCTCGGTGAACGGACCTGTGCCCACAGGGTTCTCGTTAGTCGATTTAACGGGGTCTTTGATGTCTTTCCAGATGTGCTCGGGAACGATGTCCTGGGCGATAATATCATAGAGGCCCGGAGTGAAGACCTGCTTGAAGGTGAAGACAACGCTGGTGTCGCTGGGAGCGGCCACCGTGTCAACGTAAGCGGTGGCGCCGTTCATGGCCTGGCCGCCGGGGCCCTGCAGACCGTCGGTGGTCTTGAAGAGGTTGAAGGTGAAGGCGACGTCCTTGGCTGCGAACGCCTGGCCGTCGGACCATTTCACATCGTTGCGAAGGGTGATAGTGAGGGTCTTGTTGTCGGCGCTCCACTCATACTTGGTCGCGAGCCACGGCTGGAGTTCGCCCTTGACGGTGTTGTAGATCATCATGGGCTCGTAGATGCCGTTGACTGTGGGGAAGCGGAAGTCGCCGGAGAAGGGGTTGAAGTTACGAACCCAGGTGGACTGCTGCGCGACTGAAATGGTCATGATGCCTTTGCCGGCGGCAGGAACAGGGGTGTCGGCGACGGGTGCACTGGTGGCAGTGGCGCCGCCGGTAGTCGCAGTGGTGGCGGTGGCAGCGGGAGCGGCAGCTTTGGTAGCAGTGGCCGCGGGCACAGGCGTGGCAGTAGAATCGGCCGCGCCGCAGGCGGATAGAAGCATGGAACCGACTACAAGCATCGGTAGTACGAGTTGTAACTTAGAGCGAGAGATTACTTGGCTCAAGTTCATCTTTTAGCCTCCATAACTTTTGAACGTTGTTGGAACAACTGATAAAGCATTATTGACAACCTTCCTCCTTCAGTTCGTCACAAACCACCTCCCTCAAGGAACCGTCGAGAAAACATAACGGCGAAATATAGTCATGTTACCGGTAGTGTTTGCGGCATTTGCGCCCTGGATGGGCAACCTACATGAACCGTGAACGCGGGAGGATGGGATATGAATCCGAGATATGGCGAGCGGACAGCCCTGAACAGTATCAGGGTGGTCATGTACGGTTTTGCGTAGGATAGCACAGGTCCAGCTAGGGGCACATCGGCAGAAAGTTAGGTTTCAGCTTGCCCGAGGGGCAATAAAGAGGGAGGAAGAGAGATGAAGGATATAGAATAGTTACACAAAATGGGGTGGGAATGAGCGCGGCTCAAGGGACACTAGAGGCGGTGATCGATGGCGTAGCGCATCGCGGCGGTGCGCGATGAGACACCTAGCTTGTTGTAGATAGTGCTCAAATAGGTCTTGACCGTGGAGGTGGATATTACGAGGCGGCAAGCGATCTGGTCGTTGGATAGGCCTTCGGCTACAAGGAGAAGCGCCTGTAGCTCACGCTGGGTTAGGCCGGCAGCACGGTCGATTGTAATATTAGAGGAAACATAGGCGCCGGGAGCAGTGTAGACCGGAAGGGCGCCAAGCACAGCGTGTTCAGGTTGGGTCGGGCGGAGCGCGGCACGCGCGGCCTGTATGTGCTCTAGCTCACCGCTCTCGAGGAGACATTCCATGGCATACTCGCGCACGGTTTCGAGCAAGAAGAGGCGAGGTTCTTGCCCTTCGTTGCTCACAGTTTGCAGCAGACTTTTGTCAACCAGGGACGACACGATGTTCAAGAACGTCGTGGCCATGTCGCCCAGGCAATTGCAGACAGCCTCGGCGTCGTCCAGGGTGCAGCCATAGGTGAAGACGGAGAGCCTGCGGAAGACGCACTGCTCCTCGGCTGTGAGCAGGTCGCGGCTCCAGGTAAAGGTCGCCCTGAGGGTCTTGTGGCGGTCGGGCATGTCGGGACCGCCTTCGGTGAGCACGTCGAAGCGGCGGTTGAGGCGCGTGGCCAACGCCTGGGGTGGAAGGAGCCTTACCCGGGCGGCCGCAAGCTCAATGGCGAGGGGCAGGCCCTCAAGGCGCGCACACACTTTGGCTATCGCGAGCATGGTGGCGGGGTTGGTAGCCATGTCGGGGATAATCGCCTGAGCGCGCTGAAGGAAAAGGTCTATGGCTGGGTAGTCGTGCAAGGTATCAATGGACGCAACCTTCTCGGGATCGGGGAATGCGAGAGGCGCGACCATGAAACAGTGTTCGGCGCATAGATGGAGGACCTCGCGGCTTGTAACGAGGATCTTGAGCGTGGTGCAGTCGGTCAGCAGGTCAACGAGCAGGGGCGTTGCCGCCATCACCTGCTCAAAGTTATCAACAACGAGCAAGACGTTCTTGTTCTGCAAGAAGGCCTGTAGCGAACCGGGTAGTTGGACCCTGCGGTCTTCTTTGAGGCCGAGCACCTGCGCAATCGTTTGCAAGACCAGGTGGGGCTCACGCACAGGGGCAAGGGCAACAAAATAGACGCCATCGGTGAAACGCTCGCGCAGGTCGGCGGCAACCTGGAGAGCGAGGCGAGTTTTGCCCACGCCGCCGGTGCCGATAAGGCTAACGAGGCGTACTTCGGGCCGCGACAACATGGATAGGACCGATGCGACGTCCTGTTTGCGGCCCACAAGAGGGGTAAGAGGTATGGGCAGAGGAGGAGAGGCAGACACGATGGGCCGGGCTGACTTGCGGGACACGGGGGCGGGTGATGCTTCATGTGAAGGGGCTACGGAATCGAGCGCTGCAGCCACTGCACTCAGGCGGTCGAGGGTCAATTCTCCTGTTTTGCCGAGGTATGCGGTGCGCAGCTTACCCTGCGAGCGGCGATAAGCGTACCAATACCAGCCGCCAGCACGCTTTTCCTTGCGGGCTGTGAAGTGTACAAAGGGCAGGCGAAAAAGGAACGTGGAGTGTTGGTCCAGCCAGTTGTACCATGCGGTGGAATCGAGGCTTATGCCGCCCGGTGGGGCGCTATCTCCTGTGAATTGATACAGCGTACCACCATGCACGCTTGGACCTCTCTGTCCCATACAACTCTTCCTTTGTTGCGCTCTTTCTTGCTACGATGTGATTGGTGTTGTAATGTCCGATGTGCTCAGGTTTCTCCTCCGAAGCCTGGTCCGAGGTTGGCGGCTGTCGGTACTTAAGGTCTACCTTCGCAACGCCGCGCCGCAGGAGGCTCGGATAATCAGCTCTGTGGTTAGAAGGACGCGGTGCGGTTGTGTGCCGGGGTGGTCGATCAGATCAATCAAGGTTTCGGCAGCGGTAGCCCCTAGCCGTTGAATGGGTTGCCGGACGGTTGTAAGTGGAGGGTTGGTGCGAGCGGCAAGGGGAATGTCGTCGAAACCGGTAACTGCCATGTCTTCGGGCACTCGCAGCCCGGCCTCGTGGATGGCATGCATTGCACCGACGGCCATAATGTCGCTGGCAGCAAAGACGGCATCGGGACCGAGGGGCAGGAGTCGCTGCATGGCCCTGTAGCCGCCTTCTTCTGTGAAGTCGCCCTCAACTACCAGGTCGGGGTCGAAGGGAATACGACGGTCGTGTAATGCTGCAGTATAGCCTTCGAAGCGGTCCAAGCCTGCACCCATGTTACGAGGGCCGGTGATGGTGGCGACGCGCCGGTTACCGAGGCGCAATAGGTACGCGACCATTTCTTGCGAGGCGTTCTTGTTGTCTACGTCAACGTAGCTAACCGAGTCGCCCGCAATGTGCCTGCCGATAAGCACAAAGGGCAAGCCGCGCTTGTCCAACGCATCAAGGATCGGATCGTTCATGAGGGCGGAAGCGATGATCACACCATCGATCATGCCGCCTCCCAGGATCTGGCGGACCATGCGGCGCTCGTACTCTGGTTCGGTGAGCCACAGCATGACGGAGTGGTCCATCACGTTGCACATCGACGTGATGCCCTGGATCAGGATGGGGAAGTAGGGGTCGGAGAAGAGGGCTGAAACGACCATCGGGATGGCAAGGCCGAGGATGCGCGTGCGGCCGACGGCGAGGCCTCTTGCGGCGATATTGGGCTGGTAATTGAGGCTTTCGGCGACGAGGCGCACACGGGCACGGGTTGCCTGATCAACATTGGGGTGATTGTTGATCACGCGCGAAACGGTAGACCGAGAAACACCGGCCTGTTTGGCTATCTCTACCAGCGTGGTGGACATTGGCGACTGTCCTTTGATGGGTCCGTGGGAGCGTTCACAGGGAACGTCCGCGATAAAACCTTGAGATAAAGCCGAATTGCGCGTGGTTTAATGTATAATAGCCCTTGCCATGGGAACGCTCCCATGATAACACCTGATTATCCGGCTGTCAATAGGTTTTGTGTAACTTTGTTAGCGGAGGCGGAAGATGCCCAAGATCACCTTTATTGGGGCAGGCAGCACTGTATTCTCCAAGAACCTGCTGGGGGATATCTATAGTTTTCCCGAACTGGCGGGTGCCGATATTTGCCTGTTCGACATTGACCCTGAACGGCTGCGCATATCGGAGAGGGTCGCACGGGCGCTCTCGACATCGATGGGAGCACACGGGAGTATAGAGGCCACGACCGATCGCCGCCGAGCTCTCGACGGCGCGGACTACGCGATCAACATGATACAGGTCGGTGGGTACAAGCCGGGCACCGTAACTGACTTCGAGATACCGGCGAAGTACGGGTTGCGACAGACGATCGCGGACACCCTGGGCATAGGAGGCATCATGCGCGGGCTACGCACGATACCTGTCATGCTGGAGATGTGCAGGGTGATGGAAGAAGTGTGCCCCGATGTGACGTTTCTAAATTACACGAACCCAATGGCGACCGTGACCTGGGCCATGAACCGCGCCACGTCGATAAATACTGTTGGCCTGTGCCACAGCGTGCAGGGCACAGCGTCGCAACTGTGCAAGGATATTGGAGTGCCGGTCGAGGAGGTCAATTACGTCTGTGCGGGGATAAACCACATGGCCTTCTATTTGAGGTTCGAGCGGAACGGCATCGATTTGTATCCTCTTATTCGCCAGGTGGAAGCGGAAGGTCGCGTGCCTGCGTGGAACCGCGTTCGCTATGAGATGCTGGCGCGGCTCGGATTTTTCGTCACTGAGTCGAGTGAGCATTTTGCTGAGTATGTACCATGGTTCATCAAGCGCGACCGGCCCGACCTGATCGAGAAGTTCAATATACCCCTTGATGAGTACATTGGACGCTGTGAAGACCAGTTGAAAGGCTGGGATAGCCTGTGTGCCGAATTCGAGCGGTCGGAGGCATCTGCGGCAGGGGACCTGGGGATCATCCAGCGATACGGTGAGTTGCAGAGTGACCTGTGGCTGCAGCGCATGGCGCGAGGCTCGACGGAAGGGACCGAGCAAGAACGTGCTAGTCGCAAGCGAGAGGAGGAGAAACGGGAAGATCGGGCGACCCCAGCCATAAAGCACTCAGGTGAGTACGGGTCGCTGATCATACACTCGATGGAGACGGGAACGGAGCGCGTGGTGTATGGCAACGTGCAGAACCGGGGACTGATAGACAACCTTCCCAACGGATGCTGTGTTGAGGTGCCGTGCCTGGTGGACAAGAACGGGGTACAACCTGTACAGGTGGGAGCGCTGCCGCCTCATCTGGCCGCGTTGATGCAAACGAACATCAATGTGCAAGCACTAACCGTCGAGGCGGCGCTCACCGGCAAGCGGGAACACATTTATCATGCCGCCATGCTTGACCCGCACACAGCCGCCGAACTGGATCTCAACCAGATCTGGTCGATGGTGGACGATCTGATAGCTGCGCACGGGGATTGGTTGCCGGAATACGCGTGATAGTGGCATTGCCCAGCTAGCCCGCTATGTGGATCCACGTTAGCAAGATGAAAGCACCCCAAGTGCTAACTACGACACTGACAAGCACAAGGGCCTTTGAGAGATTGTTCATGGGTTTGGGGAACCCGCGCGCCGCAAGCAGAAGCGCCAGTGGCAGGAAATCGAGCGCATAGCGGTAACCGAACTGGATCCAACCTATCCCGTAGTAGGTGATGATGGGAATCATAGCCACAGCGATGCCCAGGCAGCATGCTTTCACAAATGGCTCTTTGAACTTGCTGCGGAACGCATAGAAGATGGCCGGAGAAGTATAGATTAGACCCATGCCCCACGGACTGGGCATGATATATGGGAACAGAAGAACACCCGCATCTTCCGAAGGGTAGGCCATTGGCCCTTGCAGGAACATCATGAACAAGTTCTTGGGAATATGCGCCAGGCTGAAGAGACCGTATGCCCGGGCGTCGACGAAAGGTTGATAACTGAGAACGGCCATGTTGTAGCCGCTCTCCAGGAAGTTGTCGAAGCGAAGGTAATTGTAGATTAGGAGCAGGACAAGCGGCACGGCCAACCCGGCAAACAAGAGAGCATAGTTGACAGCCAACCTGGACAGGCGAGTAGCCGCCTGGGCTTGTGCCGGGTCGTGCGGGCCTGGAGGATCAGCCATTGGATTGGACGCAGTGCCTTTCCAGAGCATCCACATGAAGAAGGGCAGCACGAAAATGGAGGTGAGTCTACTCATGCCTGCCAGGCCGATCAAGAAGCCGATGAGCCAGGGGCGGCGTTTGGTCAACATTTCGAGGACGGCCAGCAGCACACAGGTGACGGTGAGTACCGCAGCCAGAAAATAGGAGGAGCCTACGAGGGCGACAGAGAGATAAACAGTTCCGCCGAAGAAGAGCAATACTGCCCAGGGTCTGCGCTCATCTTTGATACCGGTGGCGCCCAGTATTTTGTATAACAGCCAGATGTTGAGCAACGTAAGGAGGTACCCTATCCAGACGATGTGCACGCCGAGGTCGAGGATGGGAAGGAACGGTATGAGGAGGACCGCTGGCAAGGGGCCAAAGGGCAGGTACTTGTGGCCCTGCCACGTGACGACGTCTGAGTAGCTTGCGGGAATATTATCGACGGTCAGTTTGCCTTCAGTCATGCTGTGTGCGAGATAGACATAGTGGAGATTGTCTACCTTGGGCGGGACGAGGCCGGGCCCCAACAGCATAAGGAGCACAATGCAGCATACGGCCACGAAGAAAGCAAGCTGCCAGCGGTGATCACGGGCGGCACGCGCTTTGTCGTCGGGGCTTGAGGCGTTCGTTGTTATACCTCCGGCTTTTCCTACAGAGGGTATCTCTTCGAGCGCCTCTACCCAATCTGCTTTGTTTACGGACATCTATGTAATCTCCCACTCTGGCTTCGTGTTACCCCCATCAAGAAGAGGATCACTGCCGTTGAAGTATGAGCACCTGTTTCACCACCCCGCCGTCCAGCCATGAGCGATATGTGAGGGCGCCGATCTGGATGTAGCCTTTGACGGGCAAGTCATTTACCATGTACGTTGCGTTGATGACTGCATCGGGAGGGTAGTTGATGTGGGTCATATCTCCGGTCTGGCGGATGTACTGGGCCCCGCTCCTGAAGTTATACCAACCATCTACTTCGTAGCCCGCTCTTATTTCTGTGGGCGGCACACCGCGCTCGAGGAGGCTTTGCGCGGCTTGCCAGCGTGTTGTAGCATGTTCTCTATAGTCGCGTATGGCTAGCAAGGAGAATAGGGCAATGGCGGCAAGAGCGGCCCATCGCAAGGGCCAGGAGACAGGCGAGGAACTGCGCACGTCAGACGGCGGGAGTTCGCTACCGGTCATTCCTGGCTCGACGGGCATGTCGGTCGCAGGCAGGCTGAATCTACGAAGCGGCGCGATCATGAGCAGGGGCAAGACGGCCAGCCAGTAGCGATCGAAGAGAAAGGGTGTAGCCAGCAGGACCACGCCAGCCAGCATGATAGCCAACGTGTATGGCACGACGGCGACACCTAGTGACTGTTGCTTTCGTTGCCATGGCCGGGTTTTCAGGTATACAGCAATGTCCTTTATCCAGGAAAGGAGAAAGACAGCGAATATGAGAGCCCCAACGATCCCAAGCAGAGCCCAGACTGCCTGATTCCACACCTGGTTGGCATCGTAGTTGTACAGTAGAAGACCGGTGCTATCTATGACATTTCCGTTTTCGGGGAAGAGGCTTCCGGCGATGCGAAGACTCTGAAACTGATAGTAAACGATGACAGCAAAAAGTGGGATGGCCCATATTATGCGACGGGGCAATATAAGTAAGGGAGCCAGGCAAAGGCCAAGACTCTGGGCAAGCCAGGCCACTCTCAGCATTCGGCTGTCAAAGTAACCCGAGAGGTCGCTGAACATATCCTGTTGCACCAGGTTCATTTGTACAGTGATGAGGGTTTGCGGCTGGAAATGTTGCCAAACAGCGTAACCTGTAACGGCCAGTGCGGGCAGCGCCAACATTGAGATAGCACGCCTCCATGTCCAGGTGCGAGATAGCCACAGGTAGGCGAGCGCAGCCACGACCACCAAGATACCATACTGGCGCGTCAGATAGGCCAGCGCGGTGGCAAGGCCACCAAGCCAGAGGTAGGCTTCACCGCGCCCTTCCAGACCGCGCATGAAGAGGAGGCAGGCGGCCAGGATGTAGAACAGAAATGTCACATCTGTCATGAAGCTATAGCTTACGTACACGTAGATGGGGTTAAAGCCGAGCAGGACAACCCCAAACAACGCGGGACGTGGGGCTACCTGTAACTGCCGCAGGAGCAGATAGAAAGTAATAAGGCAGGCCAAGCTCATGACCATATTGGCGATAGTAAGAACAGTAAAAGTATTGCCAAATAGCGCGGCGAAGATCGCACCCCAGCCTAGGTGACCGATAGCAATGGGCTGGGTCCAGTCATGCGGCTTATAGGCTAACTGTGTTAGTTCGCTCACCGACTGCGAGTATATCCAGTCATCGTTCATCGGGTAGGTGCGGGTGGGCGGGATCGCTAGTAGCACGCCCACAAAGCCAACGGCTATTAGCAGAAGGTTGCGAAGGTCAGCTTTTGATGCCCGCGCCACGCCGAGCGCACGAGCGGCAATAAGTATATTTGGGCTGGAGGTGGCTGTTGACATACTGGCTAAAGTTCTTCCGCACCGGTAAGAACAAGCGAAGATCTCGTTCCGGTGACAGCGCCATTCTGCGGCATGGTTAGCCGGGATTGCGCTATGGCCCTTGCAGCGGCTACACACGCCAATATTAGCAGAAACACCATGGGCAAGAGCGATAACCCACCCGTTTGACCGACGAGTCTCACCCACATTATGTCAATTCCGGTAAGATCGAGTGGATGGGTCGCTACGAGATGGTGCATATAGCCGAACGCACTGAACAGTGGGTAGCTATCCAGGCGAAGGCTGTCTAGAGTTCCATCGTAAGTTTCGCCATAGCCCGCATACAGGTCGGTCAGGATACATGGTATTGAGAAGAGCAATGCAGCAACAATAGCCACTAACGCGACGCGGTTACGTACGCTTTTGCCCAGGCGGCTGAGGCCAACGGCCGAGAAGACGGCGAGCAGCGGCAGCGCAGGCACAAAGAGACGTAGACCGTAATCCACACCGCCCCACCACCACAACCAGGCAGAGACATTGACCAGTTGCACCAGGAGCAAGAGTGTGAGTAAACCAGCCACTTTCCGGTGAGACGTATGGAGCAGTGACACAACGCCCGCGGGCAGGAACAGCACAGCCGGAAACTCCCACAGGATACCGCGAGCAGGGCTTATCGTGCTGCCGATAAGTCCAACCCACAGTGGGTTTGTCCAACCTTCACCTTCGTACCCAAAAACAAAGGGGGAGCCGTACCGCGCCCAGTTGATCGCAAGAGTAAGCACAACTCCCAATGAAGCGCCAAGGCCGGCGATGATCACGCCTCGCCATTGTACGCCAGACCAAGTCCTGAGTCGCACATTAGGTGCTAATATCAGCAGGATGGCGACGCTGATAAGCAAACCCTCCACCGGGCGCGTAAGCAAAGCGTAAGCCAGTGCTAGACTACAAAGAACTGCGCCAGACGAGCCGGAACGACGGAACTTGAGAGCACCGTAAATGGCGGCAATCCAGCACAGGGCTTCTAGTTGCTGTGACCAATCACCGCGAGAATAGATAAGCGCCGGGGAGCCAATGCCATAAAGGGCGAAAGACCACAGACTAAGATTTCGGCTCAGACCGAGCTCTCTGCATACGAAAGCCACCAAACATGCAGCAGTTACCGTGATCAATATATACACAGGCGCACCTGCCCAGGCATAATAGGGATCGGTATAGAACAGTATCAGATCAAAAGCTTTCTTGCCAACCATAGGAGTGTAAGCATGCAACCAGGATCCGATCAGCAAACCGGGCATATAAAGCAGGGAAAGGCCGATCCCATACTTACTGGTCATCCATGGCGCTCCGGGCCACAGTGGCCGGCTGAAGAACAGGGAATGCTCATATATTAGCGATTCGCCCTGACGATATGTAATGAGGCCATCTATGCTATGCAGGTGGCCGCTCATCAAGGCAAAATAGAGGGCTCCGAGAGCAACAGCGGCAAACGCTAACCCCGGAAAGGCAGCAGACTTGGTGAACGCCCTAAATAACATGGGGTTTATCATCTCGCGCCAGGCTGGCGGGAACGCCGGCACGTATTTGTTCAGCAGTCAAAATGCTCACCTTGAGAGTTTACCAGTGAGTCGGTTAAACAAGAATAGCCCTACAGTGCCATTGGGCTGAACATATAGGTACTATATTTGCGTGGCAACTTTAGCGCAGGGAAACACGCTCGGCTTGTTCTACGTAGGCCATTGCTTGAGTGGTTTCTTTGGCCTCGGCAGGCTCACCGATGTGGAGGGCAACGGTGAAGCGTGCGCCCCCACCGGGAGTCGATAGGACACTCAGAGTGCCGCCATGAGCCTGTACTATAGCCTGGGCGATTGCCAGCCCGAGGCCGCTGTTGCCCGTGGCGCGGGCACGTGAGGGGTCACCCCTATAGAAGCGGTCAAATATGTGAGGCAAATCTTCGGCCGGGATACCGGGCCCCTGGTCCTGTATATCGACGAGCACCTGGTCGTGAGCGGGGTCATGGCGAACCGTCATCAACACCGGCTTGCCTGGAGGCGAGAAGCGCACTGCGTTGTCGACGAGGTTCAACACAACCTGGCGCAACTTGTCCGGCTCGGCCTGAACGGCGGTGGGCTGCTTAGAGTCCACGATGAGGCGGACGTCTTTTGCCTCAGCTATGGGGGTCATCTGATCGGCGATGTCGCGAAGAAGGCGGCCCACGTCCACAGTTTGAAGCGTCAGAGGCACAGAGCTATCGAGACGCGAAAGGGTGAGCAGGTCGGCTACCAGGCGGCTCATGCGACCAAGCTCGCCATAGATGGCGCGCACAGTGCGCTGCATGGCTCGCTCGTCGCCTCGGTCGGCACCTATCAATAGCATCTCGCTCAGGCCTTCGAGGGAGGTTAGAGGAGTGCGCAACTCGTGCGAAGCATCAGCCACGAACCTCTGTTGCGAATCGATGTTCTCGGCTATGCGGTCGACCATGTGGTCAAAGGCGCCTCCCACGCGGGCCACTTCGTTGCGGCCAAAGGGAAATCGCACGCGCCGCCGGAGGTCGCCCGCCGCGATGGCTTCCGCGGTGCCGGCCAGTTTGTCCAACGGACGCAATATGATCCGCGTCAGCCACAGACCGCACAAGACACCAACGATTGTGCCAAGCACGATGCCGAGCACCAGATAGAGGCGCAACTGGTTCAAGATGTCGTCGGCGGCTCCGAGAGAAGCTACCTGTTCGATGTAGTATTCGTCCGGTTGGGAGACTACGGGGCCTGACTGTGTGGTTGTCTGTGGGGCATTAGCACCCAACGCTGATGTGCCTGTGCCGGACTGCTGCCCTTGAAATATCGGGATGAAGCGGGTCACGACCACCAGGCTGCGCTCGTGGCCCGACTCGGATACTTCCCACTGGGCCATACCGTTGCCCGCGTCTACCCGGGCCTTCCAATCAGCGGGCAAGGCGGGCAAGTAAACCTCGGTCGAGGTAATTGTGGCCTGGGTAGAAGTAATGATGGTGCCTGAGGAGGACAGAACGGCCACGGCTGCGTTGGAACCGCTGAGGGTGCGGACCATAAGCGCGGCATCCTGCTCGATGGAAAACGGACGGCGCCTGGAGTCAGGTAGTGTGGTGTCTTGCGGGGGAGTGGAAGGAAAGGAATAAGGGCCTTCCTGGTCGCGCCCGAAGAAGGGACGCGCCAGTACGGGCTGGGTGAAGCGGTTGAGACGGTCGGCGGTGTTCTGAACCATGAACTTATCGAGTTGCGAGTATAGGGCGAACCCCAGCAGGGTGAGCACGCCGGCCAGCAACACTGCGTATATCACACTCAGTTGCACGCCGACAGGCAGATTCCAGCCTATGCTTCTCAGTTTGTTCTTTAGTGCCAAGTTTCTGTTTCCTGAATACCGATTGCCGTATTGCGGATTGCGACCTGTGCTAGTCGGTCAGAGCGAGGCCATCTGGAGGCTCGAGCGAATAGCCGACGCCGCGCACGCTTCTTATGAGGGTGCGACTCTCGTCGCTCAGCTTCTCACGCAGGTGGCGAATGTGCACGTCTATCACGTTAGTGTCGCCCAGGTAGTCGTAGCCCCACACGCGGTTGAGGATGACGTCGCGGGTGAATACCTGCCTGGGGTGACTGAGGAAGAGCTCCATCATATCGAACTCACGCTGTGTAAGGTCAATAATAGTGCCGCCCCTGGTAAGACGGCGCGACTGGCGGTCGAGCGCTACGTCGCCTGCTCTCAACACCTGTTGCATGTTGATGCCTTTGCGACGGAGGATGGCTCGCAGGCGGGCGACCAACTCCTTGAAGGCGAAGGGCTTGACCAGGTAATCGTCAGCGCCACTCTCCAGGCCGAGTACCCTGTCCTTGAGCTCGATGCGGGCAGTCAGCATGAGGATGCCCACGTCGCCGGCGGCGCGCAGGGTCCTGCATACTTCAATGCCGTCCAGGCCGGGCAACATTACGTCCAGGATCACGACGTCGGGCTTGTGAGTCGCTGCCTGACGCAGCGCTTCATCGCCGTCCCGGGCGATGCTTACCTCGAAGCCCTCGTAATTGAGGCCAATGGTGAGCATCTCGAGGATCATAGGCTCATCGTCGACGACCAGCACCCTCGCTAGCCGCTCGCGCTCTACGAGCCCATTTACCCCATTCAGCACATTAGGTTCCGCCATTGCCCAGGTCCTCCATAACCATAATACAACACTGAATGACACGTGTTCAGGCAGCTACGATACGAGTTTAACGGTTGTTCGTTAAGGCACGTAGGGCGAAAAGTTAAGTTTTGGTTAAGAAAGGGGATCGTTGGCTATTCGGACGCCAGCAACAGACGCAATTTGTCTAAGCATTTCAGAACTTCGACTCGGTTCCTGCCGAGCTTCATCCATTCAGGCAAGCGGCTTGCGAGGCTGGCGCCGTAGTGGGTCTCGCGGAAGCTTGCGCTCACAAAGTCTTCGAGGAACTGGATATGCCGTTCGTTGAAGGCCCACAGGGTTTTGCCGCAGCACGGCACCTGAAGCCAAAGAGGGGCGCCGAAATACCAGTCGCGGCCATCGTCGAACTGAGCTACTTTCTTGCCCTGCCAGTCTTTGACAAAGCCACAATGCAGGCAGCTAAGCCTACGTGGGGCGAACATAAGTTGCGCGTAAGGCACGATGCCCTGTTTGTTCTTCTCGGTGGCAACAGGGGAGACAGGCGAGACTCGTGCGCACTTGTCGCAGCGCGGGCAACGCACCAGGACCAAATCACTGTACTCATAGAGGTATCTTCTGTTGCCGCTGAAGTGGGTGTTCATGTAGTCATCCCTGATAAGCAAATGTGTCTATGGGCTATCATATATTCTACCGTATTGGACCTAAGCACATAGGGAACGGGTATAATAGTAAGGACCATGTTTCTTTCGGTACGCAAAGCTTATAGAGACCTGACGCGCAGACGATTGCGGTCTTTCCTGACGATTATCGGGATCGTGATCGGCGTGGCCGGATTGATGGCTATCACTTCGACCTCGAAGAATATGACGGCTGCGCAGGCTGCTGCTTATAACAACAACTCGCAGCAGGATATGCGCTGGTGGTTGGGAGGCGCGCCCGCCAGCCTGATAGAAGCGGTCGCGCAGGTGCCTAACGTGGACACTTCGGAGTTGCGCGCGCAGTATTACACGAAGTGGTACGCGGCGGGCGCGTGGCGCGATATGCTGTTCAACGGTGTTCGAGATTTCTCTGATATCAGGGTTAACAAGCTGGACCTGGTGGAAGGGAAGTGGCCGGGGCGGGGCGAGACTGTGCTTGAACTGTCAGTGCGGGATATCACTCCTGTGCAGATCGGCGACCAACTCACGTACAGGTCGGGCGAAGGCGATGCTACACACACCCTAACCGTGGTGGGCTTCGCCAAGTCGCCGTCTTATCCGTCGGCCAATATTATAGGCACGTCAGTAGCTTATACGACGCAGGACGAAGTGCAGAAGATGGATGGTGTGGGCGGCGCGAACCAGATACTGGTGCGGCTGAAAGATTTTTCGCCGGGCGTGCGCGCCGACACCAGGCACCAGATCGAGCGCGTGTTTGACAAGCGCAACCTGCAATATGGCTCCTACTGGGAGCGCAACCCGAACGACTACGTAGGCAAGCGGCAACTCGACGCACTGGTCTTGCTAATGACTGTGTTTTCGCTGGTGGGGCTGACAATCGCGTCGTTCCTGGTGGCGAACACGCTGGCGGCGGTGATCTCGGAGCAGATGGGGGAGATTGGCGCTATGAAGGCAGTTGGAGCCACGAGCGGGCAGGTTGTCCGGGTGTATGTAGTGGCGGGAATATTGTACGGACTGCTGGGCACATCGTTGGGCCTCGTGGTGGGCGTGCTCGGTGGCTATGGCCTGCTTTTGTATCTAGGCAACCTGTTTAACCTGACCATAGGCGGTATCTCGATAGACCCGCTGGACGTTGCGCAGGGGATAGCGGTGGGGGTGGGAGTGACCACGCTGGCTGCCTTCCTGCCTGCATGGCGGGGCACGACAATTACGGTGCGCAAGGCACTCGATAGCTACGGCATAACGGCGACTTATGGGCACGGCTTTCTGGATAGGCTTATACAGAACTGGAAGGC
This sequence comes from Chloroflexia bacterium, assembly GCA_038203825.1. GTDB lineage: Bacteria > Chloroflexota > Chloroflexia > QHBQ01 > JADMIH01 > JADMIH01. The sequence goes on along the minus strand of JBBRDO010000021.1, from coordinate 8,518 downwards.
GCTGCCGCGATTACCGGGCATGGCGCTTCGCAACCTGGGGCGGCGCAAAGCCCGCAATATGGTGACGATTGGGGCTATCGCGCTGGCCACGGCTGCTTTCCTGGCGGCGCAGAGCACGAGCGACTCGGTGAACCTGTCTATTGAGAACGCCTATAACGTCTACGGCACAGATGCCTGGGTGTGGTTCCAGACGCCTGTCACGGAGAGCTTTGCCCAGACGCTCGAATCGCGACCCGGTATAGAAAAGGCCGAACCGTGGGTTAGCTCGAGTGCGGCGATTGGCGATCTGAAAGTGACAATGTGGGGCATGCCTCCGGGCACGAGCCTGTACCAGTATAAGCTGACGGGGGGCAAGTGGCTCACAGATGACGAGCTACAGAGCGCGGTGCTGTCGTCGCGCTTCGCCGAAAGAGGCGGATACGCGGTGGGCGACCGGATAGAGTTGCGGGTCGGGGGCGAAGACAAGCTGCTCACCGTAGTGGGTATGGTGGACGACAACGCGCAGGGCCTACAATCGTCGTCGCAGGGCAAAGTGTTCGTGCCATTGGAGACCGCGAACACGATGCTGCACCGGGGCAACCAGGCCGACTTCTTCTCAGTGCGGTTCACGGCACACGACGGCCCGTCGGTAGAGGCTACACTGGCAACGATAGAAAAGCGATACAGAGACCTTTCGCCGGGCATGCTTGCGGCATACGCAGACAAAGCGTCAAGCCTGGAGGCGAGCAAGATATTGACGATCCTGCTTTACGCTATGACGGTGATAGTCGCGACGATCGGCGGCATCGGAGTGGCCAATACGCTTACTCTTAACGTCCTGGAGAGGAGGCGGGAGATCGGGGTTATGCGGGCGGTCGGCGGGCGCAACGGCCACCTCATACAGGTGTTCCTGACCGAGGCGCTGGCTATGGGCGGGGCGGGATTCGTTTTCGGGGTACTGCTTGGCTGGCCCCTGGCTCGCTTGCTGGTGTGGCTGATGGAGCAGGTGCTATTCCCACTCGATTTCATCTTCCCTATGGACGTAGTAGCCAGCGCGTTGCTGTTCACGTTGGCGCTGACCATGGTGGCAAGCATCGGCCCCGCTCTCGGGGCGGCGCGCTTGAAAGTGAGCCAGGCGCTCAGGTATGAGTAGAATGCCATTCTTAATTTTGAATTCTTTATTCTTGATTGGGGAGGGCAGGCGGCGATTGCCGTTACATAATAGATTGAGGACAAAATGGCAAAAGATACTTTAGATAAAAAGCCGGCAAGCACAGACAGCGTGGTCGCGCACAGTAATGGTGTTGACAATATAACAAGCCCCGGCATGACCGGCGGCTTTCCAAGTACAGCTGCGATAGCGGGCGAAGACATGGAGATCACCCGGCCCAGGAGGAGCTTGGCCCGGCTGATCGTGCCTGTAGTGCTGGTGCTGGCGGTCATTGGCGTGGCGGCGTGGTGGTTCTTGCAACCGGCCCCGGCGGCCGATACGGCAGTGGTGAGGCGCGGCACGATCATCTCGACAGTCCAAACGACAGGCAAGCTACAGGCGGACGTCAGCGCATCGCTCGCATTCAAGGCATCAGGAAGTGTCGTGAAGATCAATGTTAAGCAGGGCGACATTGTGAGGATGGGCCAAATACTGGCGCAACTGGAGTCGGCAGACCTTGACCGCGGCGTGCAGCAGGCGGAAGCGCAACTTGAGATCAGCAAGCTGAAATTGCAGCAGGCGCAGGAGGGAGCAAAGCCGGAGGACATTACCGCAGCGACGGCGGACCTCACGGCGGCCACCGCTCAACTGGACAACCTGAAGAAAGGCAGCAGGGTTGAGGACATAGCTGCAGCGCAGGCAGCTGTTGATCAGGCACAGGCTAAACTCGACGCGGTTAAGAAGGGGCCAACGGCAGAGGATATAAAGCAGGCCGAGGCGACGTTACAGCAGGCACAGGCGAACCTCGAATCGGCAAAGCAACCGGCAACGCCAGCCCAGATCAGCCAGGCAGAAGCAGCATTGAGAGGCGCACAGGCTCAGTACGACGCGGTTGCTGCGGGACCAACCAAAGAGGACATAGCAGTCGCCCAGGCTGCACTAGATGAGGCGAACGCGAGCCTCGCCAAAGTGAAGGCTGGTCCCACGCAGGCGGACATAGTTGCAGCACAGGCGAAGCTGGACCAAGCCAATGCAGCGCGCACTAACACGGCAGCACTGGCATCGAACACCAAGGAGCAGGCGCGACTCGACCTGGCGCAGGCGTCCAATGCTTTGCAAAATGTGCAGGATGTGTACGGCAAGGTAAAGGACGAGAACAGCCAGAAGAAAGCGAAAGACCTGACTGAGGACGACAAGAACCGTGAAGCCAAGGCACTGCGCGATGTGGAAGATGCGCAATCGAGAGTGGAGCAGGCACAGTTGAGTTACGATACGGCCAAGACGACTGAGATAGCGCAATTGGCCCAGGCTGACGCGACGATACAGGAAGCGCAGGCCGCGCTGGACAAGGTGAAGGCGGGGCCCACAGAAGAAGATGTGGCAGTAGCGCAGGCCGGGGTTGACCAGGCGCAGGCGAAACTCGACAAGGTGAAGGCGGGGCCGACCGCGCAGGACCTCGCGGCAAGCCAGGCGGGAGTCGACCAAGCCCAGGCGAAATTGGACGAGGTGAAGGCGGGGGGCACCACGAGCGCGATAGCGGCAGCACAGGCGGGCGTGGACAAGGCACAGGCCGCGCTCGACGCGGTACAGGCGGGGTCGTCAGCCGAGGATGTGAAGGCAGCCGAAGGCGCCGTAGCCCAGGCGCAAGCAGCGCTAGATAAGGTCAAAGCGGGGGCCACGCCGGACGACATAAAACAGGCGCAGGCGGAGGCAGACAAGGCGCAGGCCGCGCTGGATAAGGTGAAGGGCGGGCCGAACGACACCGATATTTCGATACTGGAGCAGCAGATAGTGCTGTCGCAAATCTCGGTAGGTAGCGCCAACGCTCAACTCGCGAACACGCAGATCGTGTCGCCCATTGATGGCACGGTGCTGACGGAAAACCTGGACATAGGGGAAGTGGTGGGGGCGCTGCAACCGGTTATGACGGTAGCAAACACCGATTCATTACGCGTGAAGGCCGACATTGACGAGATAGACGTGGGACGCATATCGGTGGGACAGGCCGTCACGGTGACTCTAGACGCATATCCGGGTGTGAAATTGCCGGGCAAGATCGACGAACTGGCGCCGGGAGCCACGCAGAAACAAGGCAGCACAGTGTACCAGGCGACAATTAGCTTCGGTGTGCAAGACGGAGTGGTGCCGCGCGAAGGCATGGCGGCCAACGTTGATGTTACTGCCCAGCGCAAGGACAATGTGCTGCTGCTGCCTAACCGCGCCTTCGTAACGGTCAGTGACCGACAGTATGTAACCGTGAAGAACGGAAGCACCACTCAAAAAGTGGAGGTCGAAACCGGACTCTCCAACAGCAGTGATACGGAAGTGCTAACAGGGGTGGAAGAGGGGCAGGTGGTTGTCATTGGGAAGTGATAAGTGATAAGTGAGACGTCATGCGCGATCACTTATCACTTCTCCTCATAGCATGGTGCGTACGGCGTTCAGGAGGGGGAGGGTTTGGGCGGAGGGGTCGTGGGAGATAAGGTACTCAGCCATTTCCCAGGACGGTAGAGGCTTCGAGAACAAGAAGCCCTGCCCAAGCTCGCACCCGAGCGCACGTAGCTGCTCTACCTGCGCGTTATTCTCAATGCCCTCGGCGGTGATCGTGAGGTGGAGGGCTTTGGCGAAACTCACGGCGGCGTAAACAACGGCCGTATCCTGCCTGTTGTTGCCCAGGCCCGAAATAAAAGACCTGTCCAGTTTGATGCTGTCCACGGGGAAGTGCTTCAGGTAGCTCAGCGACGAGTAGCCCATCCCGAAGTCGTCGAGCGCCAATTTTACGCCCAGAGCCTTCAGCTCGCGGAGCGTGGCGAGGGACTGCGCAGGATCTTCCATGCCGACTGTTTCGGTGATTTCGAGCTTGAGATCGCCGGGGGGAAGGCCGCTTATCTCCAGAGCGTGAGCGATATCCTCCACCAGGCCATTCTGGCGGAACTGCCTTGCCGAGACGTTGACACAGACTACCAGTCCGGCCGCGCCCTTCCCCAGCCCCTTCCAAGCCTGCGCTTGCATGCAAGCCTCTTCCAGCACCCACTTGCCGAGGGGTATGATGAGCGAGGTTTCTTCAGCCAGGGGTATAAACTCCAGGGGGGAGACCAAGCCGCGCAGTGGGTGTTGCCAGCGCACAAGCGCCTCCACTTCGAGAACCGCGCCCGTCAACAAATCAAGCAGGGGCTGGTAATAGACCACCAGCTCATTGCGCTCGATTGCCCGCCTCAACTCGATCTCGGTTTCAAGCCTGTGCAGGGCGTAGCGGTTCATCTCGCGATCAAAGAGGGTGATGCGGGCTTTGCCGTCGGCCTTGGCCCGATATACTGCGATGTCGGCGTTTCTGACCAGCTCCTCGGGGTCGAGGTCGGTGTTAGGAATGGAGGGATCGCTGAACGCGATGCCCACGCTGCAGGCCACCGAGATCTCGTGGTTCTCTATCAGGAGCGGCTCGTGCAATGCGTGCTGAATACGCTCGGCTATCCCGACGGCCGCCTCTACATCCTCCAGGTCTTCCAGCAGGAGAGTGAACTCGTCGCCGCCGAATCGGGCCACGGTGTCAAGCGGGCGCACTGCTTCACGAATAGTGCGAGCTGCTTCAGCCAGGAGCAGGTCGCCCGCGTGGTGGCCGAGACTATCGTTGATAACTTTGAAGTTGTCCAGGTCTACAAACATCACAGCAAGCAACGATTGGTTCTTGCCGGACATGTCGAGAGCAGTCTTAAGACGCTCGAGGAAATAGGTGCGGTTGGGCAAGCCTGTCAGGGGGTCATGAAAGGCCTGGTGCATTAGCTGTTCTTCCAGCACCTTGCGCTCGGTGACGTCGCGCATATTAAGGATAATGCCGCCCACGTTAAGGTCGCGCAGGTGATTGGTCGCTATTATCTCGACGAAGCGCCAGGAACGGTCGGCGTGCTGGATGCGCAGAGTGGCGCGCTTGGCTGTGCCGGGGCGCTCGATGACTTCGGCGACCATGCGCTGCATCTGGCTGACGTCTTCATCGTGGAGATTGTCGAAGATGCTCATGCCGATGAGCCTGCTGGTCTTGAAGCCCAACATTCGCTCGATAGACGGGCTCTGGTAACGGATAGTGCCGTCGGGATTGACAATGGTAATAACGTCGGCTGCATTCTGAACCATAGCTCGGAATCGCTCCTCGCTCTGGCGGCGAGTCTTCTCGCCCGTGCGAAGGGTTCCTGACAGGTCGCGAGCCATGAAAGAGAGGACCTTGCGGCCATCGCGACGCAGAGTGGATGAATATTCCTCGACGCGGACCGTCTTGCCGTCCTTGCAGAGATACTGCCGCTCGGTAACCTGGGGCCGCAGTTCGCTCAGGACACGCCGGATGTACCTGTCAACCACGACTCCGTCGACGGCGACGACGTCGTAGATAGTCAGGCGCGCCATATCTTCTTTGGTGTAGCCCAGGAGCTCGCGGAAGGCCGAGTTCGACTCGAGGAAGAAGCCGGTGTCAGGGTCAATTACGAAGATGCTCTCAGCAGTTTGATCGACTACCGCCAGGTAGCGAGCCTCTGTTTCTCTCTTGCTGCGGCCCGACCTTTCGAGGGAATCGAGGCTGCGATTGATAGAGATGCCGAGACGGGCTATCTCGTCGACGCCCTCCACGCTGATGCGCGCCGAAGGATCATTGTCAGCGCCGATCTCGGCCACGCGCGCGGTGAGCCGCCGCATACGCGCTATAATGACTCGCTCGAGCAGTATAATGAAGAGGACAGCAAAAGCAACAACAATCACGAGCGAGGCAAGCGCCAGGTAAAAAACGGTGCTGACGCCCTGGCGGAAAATTGTCCGAGGAGAAGTCACACTCAATACCAGCACGGGGTTGCCTTCGAGGTCGCGAACGGCAGTAGAACCCACGACGTTCGGGTCGACATCTCGAATTAGCGGCGCCGAGGCGGGAGCAGAGGCATTCACACCAGTTGATGGAGCAGTGAGCGTAACGTCGAGCTGGGTCGTGTCTCGAAGGTCTGTAAGGGTGTCAGCGGTAAGATAGCGACCGACGACGAAAGAGCCTTGATAGGGGCCAGTTTGGCGATCTGTCAGGATGGGGAGGGAGGCCACGAGCATGGGACCTGAGGGCAGATTTACGATAGTGTTGTTGGGGCGTGGCAAATCTTCGTGGGATAGGAGTGGATCGGTCTGCCGGGCGGAATCGGAGAAGTAGGCAGGTAACGGTTCCTGCCGGCTGTTCGTGTAGTCGAAGCCTGAGCCATAGAGAAGGTTGCCGGAACGGTCGTAAATAGCCAGCACATTGAGACGGAAGTTGTTTATGTCGGCATTGGTGACGACTGTCTGAATATAGGTGGAATTGTGATTCGTAGTGTAAGCGTATATGCCGTCCGAGAATGCATAGTCGCGAACGGAATTGGCCAGGCCGTCGAGCTGCCGGTTGAGGGCGTTCTGAGCGCGAGCGAGGTCGGTAAGCATTTGCTGCTGTTCAAGCCTGTTATAACTGTCAAGCAAAATAGTCCGGACGGGCACGGCAATCAGGGGCAATAGCAGAAACATGGCCACGAGCATCAGGGAAATGACCTTCCCACGCAGAGTTAGCCTGTTGACCCACCAGGTTGTCAGGCCGGAGTTGAGGGAGGGCAAGATGTGCGTCTGAACGGACTTGCCGGAAGATATAGGCGGATTGGCGACTATAGTCTCTAAATCGATTGCAGGGGCAAGATCCGCCAGTTTTCCTGATTGGTCTGCATACATTTTGTATATACTCATAATGCTGCTGATTCCGCGTACGAGCGCGTTTCAGCGTAACTGAGCCCCATAAAAGGAGTGCCGGTAGGATAACAGATGCCCAATCCGGCCAGAGAGGAGGGTTAGTTCAGTATATTATTAGGGGACAAACAACGCCGTTGATCCACTTTCATCAATACGATATTACAATGAATGAGCATTTATGATAAGGTTATTTGTTGTGCTATTAGTCCCTACATCAAATGACATTAGTCCTAACTCCATTGGACGAAGGAGCAGCCGGCACGCGTCTTTAGAGTTGTCAGGCTGTCGTTGAGCAGATGGCGCTTGCGATTCGCCTTTCAGATTGGCATAATTTGTGATTGGTCATGTGGATTGGGGAAGAAGCCGAGGCAGTTTTGCGTATGAGAACGACCTTCACGGTGAGGGATTTACTGAGGGAGGGAGGCCCATTTGAAGGGGCGAGGGTGTTAGCCGGGGAGAACGGGCTGGACAGTGCCGTTACCTGGGCTGTGTCGCTGCGCCCATATCCGCCCGCTATACCGCCGATGAAGGGCAACGAGGTAGCCCTGGTGGCCGTTGACACGCTCAACAGGTTGGGCACCAATGTCGCGAGCACGGTCGAGAGACTTGCCGCACTGGGCGGGGTCGGGTTGGCAATCAGGGGAGAGGTGGACGCCGGGGGAGTGCAGGCAGCACAAGCGCTCAACTTGCCGCTGCTGGCCATTGAGGGAGAGATACCGCTACACGAGATCGAGCAGGCGATCATACGGGAGATAGCGCTGTTCCAGGCGCGCCGGGAGGTGTCGGCGCCACAGGAAGAAGGGGAGTGGATTGGGAGCCTGCTGGCAGGAGAGATAACGTCGGCGGCCGAGGCACTGGCGCTGGCAAGGCACGAGGGATATGCACTTCCTGCCAGTGTTTGTGTGGCTTTCCTCGTACCATTGGAGGGTGAGCAGGTGGACCTTGCGCGGCTCGTGACCCTGTTGAAGCATAAGCAAGGCAAGGGCGAGCCGGGTATCCCCGTGCACATTTACGAGGAGGGAGTAATCGCGATCCTGGCGCCGGGCAGCGAAGGGCAACTTGCCCAACATCTGCCACAGGCGGTGCAATTGCAGTTAGCACGGGGAGTAGGTAGCTCGAAGACGGTCACACGGGCCGCGGAGTCTCTTGAGGAAGCGAAATTGGCCGCGCTCGTGTCGGCACGGCTGCGCGAAGGGGCGCTGGTAAGGCACTCAGAGCTAGGTGCGGTTGGCCTGTTGGCATTACTGTACAGGGACAGGCCGGAAGAACTGGAGCGGTTCGTGGAGGAGACGCTGGGGCCACTGGTGGAGCAAGACAGCAGGTACGGCACCCACCTGCTTTCGACCGTCGAGTCCTTTGTGGGGCACGCGGGCCGGCTGCGTGAGACGGCGGGGGAGATATTCGTGCATCGCAATACGCTGGCGTATCGCCTGCAGAAGGCCGCCGACCTGCTGGGCGTCGATTTGAAGGACGCAGACACGCAGCTTACGATCCAAATGGCGCTCAGGGCGAGGCGATTCCTCATGCCGCCTCCCGGCAGGCGGAAGACTTCGGGCAACGAAGAATAGAGTCAGAGCGGAGCCAGGGAACCGGCATGTACTACGACCAGAGCGAATATGACATATGCTGCGAATGGGGACTGAACGGGGTCACGAA